>JAFUTV010000001.1 GCA_017484125.1 Bacilli bacterium
AACACTATTTCTAAACTCATCATTATATTTTTTGAATTTTTGCCCACTTTTAGCCATAAAAATAACACCTCACTTTCTTGAGGTGCTATTTTACACTAAAGTTACTTTTTTTTAAAGTGTCCGAAACGGGGTTCACTTCAAAATAGTACTCTTTAATTTAAATATTTCTTTAAATATTGTCCTGTATAAGATGATTGATTTTTAACAACTTCTTCTGGTGTACCAGTTGCAACAACTTCTCCACCTAAATTTCCACCTTCAGGTCCTAAATCAATAATATAATCTGCAACTTTAATAACATCTAAGTTATGTTCTATTACTACAACTGTATCACCATTATCAACTATTCTGTTTAAAATAGTTATTAATTTTTTTATATCCTCTAAATGAAGACCAGTAGTAGGTTCATCTAAAATAAATAAACTTTTACCAGTAGGTTTCTTTTGTAATTCTTTGGCAAGTTTTACCCTTCCTGCTTCACCACCTGAAAGTGTTGGTGCACCTTGACCAAGTTTAATATATGAAAGTCCAACATCCATCATTACATCTAATTGTTCTTTAATCTTCGGTACATTTTCAAAAAACTTTACAGCTTCTTCAACTCTCATATCTAAAACTTCAGCAATATTTTTGCCCTTAAATTTAATATTTAAAGTATCATTATTATATCTTGTACCATGGCATACATCACAAGGTACATACACATCAGGTAAAAAGTGCATTTCAATTTTTTTAACACCATCGCCCCAACATGCTTCACATCTTCCACCTTTAACATTAAATGAAAATCTACTCTTATCAAATCCTCTCATCTTAGATTCATTCATATTAGCAAATAAATCTCTTATGTTATCAAATACACCTACATAAGTTGCTGGATTACTTCTTGGAGTTCTTCCAATTGGATCTTGAGATATTTGGACCACTTTATCAATATTATTTAATCCTTTTATTTTTTCAACATCACCAGGTACAGTTCTAGATTTTTTATAAATATTTTTAAATACTGATTTATATAATATTTCGTTAACTAAAGATGATTTACCAGATCCTGAAACACCTGTTACACAAACAAATTTACCTAAAGGTATTTTAACATCTATTTTCTTTAAATTATGCTCTTTAGCACCAATTATTTCAATAAATTTACCATTACCTTTTCTTCTTTTAGTTGGTACTTCTATTTTTTCTTTACCAGATAAGTATCTACCTGTTAGAGAATTATTATCTTTTGCTACTTCCTTAGGAGTTCCATAAGAAACAATTTTTCCTCCTTCATTTCCTGCACCAGGTCCTACATCTACTAAAAAGTCTGCAGCCATCATAGTATCAGTATCATGTTCAACAACAATTAATGTATTACCTAAATTTACCATATCTTTTAAAGATTTAATTAAACGATCATTATCTCTTTGATGAAGACCAATAGATGGCTCATCTAGAACATAAAGTACTCCAGAAAGACGAGATCCTATTTGAGTTGCAAGTCTTATTCTTTGAAGTTCACCACCTGAAAGTGTTCCTGCCATTCTATTTAAAGTAAGATAAGAAAGGCCAACATTATCTAAAAAATCTAATCTATTTTTTATTTCCTTAACAACCAACTCGCTAATCTTTTTTTGTTCATTATTAAGTTTTAAATTAGACATAAATTTTTTTAGTTCTCCAATACTCATCTTAGTAAAATCATAAATATTTTTATTATTTATTAATACATTTAAAACAGATTCTTTTAATCTTGCACCATGACAAACTGGACAATCAAGTTCCATCATATAATTGTCTAACCATTCTCTAATCCATTCAGATTTAGTTTCAATATATCTTCTTTCTAAATTAGTAATAACTCCTTCATAATAACTTGTAGAATATCTTTTATTACCATTTTTAGCAGTATATTCAAATTGTAATGGTTCTAAACTACCATATAAAATAATATCTTTTTCTTTTTTAGTTAATTTATTAAATGGTTTATCCATGTCTATTTTATAATAATCACAACATGTTTTTACTTCAGTCCAAAAGATATTAGATGAATCTTGTAATGTTGAAATTGCTCCTTTTTTTATTGACAAAGTAGGATCAGGAATAAGTAGTTCTTCTGATATTGCTGTTTTAAAACCTAATCCCTTACATTCAGGACAAGCACCAAAGGGATTATTAAAAGAAAACATTCTAGGTTCAAGTTCAGGAAGTGAATAATCACATTTAATGCATGCATAATTTTCACTGAAAAGATATTCATTACCATCTATAACATGAATAAGTACTAGTCCATTAGCTAACTTAGTGGCATTTTCAATAGATTCAAAAACCCTACTTCTTTCATCTTTATTTATTACTATTCTATCTATTATTACTTCAATATTATCTTTAATATTTTTATCAAGTTTAATTTCTTCATCTAATGATCTAACTTCATTATTTACTCTTACTCTTGAATAACCATCTTTTCTTAAATCATCAAATATTTTTTGATGTTCACCCTTTTCACTCCTTACAATAGGTGCCATTATTTCTATTTTAGTATTTTCCTCAAGTGCCATAACTTTATCAGTCATTTCTTCAATAGATTGATGAACTATTGGTTCATGATGATTAGGACAATAAGGAGTACCACATCTTGCAAATAGTAATCTTAAATAATCATATATTTCAGTAACTGTTGCCACCGTTGATCTTGGATTATTATTTGTTGTTTTTTGATCAATTGAAATAGATGGAGATAATCCCTCAATAGAATCAACATCTGGTTTTTTTGTTCCACCTAAAAATTGTCTAGCATAAGCAGATAAACTTTCAACGTATCTTCTTTGACCTTCAGCATAAATAGTATCAAAAGCTAAAGATGATTTACCAGATCCTGATACTCCAGTCATAACAACAAGAGAATTCTTTGGTATTTCTAAATCAACATTCTTTAAATTATTCTCTCTTGCACCTTTGATTATTATTTTATCATTTGCCATCTTTTTCACTTCTTTCGATTTATTATTCTATCATAAAAATTACAATGTTTACATAGTTCCTCAACTTTTTTATTAATTAAAAATGAATTTAACATATTTTGATATTTAAAACTATTTAATATATCTTTTAAATCATCTTTATAAATATTACCTAAAGATAATAATCCATTATAGTCTAAACAACAAGGAACAACACTTCCATCCACTAATATTCCAATATGAGTTCTAAGACCTTGACATGAACCTTCCTCATTATAATAACTATTATTAATATCAGGCCATATAAATTCATCATCAAATTCTAAATATAAATTATTATCTAGTTTAGTATTACCATTTATTTTAATATTATATCTTTTTTCTAGTCTATTAAGTATATCAAATTCATTTGAATTATTAGTCCACATTCTTAAAGAAATAATAGTATTATTTTTTAAAAGCATATCAATACTTTCAAAAATATTATTTAAATATTCATCTAATGTTTTATTATATAAAGTATTAAAACTATGTAGTGATATATTTAATTGATTAATATTTTTATTATCCTTTATTTTATTTATTAAATATCCATTCGTGGTAATATTTACTTTATAAGATTTACTAGCCATATCAATTAATTCATTAATATTTGGATGAAGTAGAGCTTCACCCATTAAATGAAAATATAAATAATTAGTATACCCCTTTAATTTTTTTAGTATAATATTAAACTTATCTATAGTAATAAATTCTTTAATACGGTTATTTTTAACACAAAAAGAACAAGATAAATTACAATTATTAGTTATTTCTACATATATTTTTTTAAACATAAATTCACCTGAAATAGATTTTATCAAATAATTTAAAAAACTTCCATAGGAAGTTCACTTTTTATATTCAAATAATGCAGATGGTCTATGCCCTTCACCTGTTTTCATTTTTTTTGTCTTAACTACTTTTCCTGCAATAATTCTTCTAAAAGCAGGATCAAGTAATTTTTTCCCTAATATAATTTCATATACTTGTTGAAATTCTCCTAAAGTGAAATATTTTGGCATCATATTAAAAGCAACATCAGTATAATTAAGTTTATTTTTTAGCCTTTCTATACCTGATAAGATTACCAAAGGATGATCAAATGCAAGTGATTTATTTTCAACCACACTAAATGAATATCTATCAGTTGTTTTTTCTCTTAAAGTTTTTTTAATTTTAATTTTTATTTGATTACTACCATTATCTAATATAATATCAACAATATTATTTTTATCTTCATAAAGTACTATATCAAACCATGATGCATTAGGATTTATCTTATCAGTTAATCTATTTTTATCGACTAAAGCTATATATGAGGTAGATACAACTCGCATTCTTGGATCTCTTTTTAAGTCATCAAATGTATATAATTGTTCTAAATAAATATCTTCCAAATTTGTTTCCGCTTTTAATATTCTTTTAGCAGCATCCTCTAAAGTTTCATCATTAACTCTTAAAAATCCTCCAGGTAAACACCATTTATCTTTAAAAGGATAATCTGTTCTTTTAACAAGTAATATAGACATCATTTTTTTATTATTTTTACGATAATTATCAACTAATTCATCTTAAATTAGTAATATATCCGATGTCATTGAAAGTCTTTCATATTCATTAGGATTATAATGTTTTAAAAATTCTTCTTCACTATTATATGTCATTATTATTTCCTTTCTAATAATTTATTATTTACCACTTTAATAAAATGGAAATCTTTCATTCTAATACATTTAATAGTCTTTTTATCAATTTTAGTTTCTACTTTTATAACATCATTTATTTCTCTGTTAACACCATCTATTTTAAAATATAAATTACAATTGTTCTTATCTGGTTGTAGGAAAATTATTTTACTATCAGGAACAATAACTGAGTTTACTAATGTTGAATATGCTTTGCTATTTAATGGAGCTATTGGTGTAATAGATAGAGTTTTTAAAGTATTATATATAATAGAACCACCAAATGACATATTATAAGCAGTTGAGCCTGTTGATGTACTAACTAATATACCATCACCTGAAAAGTTTTCTAATAACTCATTATCAACATATATTGGCATCTTTAATGTATCAAAGTCTTGTCTTCTTACAACTATTTCATTTAAACTATTATAATTATATACTTTATTTTCTGTTATTACTTTAGTTTCTTGTAAAGATAATTCTTCAATATTAAACTTGTCAGAATTTAATCTTTTGACAAAATCCAAAGTGTTTTTCATATCTATTTCTTGTAAGAATCCTAAAGTTCCAACATTTATACCAATATAATATATTTTACTATTAAATTTACAATCTTTAAGCATTCTAAGAAAAGATCCATCTCCTCCAATAGATATACCTAAATCAAAATCTTTATCAACTATTTTAAATTTATATTTTTTTAATTCCATTTCTAAATCTTTAGCAGCAAGTGCCGATTTATCATTATCATTTACAAATAATTTTACTTTATTAATTAATCTTTCCATAATATTTCACTTAACTTTTTTTCTATTGCCTTTATTATAATGTCTTTATTATCCTTTCTTGATATATTTTCTACATTTATTATTATATCATAATATTTTTCTTTGTAGTAAATACTTACAAAAACTTGATTGTTTTTACCATAACTATTACTTGGATCTTCTTTATTAAGTTTACCTGTTATACCAACGCCAAAATCAGATTTAGCATATTTACTTATATTAAAAGCCATTTCATGAGCTGTATTGACAGAATAAACACTATATTTATCTATAATTTCTTTAGATACACCCATTTTTATTTTATATTCATTAGAATAAGTAACTGCACTAAATTTAATTATTTCACTAGATGAAGGAATATTAGTAATAGCACTTGCTAATGCTCCGCCTGTACAGGATTCCATTGTAGCAATAGTTTCTTTTCTTTTAATTAATTCCTCAACAATTTCTTTCATATTATCTTCCTATTCCTTACTTAATTTTAACACCATATTATTATCATTTAAAGGATTATATATTAATTTATCATTTTCATACCATGAACCACATACTATACCACTACGATGAATTATAGCAACATTTAAAAAAGTAGGCTTTCTATTTAAAACACATTTTGCAACATTATCACCAACACATATACGAACTAAAACATTTTTGTAATTGGCATTTATATAAACATTACGACGTTTAGTTACACTTTTTAAAATATTTAATTTATTTAATATCTCCATTCGCTTGTTTTTAATCATTTGTTAATATCAAATTAATAATTTAAAAACAGATTAATTCATATCTGTTATTAACGTTTTATTAAAAAGAATACAATTTGTCAACTATTTTTTAAATTTTTTTTAAAATTTAAAAATGCTCATATATATGAGCATTTAAATACTGTCAATATCGTTAGTAAACTGATACTAGATTGATATTAACATTACTATTATTATCTATTATTTATTTATTATTCTTGGTATTTTTTGGTAACTGTTCTCCCCTATTATAATTAAGTGCTAGACCTATCGTAAAAATAAAAGCAAGTAAATAAGTCCAAAGCATTAAAATGATTATATTAGCTAAACTACCATAAAATAAAGAATAATTAGCAATGTTACTTATATAAAATGAATATATTGCAGTGGAAATAATCCAACCAATTGTCGTAAACAATGCACCATATGTGGTTTGTGACGAGGCAATCTTCTTATCTGGTGCCATAGTATATAAAAGTTTAATAAAGAAAAATATAATAAACCAAGATAAAGGTCCTTTAAGTAAATTAATTATAAATATTATTGTACTTTTAGAATTGGAATTAAAATTCTCAATCATTTTTATAATCGTATCACCAAATAATGGTACTAATAAAATAAATAGAAACAATACTACCATAAATAAAGTCATTATCATTCCTTTTATTCTTCTTCTTATAAACCCTTTATCTTCAATTCCATAAATAGTATTAGATGTAATAATAATTGATGATGCACCATTTGATGCGAAGAAAAAACCAACTATTAAAGTTAATATAAAACCGACAGATAAACTAATATTAGATACTTGTGGAACAATTAAATTAACAATTTCTTCGCCAAAACTTTTTGATAAAAACGAGGTTACTACATCAAGAGAAAGATTAAATGATATTACACCATAGCTTATTATTGTTAATATAGGAACAACAGATAAAATAAAAAAGAAAGCAAGTTGTCCTGGTAATATTAACATCTCCGGCATTCTCATAACCGTCCAGAAATTGTTAAAAAACTTTTTTACTCTCTTTTTCATTTATCTCACCTATATTTCTTGTTTTTTTATTTTCATATCATCTACAGCTTCATTAATTGCATCTTCAATAGTTTTTAAATCATTTTCAATTAAAGAATAACTAATAATAGCACTATAATCATAAGGCAAGTTTTTAAATTCTTTAATTAATTTTCTAATATAACTTTCAATAGTTCTTTTATCATAACCAACAGTATATATTAAAAATTCATTACCATCAGTTCTCATGATATCACTATTATCAAGTTGTGTTCTAATTAAAATATTAGAAGCAGCCTTTATTTGTCTATCGCCTTCATCATATCCTTTAGTATCATTAATTTCTTGTATTTTATTTAAATCTATAACAATAGTAGCTTGTGGATATATTCTATTTTTATTCCATCCATCTATATTTTCATTTAAATAATTTCTATTTTTAAGTGATGTTAATTGATCTATAAACTTAATCTTATCTTCTTTTTTAATCTTTTTAGATATTTTAATTTTCTTTGAAGATCTATATAAAATATATAATACTAAAGATAAAGCAACAATTATAACTAAAATATATACAGCAATAGTTCCAAATATTGATCCTTTTTTAATTGTCTTTTCATGATTATATAATCCACTAATTCTAATAAATTCAGGATCTTGAGTAGTTACAAAAGCATTAAATAATCTATAAAAAGAATCATCTGTATTTAATTTAAAATTATATGTACTATCAGTTGTATTAGTATATCTAATAGTATAATCTTTTAAATCATTAGTTTTTAAATAATCAAATGTTTCTTTATCTAACATTATAATAGCATTTTTCTTGCCTAATTTTTTTAAATCAGATATAGATTTATAAGTATTAATTTTAACATTAGATACATTAGATAAATAACTACTTAGTATTGAATTTTCTAAAACACTAATTTCTAAATTTTGAAGTGTAGATATAGAATTAACAACTAATCCATTAGTGTTTTTCGCAGCAATTACATAAGTAACATTCATTTGAGTATCTATATCCCTAAACTCATTATTAGTTGAATAATAATTAAAGTATAAATCCACCTCTTTATTTGAAACTGCATTAACAAATTGACTATAGTTTTTATATTTAGTAAATTTAAATTCTACACCAGTAAAATTACTAAACTTTTCTAAATATTCAGATACTATACCACCATAGTTTCCACCAATTAATACTTCATATGGATTATTATTAACAAATCCATAATTATATACTTTAGCCTTAATAGTAGATAAATCTTTTTCAGATAAAGATAAACTATTAGTTAAACAATTAAGTAAGTTGTTATTAATAGTTTTAGATAAATTATCTTTCTTCCAATTATTATAGAATTTCTTTAATATTATAGAGAAAGTATCATCATTTTTCATTTGTAATACATAGTATGCTTTAATACCTCCAAAATGATAAATAATGGAATAAGAATTTTTAACAATATAATCCATATATAAAGTTCTTGGTACTAACATATATTTAATATTATCATTTTCTTCAAAAGCTTTTTCTAATTCGCTATAATTACTATAGCTTACTAAATTAATATTTAAATAATTTGAAAGATAACTATATGAATTAGATACTACACCAACATTTTTATTACCTATACCATCAATATCAATAATATGTTCATAGTTTTTACCAATTAATACATAGTAATCACTTTCAAATACTACTGAATTATTATCTATATTATTAGTTAACTTAAATCCAGAATCTACATTATTTTCACCAATATTATAAGTTATAGGATTAACTTTAATTTGATATTCTTTTGAGAAATCATTTAAAAAGTCAAAAAACACACCATACCCATTATTACCATATACAGGTGAATTATTAATAACATTAGCATTTTGTAATGTTGATAAATTAGTATTTATCCACTTTTTTTCATCAACAGTTAATTTATTCTCATCACTTACAATATTAATAATAACTATTGATACTATTGCAATTATTATAAGAGAAACTATTCCTATTATAATATATCGTAATTTATTCTTCATAAACTATTCCTCTTCACTACTTGAAGTCGAGTTATTATTATTCCAAACTAAATTCGACCCATTAACGTTTTTAGCCCCCATTATTAAAAATCCTTCTGTTTTTTCTGTTGCTTGTTGTTTTAAAGTAAACTCAAAATCATAGAAAGCTTTTTCTTCATCAGAAAAGTTATCTAATGATTTTAATGCAATACCTTCTGCTTCAGTTAAGGTTGCATTTTCTAAAAATACTATTCTAATATCAATTCTTTTTCCAGTAATAGTAATTTTAGAACTTTCAACTAGTTCACTTGCTGAAATTGTTGATTCAATATTAGACTTTTTATCATCTTTTATTTCAACATTTTCAATACCATCTAACCTACTTCCAAATTTAGTACCCCCATTACCAAAATAGAAATATTTAAAAAGTAATACTACACTTATTACTATGCAAAAAGCAGCAATAAGCATTAAAATTAATAATGTTTTATTTTCTTTTAAATATTTTTTCATAAATTTATTCCTTTCGCATAAATAATTATACTATAAAATTATAATATATTCAAATTATATTAAAGATTTAAATTTTTCTTCATCCCAAATCTCAATATTTAGCTTTAATGCTTTATCATATTTTGATCCAGGATTTTCACCTACGATTACTACATTTGTTTTTTTACTAACTGAATCAATGGCTTCACCACCACGTGATTCAATTAATGCTTTTATTTCATCTCTACTCATAAAAGATATAGTACCAGTAATAACAAATTTTTTATTAGTAAAGTTTTCATCTTGAATAACTTTTTGACCTAAATAATTCATATTAATACCAAGCTCTTTTAATTCATTAATTAATTTTAAATTATTTTCATTATCAAAATATTCCCTTATATTTAATGCAAGAATATGTCCAATATCTTTAATTGATTCTAATTCTTCTAAAGAAGCATTAATTATATTATCAATACTTTCATATTTTCTTGCCAATACTCTAGCTGTTTTAAGTCCAATGCCACTAATGCCTAGGCCATTTAGTAATCTTTCTAAAGAATTATTTTTAGAATTTTCAATAGAATTTTCTAAATTATCTACTGATTTATTACCATATCCTTCAAGTTCAATAATTTCTTCTCTTCTTGATTTTAACTTATATATATCAGTAATATCTTTAATGAATCCCATGTTATAGAAATCTTCCATCATTTTTTCACCAAGTCCATCAATATTCATTGCGTCTCTTTCTGCAAAATGAATTAGTGAATTAACATTTCTTGCAGGACAATTTACATTTGGACATATTAAATCAATTTTTGAGGCACTATAAACAAGTCTTGTTTCACAAATTGGACATCTATCAATCATTATATAGGAAGTAACATTTTCTCTTCTTTCTATTACTGGTCGAACAACTTCAGGAATGACATCTCCAGCTTTTCTAATAACTACAAAATCACCTATTCTTAAATCTTTTTCTTCAATATATTTAGCATTATGAAGTGTTGCTCTTCTTATTGTTGAACCAGCAACTTTAACAGGTTCAAGTACAGCATTAGGTGTTATTTGTCCAGTTCTTCCAACAGTACAAACAATATCATCTAATCTTGTAACTACTTCTTCAGCAGGAAATTTATAAGCAATTGCCCATCTAGGATATTTAGCTGTTGAACCAAGAATCCTTTGAGAGGCAATATCATTTACTTTAATAACAATACCATCAATTGGATATTCTAATTCTGGTCTATGAATACTCCAATAATTAATATATTCTAATACTTCATCAATATTTTTACATAACTTAGTATTAGGATTAGTAGGAAGACCTACTCTTTTTAATAATTCTAATGTTTCATAATGAGTAGATAAATTAGTATTAGGTAAGTGATATAAAAGCATTGATAAATTCCTAGATTTAGTAATACTACTATCAAGCTGTCTAATCGATCCAGCTGCAGCATTTCTTGGATTTTGAAACAATTGAAGTCCATCACGTTCCCTTTCTTCATTTAATTTTTCAAAAACACTATATTCCATATAGATTTCACCACGTACCTCTAAATCTATATCTTCTTTTAATGTTAATGGTAGCATCTTTATAGTTTTAACATTGTTAGTTATATCCTCACCAACTCTTCCATCACCACGTGTAGCAGCACTAACAAATTTACCATTTTTATAAATCAAAGAAACAGCAAGTCCATCCATTTTAAGTTCACAAACAAATTCAGGATTTGAAATTTCTTTTTCTACTCTCTTTCCAAAACTTCTAACTTCTTCTTCATTAAAAACATCACTTAAAGAAAACATAGGTGTTGGATGTTCAACCTTTTGAAATTCTGATATAACTGATGTTCCTACCTTAGAAGTTGGTGAATTATCAAGTTTATACTTTGGATACTTATTTTCTAACTTTATTAACTCATCAAGCAAAGAATCAAATTCATTGTCCGTTAATGTAGGATTATCATTAATATAATATTCAATATTAGCTTTATTTAGTAAATCAACTAAATATTTAATTCTTTCTTTTATATCATTATCCATATATATCACCTTTAAAATAGTATATCAAATATATAAAATATTTGCTATAATTATATACGGTGATTTTTAATGGAAATTAAAAAGAAAAGTATTCCTAATTATTCATTAGGCGAAGAATTATTTAATTCTATATCTCACGGTATAGGTGCTGCTCTTTCAATTGCAGCTTTAGTTTTAATGACAGTAAAAGCTAATGGTGCTCTTAAAATAACATGTGTTACAATATTTGGATCTACTATGATATTATTATATTTAATTTCTTGTATATATCATGCTTTATCAAAAAATATAAAAGGTAAAAAAGTATTTAGAGTTTTAGATCATGATAGCGTATATTTACTTGTATTTGGTACATATATACCAGTAGCATTAATTGGTGTAGGAAATGTTTTAGGCTGGATATTATTTTCAATAGTTGCACTTTCAACAACCTTAGGAATAATATTTACATCAATTAACATAGAAAAGTATCAAATATTATCTGTAATACTCCACTTAATAAATGGATGGTCAATTTTAATTGGAATACAAAATCTAATAGAAACTATGACAATAACAGGAATTATATATTTAGCATTAGGTGGAATAATGTATTCAATAGGAGCAATACTTTATCGTATTGGAGCTCATATTAAATATATTCATTCAATATTTCATATCTTTTGCCTACTAGGAACATTTTTTCATTTTATAAGTATATATTTCCATTTAATTTAAAAAACAATGCAGTTAAAATTGCATTGTTTTTTTATGGTTTATCAGCAATATCTGTAAAATATCCAGGACTAGATGTTCCACCATCTATTCTTGCATATTCTTTATCAACATGTGATCCATTATATATTGTTCCTTGACCTCCAACAAGATTAGTATCGTTTAAAAACATATTATTACTTGTTGTTACTGCATCTATATTCCACGTAGTAGGATTAACATATATTATTTGAAGTTTATTACAATTACTAAACATTCCCTGTTGTACATAAAATGAATTAGTAGAATTATTAACATCTGATCCCATATATTTTACATTAGATGTATCTAATGGACTTAAATCCAAACTTGTGATATTTGTCATATTTGCAAACATACCCTTCATATTTGTTACGTTTGAGGTATCAAATGAGCTTAAATCTATACTTGTTAAGCCACTCATTCCTGAAAACATACTTTCCATACTTGTTACATTTGTTGTATCAAGCGGACTTAAATCTATACTTGTTAATCCACTCATTCCTTCAAACATAGAACCCATATTTGTTACATTTGTTGTATTAAGTGGGCTTAAATCTATACTTGTTAATCCACTCATTCCTTTAAACATATTACTCATATTTGTTACGTTTGTGGTGTCAAGTGGGCTTAAATCTATACTTGTTAAGCCTGTCATTCCTGAAAACATACTTTCCATACTTGTTACATTTGTTGTATCAAGCGGACTTAAATCTATACTTGTTAAACCGCTCATTCTTGAAAATATACCTTCCATATCCGTTACTATTGAGGTATTTAGTGGACTTAAATCTATACTTGTTAAGCCTTCCATTCCATTAAACATATAACTCATATCTGTTACTTTTTCTGTATTAAGGGGACTTAAATCTATTTCTGTTAATCCACTCATTCCTGAAAATATACCTCTATTAATACATCCCATGCTTTCATAAGTTGCACATGCATAGAATGTAGTTACATTTGAGGTATCAAAACCACTTAAATCTATACTTGTTAAGCTAATCATTGAAGCAAACATTCCACCCATATTTGTCACGTTTGAAGTATTAAATGAACTTATATCTAGACTTGTTAAGCTACTCGTATAAGCAAACATTCCATGCATATCCGTTACATTTGAGGTATTAAATGAACTTATATCTATGCTTGTTAAACCACTCATTCTAGCAAACATATTACTCATATTTGTTACATTAGATGTATCAAA
>JAFUTV010000004.1 GCA_017484125.1 Bacilli bacterium
AACATTTTACCTTATCAAATTCATATCCAGCATTTTGACTTGGAAATTCATTTGTTTCTTTATTATTTACATATATTGCTTTTAAACTAATATCATAATCCATATCTACCATATCCATTCTATATAACTATATCAAATTATCACCTTTTTTTCAACCTTTAGAAGCAATAATAAAAAGTAGACTTTTGTCTACTTTTAATCATCGCCAAAGAAATCATCAAAGAATTCATCATCAGAAATAATATTTTCATCGACAACGATGCTATCAGCATCTACATTAATTTTTGGTTTTGGTACATCTTGCAATATTTCAATCTTATCTTCTTTTATTTCTTCTTGTTTTATATTTTGTTTTTCTTTCTTAATTGTCTCTATACTAGGCAATTCAAAATCAATATCTATAAAATCATTTTCTTCTTTATTTTCTATTTTTTGTGAAATATTACTCTCTTTTTCATCTTTTATAGTATTATCAATAATTGGTGTTGCATTAGATTCTTCTTTTGTAACTTCTTCTTTAATATTTTGAGTGCTATTTTGTAATTCCTTTTTCTTTCTTTCTTCCTCAGCATCTAGTTCTGCTATTTTTTTATCAATATCTCTCATCATTTGATCAATATCAATATCTGAAAGATTTGGTAATGGAGACATTGGTCTAGGATTTGGATTGAAATTCATAAAAGGGTTTGCATCAAAATTCATATCACCAGCTGGACCTCTCATTGAGCCAATATTTGAAGGCATTTTAAACGGATTAATACCACCAATTCCCATTGGATTTGAAGTATTTGAATTAATATCATTAAGTGTTTTTTCTTTTTTCTTTTCCTTAACAAACGTTTTTATATCAAATATTTGTATTGGCTTTAATTCTCTAGATGGATATTCGGCTTTTTTTATTTCATATCCCCAGTTAATTTGATCATTTAATGGTAGTTTTGTCTTAAATGGGTGTTTTCTAAGCCTCATTAATATCGCATCTGGAAATTTAAGTTGCTGTAAATCTGTAACTGTAACTAGTGGTCGAGAATCGGTTTTATCATCCTTCTTACTTTTAACTTCACCACACATTTTAGAAATTTCTTCAAGTGCTGCAAGTTCAGTAGAAATTAAGTAAATAGTATTACCACAGTTACCACGAATAACTTCTGCTACTTCTTTGCCATATACATCATTTAGTTGGGCAAAATTTTGAATAATAAATGTAAATCTAATAAGTCTTGAACGTGCTGCAGTAACCATTGCATCAACATCTTTAAGTGGTGGCATATTTGCAAACTCATCTAAAATAAAATTAGTTCTAAATGGAAGTTTGCCACCATTTTCTTGAGCAACATCAATTAATGTTTCATAACATTGCTTTATAAATATTGTAGCAAGGGAATGATATGTGGTTTTTTCATCATGAATAACAATAAAAACCGCTGTTTTGCCCTTACCAATATCACGTAAATCAAAGTCACTATGTCCTAACATCTCAGATAAATTTTCACGAGATGCAAATAGTCTTATTTTTTGCCTAAATGTTGATAAAATACCACCTTGAGTTTCTGATGGTGCATTAATTGTATTTGATGCAAATGTATATGCTGTTGATTGTTTACCCATCAAATTAAAATATTCATTTATATAATGTGATGTTCCAAATCTTTCATCACCTTCAGTAGACATTACATTAATTGAATTTAAATTAGTTTCTTCTTCTTTAGCATTTTCAAATAATGATATTGCAAGTCCTGAAAAATAATCAGCTGCACTCTTTTCCCAGAAAGGCTCACCTTTATTATTTGGATCATATAAAATATTTAAAGCAACATCATCAAGTAATTCAGTAGCTTTATCTTTATTACCTTCTTTATAATATTGATAAGGTAATGTTAATGGATTCCATGCACTTCCCTTAGCTGGTTCTCTAAAGTTTAATATAATTACGTTATATCCTAATTCTTTTAAATGTTCAGCGCAATCTTGATATAATTCACCCTTAGGATCAGTAACTATCATTGATTCACCATGTTTTGCTAAAACATTAACTAATGGCTTAACAACACATCTTGTTTTACCTGAACCAGATGATCCGATAACAAGTGTATGATATTCACCATTATCTACCCACATTTCATTTTTATCATGAGCTAATACTACACCAGCAGAATCAAGAGATAAACTATCAGCTGATACTTTTTCAACAAATGTATCTTCCTTAATTTCTTTATCTTTTGCCCATCTATTATATCCTTTTTCTTCTTTTTCACCAATTTTAATACCAATACCAGAGCCTTTTTCTCTACTAAAAATATAAGATGAAACACTAGTAAAGATCATTATAAGTGCAGCAAAAAATAATACAAGAGTAATTGCAATATACTTTGGCCCAAATGCAGGAAATGGATTTAATCCCCATAAATGTCCTTCTGCGCCAAAGGTAACAAAATTCATTACTCCTATTGCACAAAGATAAAGTAGTAATATACAAAATATTATAAATATTAATAAATCATCTTTAGATACTTTAAATTTCATATAAATCACCAATCTTACTTTATTATACTACATTAATTAAATTTAATCTATTGTATAATTATTATTTTTATAATTTACTATTAAATTTGTCGTTTTAGGATTTTCGCTAATATATCCTTCTAATCTAGATACAATAATACTATCTTGCATATTATTAAAGAAATTTACAACTGATAATATTTCATATACATAATTAGAATTTTCTCCTCTTTCATCAATTAAAGTATGATACTTTCCATTTAATTTAATTATTAACAAACTATAATAGTTATTAATGCTTTCACTTTCCTCCATTGAAGATAAACAAATTATTTCATCTATTTGTCCATTACTATCCAAATCAATATCCACTACTTGATTAGAAGTAAGATAATTAAATGTATTTAAATTATAGTTATTTATTAAATATATTTTATCTTCATCATTTATTTCTCTAATAGAAAAATTTTTGACTGTAAATTCTAAATTTGAAGATGCTGCAAGTAAATTACCTTCATAATTAACATATTCTTCTTTATCATTAAATAAATTCCAATCGCCACCATATTTTAATTTATAGTTACCAAAATATTTATTATCAATAAATACTTTAAATAGATTTACATTTTCAATACTATTTAAAGAAGTATTAACAAAACTATTATTTTGGTATTTTAAAAAGCTAGAATTACCTATAACTAAATAATAGTCATTTTGTGAAGTTTTATTTTCTACTGTTTTATTTTCTTTTTGTTTACTATCAGCAACTGTATTTTTTTCATTAAATATAAAATACATTACCAATCCATATACGCCAAGTAATAATACAAATATTATTAACCCCTTATATTTTTTCATAATTATCTCCTATCTTTTAGATGGTCTACAAAATAAATTTCCACCACCAAAATATAATTTAACACTAACGTCATTTTCTGGATTATTTTTATAATGCGTATGTGCACCAAATCTTTGATTATTTCCAATATACATTTCAACATGACCTATACCTAAATAGTTATTAGAATTTCTATGACTAAGACTATTATAAAATATTAAATCACCAGCTTGTAAATTATTTCCAGATATTGTTTTAGCATTTTGTTCACACCATCTATATATCTCACCTGTGGTATCAGAACTATTATAAATTTTTACATTAAAATGTTTATATGCCCTTGATACCATCGAAGAACAATCTACATATCCATCTTGATGACGATTTGCTTGAGAATATTGCCAACTATCATATGTTTTAACAGCATAATTTGCAACTCTTGCACCTAAAGTATTTAAATCTCCAGTTTCTTCTCCTTCACCTTCAGATTCTGTGCAGTTATCTGCTGTTATATTAAACAATTGCGCTCTAATACTTGTCATTTTAGATACTTGCCATTTGGCATAAGCACTTTGATCTTCATCCGTTGTACTAACACACTGTGAATCATTACATCTATTATTTGATGCACAAGCTTCTTCAACTACACTTATTCTATCCTCACTCATATATTCTTTGATATGTGGAAAGTAATAACATCCACCTTTTCCAGAACCACCAGGATTATACCAATATCTTCCGATATATGCATATTTTAACATCATTTGATATACTGTTGCATAATTATGATTTTTTATATTATTTATATATCCTAAGATACCATTATCAAATGAAGAATAATTACTGCAAGCTGCTCTTCCACCAGTATTTGTACAACCTAATCCCCAATAGTTATTTGTTGATCCACCTGGTGAAAAGCCTTCAGCAACTGCTCTAATTACAACCATTTCAGGATTAAAATTATTTTTAATAGAAATGTCATATATTTTTTCGGCATTACTTTTGAAAACTGAATTATTGACATTTTGATTAACAAAGTTAACAAATTCTTCTTTTTCTAATGACGTAGAACTTAGTGAAATATCACTACATAAATCACTTCCATCTCCCCATCCATCACTGCCACCAATTCTAATAGCATTATAAACATAACTAGCTGTTGCTGAAGGAGCATAGAAATGATATAAAAGTCCATGATAATTATAATCACCATGTTTAGATAAATACCAAGATGCATAAGGACTAAATGAATATTTGATAGTACTTCCCTGATTAATTAAAGAACTATCAACATTATTATCAATCCAATTTTTATCATAATACATTTTATCCTGATATAAAACATATCGATTATTATCTATAAAGGTATATGTAAATTTTTCATCTATATCTAAATGATTTAAATGATCAGATGTTAATGTAAATACTTTATTTCCTGTTTTTTCAATTAAATCGGTTAATTTACTATCTACTTCCGTATATTCTTCATCAATATCATAATTACAAACATTACTATCTAAGTTATTTGAACTTTGATATAAGTTAGTACGATAGATAACTGCTAATGCTTTAATTGTTTCATCATCTAATTGTGTTAATTCATTCATAGTTAACTGATAGGCAATGTATTCATTGGATGAAATAGTTTTATTTTCTTCATCACCATCACCCCATTTTAAATTAACATGTTCACAATAATTAAGTTGTATAGAATCAATAACATTTTCTTCATCACTTACAATAGAAATTATTGAAAAAATAATAACTAATATTAAAAATATTATTATTAATCCTAAAATAATATAAGGAATAAATGGAAGAATTAGTTGAATTAACCTAGCAATTATTTTTCTTTTAACAGCTGTCTTTGCTTGTTGTTTTACATTTTGTGCAACTTCTTGAGCTTGTTCTTTTACTTCTTCAGCTTTTTCTTCAATATTATCTACCTGATCTTTTACAACTTTAGCTAAAGCTAATCCTTTTCTTATTTTTCCTTTTTTACTTAAAGCCTTTGCTACATCTTTCTTTACATTTCCACTACCTTTAGTTTTTGGCTTTTGGACTTGATTTGACATTGGACTATTTTTATAATTATTTTTTTCTATTGAATTATTTGGTGTATTATTATTAGTATTGTTATCTATAGAATCATTTTGATTATTATTAGATGTATTATCTACAATATTATTTGAAGTATTATCTACATTATTATTTTGATTATCATCTATATTATTTTCTTCATCTTGTTGTTTTTTCTTATTAAATCTATTTAATCTATTTTTTAAATTACTATTTAAACCATTATTAATAAAATCATTATCTTTTTTCCTATTTTTTCTTAAATGATTACCATAATTGGATGCTTGATTATTTATTATTGAATTTTGCTTTTTATTATTCTTATTTAAGCTATTATTAATATTTGAAGTTGACATACTTCCTGGATTAAGTGGATTATATCTTCTTGGTATGTTATTAATATTTTGATTATTGTTAATATTATCTCTTCTTTTATTCACTTGATTTTTATTTTCATTATTGGTGGTATTTAAATTATTATCATTATTTTGATTATTATTATCATTCATAATTATACACCACCTTCACCAATTAACATTTTACCATATTTAAGTAAAAATATAAAGAAATATAATAAAAAAGATCTTCTCAAAATGAAGATCAATTTTTTAATAAAATTAATTAAAAATTCATCATTTGTAGTACAGCAAATACTAACAAAATCATAACTCCTGCTCCAGTTGAAATAAGCATTGACATTGTTTTTCCTTCCATCTTGTCTAATCTTTCTTTATATCTTGTTTCTCTTGCCTTTTGTTGAAGCGATGAAATAGATCTAGAAAATGTAAGTAATTGTTCTTGCTTTCTTTCTTGCTTACCTAAACCTAAACGATATAAAAGACGCATCATACGCATTGAATCTCTAACTGGATAAGTTTTTGCAAATTCCATATATGGATTAATGGATGAATCACCAGCATTAATCTGTGAAATCATTTGTTGTAATCCCTTTTTAAATATTTCTGGTGCAGCATCAATTGATTTTCCCAATGCTACTGGAACAGTATAGTGTTGAATTAAAATCTCTAAACCTTTTAAATAATGTGGAAGTAATGAATCTATTTCATGTAGATGAGCATTATAATATTTTTTTAAATTTGAATAACCCATTTTAAACATTACAACACCAGCTATCACTGCTGCTAGTACATATAAATAAGACATATTATTTATAAATAATGTTAATAGAATTAATCCAACTAACAATCCATCCCTTATTCTTTTGCCAAATAAGAAGTCTGGATCTACGGCTTCACCATATTTTGCTCTTACTAGAAAATCATAGTCTTCTTCTTTAAATTTTCTAAAATACATTTTATTATCTTCCACTAGTTTATTAAGATCTATAACCTTTGTATATTGTAGTGCTAAAACAAACACTACAGCTAATGCTAAAATTTCAAAATACATAATCTACTCAACCCCCACATTCTCATTGTAATACTTTTCACCACTAAGTAAAAAATAACAATTTATCAAAATAATACCATGTAATAATATATCAACATACCACATATCAAGTAGTTTAATGTATGAATCTTTTCCTAAAAGGAATTGCATAGCCATAACTAAGAAAAATAATGCTATACCAAATGTTAAAAATCTTGTATGGAAATTTTGTCTATCCATTCTATCACGATAAACCCCTTCAACTAAAGCATCTATATCAAGTGACATATTTTCTAATGATTCTCCTGAATCTCTAGCTCCTTCTTTAGTTATCTGATAGAATAATTGATGCATATTTTTTACCATATAATATGGATATCTTTCATCAAAATACGCTATAGATTGATCGATAGTACCATTTGTATAAGACATATCAATCATTGTTTTAACATCACTTAAAACTGGATCTTCTAAAATACCAGAATCTCTAACACCCTCTAAAGATTTAACAAATGATTGAGTAGTATTAAACTCCATGATTACATTTGTTGTATATGTTTGAATTTGTTCGAATACATATTCACTATAAACCCTTTTAGACCTTAAAAATGCAAGATATGGAACAGCAAAACTAGCAAGTCCAGCATATATTAAAGTTATAAGTGGATTATAAAAATACAAATAAGATACAACAGAAGCAAATCCAGCAATTAAACCTATTTGAGTAAGATATTCTTTTGGAGAATAATCTTCACCTAATTCCTTAATCTTTGCTCTCATTTGTTTATAAGAAAATGGTGCAACCTTATCATATATTTCTTTTGCTTGATTAGAAATATACTTAGCAGTACCAGCTACATTAGCAGCTTGATTTGAACGATAAGCAATGCAAAAACCAGCTATTAATAATAATAAAACTAATTCCATAAGTATATTCCTTTCTATTATAAGTTTTGAATTTCTTCAGGGTTTGTAAATGATGGTTTTAATGTTGCTCCTTCATCATCTGAATTATCACCACTATCATTAGTTTGTACCACACCTTGAGGCTGTGCACTTACTTGTGATGGTGTTGGTGTTGCACCTTGAGGCTGTGCACTTACTTGTGATTGCGTTGATGTTGCACCTTGAGGCTGTGCACTTACTTGCGATGGTGTTGGTGTTGTACCTTGAGGCTGTGCACTTACTTGCGATGGTGTTGGTGTTGCACCTTGAGGCTGTGCACTTACTTGTGATGGTGTTGATGTTGCACCTTGAGGCTGTGCACTTACTTGTGATTGCGTTGGTGTTACACCTTGAGGTTGAGTACTTACTTGTGATTGAGTTTGTGCTACACCTTGAGGATGTACACTTGCTTGTGGATTTGTTCCATCACCATTTATATTATTTAATGTCGAAGCATCTTTTGGTTGTGGTTTTTCAGAATCATTATACTTTAATGCAGGATCTTTTGTACTTGTATCAGTACTTTCATCACCTGTTTGTTCACCACTTTCACCTAAGCCAAATACATCTTCAGGTAACATAACGTTTTGAATAGCCATATAATCCAAAAGTTTAGGAGTTGGATTATGAAGTGTAAAATGTCCATCTAAACTTTTCTTATAAATTGTATTAGTACATGGTTTATTATCATCGTCAACATAAAACTCACATACTTCAATAATTTCTCTTTGAAATCTATTTAATCTTTTACTAAAATACCCTTTAACGTATATACCAATTTGAACATATCTATGAATTGTTGTTAAAAACTGATCAACAGGTTGTGATGTTTCTAAAAGTGAGTACATACGCATTGGAATCGATGCAGCCTTATCAGCATGAATTGTTGATAAGATATTATGACCTGATGAAATAGAGTTACGTACTGCAAGAACGGCTTCATCAGATCTAACCTCTGATAGTAATATCCACTTAGGATTTTGACGCATACATGTAACAAGAACATCAGAATATGATGCAATATTGTTAGTCTTCATTGCTACAATATCTCTATGTGGGAAAATTCTATCAAGGTGTAGTTCTAATGTATCCTCAATTGTAATTAATTTTTCATTTTCACCAGTATGAGATGCTAAATATTTTACTAACTCTGTTTTACCTGAACCAGTTTCTCCTGAAACAATTATATTACAATGTCCTTGAACACATTTAATTAAGAAATCATGTAAACTTTCAATTACATATTTTTCATTTATTAATTTATCTTTATTAAGTCTAATCTTGGCAGGAGTTTTACGAATTAAACATGCTATACCATTAGTAGCTATGGAATCATGAACAAAGTTCATACGTAATTCAGCAGATTCAGAGTCTAGGAATGGATGAGCCATATTAAATGTTTTACCCATAACATTAGAGCATTGAAAAGCTAGCTTTTCCATAAAAGCATTATTAATATCAGGCCTTTCAACTTGATAAACACCTTTAGAAAGTGTTTTAAGCCAAACTTGCCCACCATTAGAATATGAAATATCTGTTACATCATCATCTTTTAAAAACTCTGTTAAAGGCCCAAAATCAATTTGGGAAAATACAGCATCATTCATTTGTTTTTCACCCACTTTTTATTCTAAAATTGCATTATCATATATTAATTGTCTAATTCTATCACTATCAACTTGTGTTTGTCCTGCAGCCGCAGTATAAGCAGCATTTCTTGGAACTGGTTGAAGTTTAACACCTTCAGTATACTCCGCTAATTTTAATAATGTAAATAAATCATTATCTTTTATTGAAGAAACTTCAAAAAGCATTGCAGCAGGAGTACCATTATTAACACCATTTTCAAGTAAAGCGTTTCCTTTATCATCTTTAACAGCTTTTACTCTAATAGATTCAATTAATCTAGCAAACATAGTTTGACCAGTTGATGGATCCACAGCTAGTGCGTATAAATCAATGTAAGTATTTGGAAGTATCTTATTTGCATAAGTTTCTTTCATATTAACTTTTAATGAATAAACAGTATAACCATCAGCCATGTTTGTAAATGCATAATCAGGCATTTCTTCTTCTTCCATAACAACAGAATTATAAAAATAACTATTTTGTGGAATTGGAGAAGAATAACTTACATATTTATTAATTATAGATTGTTCATTTGTAAGAATAGTCTTACTAGTTGTAATTAAACTTCTAGGAACTTGTGTATATCCTATAACATCTGGTGTTATTTTAGTTTTCTTTTCCAATGTTTTTTTAGCATAAGGAATTCTAACTGGATCAGTTGCTTTATCTACACGGAAATTATATCCAAAATAAAGAACTAAAACTCCTAGAATAATGCAGAAAAAGGTAACAGTGTTTTTATTACCTAAAAATTTCTTTATACCTGTGAATTTATTTCCCATTTTTATTCCTCCTATTACCTTAAATTAACTGCTTTTGATAGTATTCTTTCTTGAATTGCAGTACTATCTATTTCTGGTTCTCTTTCTTCTGATGAATAAGAAGCATTTCTTGGAATAGGCAATATTTCTACTCCATTATCAACTGCTATATTTAATAAATCAAATAATTCATTTTGAACAGAAAACCACATATATTTAGGATTTCTTGCTTCACTTGATGATTCAAATACTTCTTTTCCATTACCATCATATACTGCCATTACTTTAATTCCTTTAATTAATCTTCCAAAAACAATTTTTCCAGTTTCATCATCTTTAGTTTTTACATATAAATCTATATAATTTCCAGGATATATTGAATTTCCATAAGTTAAATCAAAATCCACATCCAATGAATAAACTGTATAACCGTCTGGAATATTTGCAAATTCACTTTCTGGAGTTGCAGTTGTTAAAATTGCTTCTTTATAAAATAAACTATATTCAGGAATAGTATATCCATAGTTAACATATTTTTTTTCAATTGCAGCAACAGAAGTTAAAATGTTATTAGCTTTTGAAAGCAAACTTTTTGGAACTTGCATGAAACCAATTGAATCAGATGTTATCTCTGTTCTACTATTTAATTCTTTTTTTGCATAGGGAACTTGTACTAATGATGTTGCTTCATTTACTCTACCATTATAAACAGCATAAAGACCAATAATTCCAGCAAATACAATAAGAATTGTTAAAGTATTTTTATTTTTTAAAATATTAGTAATAGTTTCTTGTATCCCTTTTGTATTCATAATTTTATCCTTTCATAATTAAGAAACAATAATTATCCAACCTCTATCAAGGAATTCTTTTAATAGATTATCCCATTTATCATATTCGTGTTGATTAATATATGTTTCATATGCAACACCATTAATTTTATAATTTTTAGCAAACCATGAGCTAAATTCTGCAATACCCATATCTTCAATTTTTGCATTTTTTGCTGAAGTAACAATTGAAGAAGCATCAGATCTTTCATTGTATATATTATAAGTATTAGCAGTATTATTTGATTTGGTATTTTCACCTAATAAATAAGATTTTAATGCATTATTTATTCTTATAGGGCATTGTTTTCCTCCAGGATTTGTAGTATCACCTGAAACACCAGAATCTCCAGAGCCTTGTGCTCCTAATTCTAATATTGCAGATAAAGTAGTTACAACATCATAACTAGCTGAAGATTGTCCTATGTTAAAACTCCTAGTTCCCGTAGATATTTTAACGCTTACTTTTGGAGGAACTTCATATAAATCAAAGAATTCAATATTGTATGCATTAGCCATATTTATATTTTCAGCAAATCTTCTTGCAAAGTTCTCAACAAACTTTTGTTCACTTATCTTTACATTTCCATATAAACGATAATATGAGAAGTCCACAGCATCAATCATTGATGCTTGTGTGACTTCTTTAATATTATAATAATCTTGCGTATTGGTTGTTGAAATATTGTTAACTAGTAACATAACACCGATAACAAATACTCCAAGTAATATTAACCAATATCCCCAATATGTTTCACTCATGATCTCACCCTCGAACTATCATTAATTCCATCTGGTCCGTTATCCAAATTTGGACTATTACTATTTGTTGCACCACAATGTTTCTTTAATAAATTTTTGAATTCATCATTCATTGTTGCATATGTTCCTTTTAAGTTTCCATTACTATACCATTCATTCTCTGCATTTTGACCATTAACAGACAATGTAAAGTCATTAAATCCTTCAGAACCATGATTTTTATTATAATCTTTTATCGCATTTACACATTCATTATTCATAACAATTGTATAATCAGGTGTTTGTTCAAATATACCATCACCTATTGATTGAATACGAGTTATTGTTTCATTTGCCTCAGGAGTTTTCCAGTTTACTCCTTGTTCACTAACTCCGTTAGGGAATAAATTGTAATTAGAAACAGTTCTAGCATTTAATTGTAAAGCACCATTATTTGATACAGCCGAAGAATCTGTTAAATTTGAATAAGACGAAGTTGAACCACCAGAACTTATTCCAGAATTAATACTTAATATCTTGAATGATGAACAATAGCCATTACAATTAGTATTAATATATTTTCTTATGCTAGCATCCCATGCATTTTGATTACCAGCATAATGTCCTTCAAGTCTAGAATTAGCTAAATATTTAATTTGAGTACAACAATTATCAGATATACTCTTATGTTCATTAACTAATCTCTTTAAACATGTAAGGAATCCAGCATCACTTATTTGCGAAACTTTTGTAACTACACCGTAATTACATACATCACTTTTTACAATACTGTCACAACGATTAGTTGATGAACCACAATATTCATCAGATTTATCTGTAGCATTATTTATAGCTTCTTCTTTTGATGAATACAATGTACAATTTTGTAGAGTAGCTTTATCACATACGTAGTATGATCCATTTTTCATATTACAAATTGTTCCACTATCATCATTGTTTCCACAGTCTGGATCATCGATTCTACATACTTCATAATAACAAGCTTCAGTATCAGCAAATGATAATGTTCCTTGAATTCCATTGTTTCCACCCATTATTCTACCAAGGCCTCCACCTTGAGAATATTGACCTATTTGTGAGAATCTAACATAATATGGATGAGTACCTTCAGATGAAGAAATAGTAACTGGATAAACTCTACCATCAGTATCAAGTATTGAAGAATCACCAACTGGTGAAGTTGTTATAGTTCCCTTTGGTGAAGTTGTATAAAATTGTGTTGCACTTTGATAATATTCAACGCAACCTTCACAACTTGATCCAGTACTTATTTCACCGCCAACTGCACTACGACCATAAATTGATTTAGATCCTACTCTATAAACTCTGTAATAATCTGCAGGAATAACTAATTTATCTTTATCAGGTATTTCAATGGTTTTACTATCAGTACTTAGCTTACTAAATATTTTAAAATATACCATTTCACGTTTTAAACTATCTGCACTAGTTGAACATCCAAATATTTGACTAGTACTTACTTCACTACCACAGAAATATGGAATATATGTTTCTTCTGGCATATTACCAGCAACATTTTCTAATAGATTTGGACTTAACATACTATTATATAAAGCTTCATCTGGATATGTAAATGTTATATTAGGATCAAATCTATATTTAAGTGCAGTATTATTTGTATTAGTATCTAAATAGTTAGTACATTCTTGAATAGATCCAACTTGAATACTAATTTGTCTATTTAAAGCTTCATATTTATCAAATGCTTGATCCATTCTCTTCTTAATAGTAGCTAATAGTTTTTTATAAGATTCAGAATTTTTGTATTCTTCTAAAACATTATTATTATAAGTTCCAGAAGACCAATTAATTCCATCAGTATATCTAATTGTTACATAATGTGTATTAGTAGTTGCACTATTACACTTTGTATTTTCATAATTATTATTACAATTATCAAAACTATTCCAAGCAGAATCCTGAGCAGATCTAAAATAATTAACAGCATTATCATCTGGTAATTCACAATTATAGTGATCGTTTACCCATTGCCATATACCATTATAGGATTTACAAATTGATTCCTCATCAGGTGATTGACATGTATTTGTACTGTAATTTCCAGTTCTAAAGCTATAATATTTAGAATCATATTTATTATATACAGCATCCATTGTACCTAATGATTTAAATAATTCACTTATATCACTATATGTTCTTTCATAAAATGATTGTCTATTAGATGCAACACTTAAGAATGAAGGAATTTTATCTTTTACATTAATATTTCCATTATATGTTTCAGGTACTAAATCTATATCAGAAATACTACTACTTGAAGAAGTTACTTTATAATATTTAAATCCTGTCATTGTAAGACCAGTTAAATCCCAATCGGCTAAATATCTATAATTACTTATTGAACCATATTTACGTTGTAGTTCTGATCTATTTTTAACCTCAACACTTGCACAGTCAGTATTATCTTCTTCATCAAAATCGCTATTTGCAATATTTTTACCATAATTTGTTATAGAACCATTAGATCCACCAGCTTTAGGAATACTATCTTCATCATTTTTAGAATACGTAGTTGTATGATTATTATTAACTATAATATCATATGGACTATTTGCATTTCTAATATGAGCTTTTAATAGTAACTCAGGTTCATTTTTAATTTTCATATATAGTTGATAATAATATAAGTATAGATTTAAGAAATCTACTTGTTGTTGTCTTAAATCACGAGTAACTGTTTCAAATTTATCTACATCAATTTTTGTTGATACACAATCTCTTTGTGCTCCAACTCCGACAACCTCATGTGAAGATGAACCAGCAGCTCTTGAATGGAATGAGAAATAAGTTCCTTGTTTAACTTCTTCTTTATATCCAGGTAATACAAAAGTATATTTTTCTTTACAAGCAATAGTACAATAATTTGAACTAGTTAAAGCTTGACCATTTGTTGTGAAACCAGTAATAGAATCACTTTCCATACTATCAGTTGTATATGATGTTTGACTAACTACATTATAAGCATTGCCTCTTGTATCAGTATGATCAATTATACAATTTTCCCATTCAGAATCACTAAGATCACCACTTTTATCTTGATCGCCTTCGTTTATAACTACAACAGTACCATCGCTTGGTGTACAAGCTAAATCTGCAGTAAACTCACATGCATTAACTTCAGTATTAGGTGTTCCACATTTTCCAACAGGAATAGTATAACTAACTTGAGCTTGTCCACTACTTCCTGTACCTGTACCAACAACAACATAACGTTGTCTACCACTTTTTTGAGAAGCACTTGTTGGCTCGATAAGAGCAACTTGTCTAGGGTCAACACCACTAATAGGATAATTTAAAGTTAATTTTAAATTTAAAGGGCTACATGATTCACTTGTATCATTTACTTTATCTGCAGGAATATTTTTCACCTCTAAAATAAATCCAGTTGAATCATTTCCAGTTACATTTGCAGACATTCCACCTGTTGGTTCAACGCTAAAATTACTAGCAGAAATAGATTTACCTGTATTATTCTTATATTGTTCATAATTTTCAATAGTTATAGAATACTTTGCACTATATGTTCCACCAGTATAAGTATAATCTCCAATTTGATTAGCACGAAGTCCAAGAGTAGATGATACTACAGCACTTGAATTAGCGCCAGCAGATTTAGCTTGATTAGCTAAAGCAATAGCAGCTTGGGCAACTCCTACCTTATTTGTTCCGGAAATTGTTGCAGCATCTTTTGCTCTATACGGTTCTAACCAACTATTATGTTTAACATTTGTTCTAGATGGATATCCTGATCCATCATCAAATGCTAAAACTCTGGCTGCAATTTCATACTTAAAATATGTATCAAGATTACTACCAGGATTTTGTAGAGCTGCTAATTCACCATTACTAGCAGCAATAGAATATAATCCATAAATCCATTTTTGAAAGTTTAGTCCCATATCTTGATTTGCAACAGAATAATTAAGCGTTTCACCTTGATTAACACCATCAAAGTTTGGATCTAAACAAAACGCAACATATGAACCAGGACAATTAACTGGAGTTACAGAATAAAAAATAGAGTTTTGACTGTGAAAATATCCCTTACCAAGATCTTTTAAATTTGAATTGGCAGGTCTTCCAACTTGGAAACTACTACATAATGTACCACTTAAACTTCCACTACCAGGATTAAAAGCATTTGGTGTACTGGATGAATTAGTTGGAGTTGTTGAAAATGAAGGGACAGCACTAACATTACTACTAAATAATATAAAACTAATTACTAGCACAAGTATATAATATTTATTTAATTTTTTATTTATCATGCTAAATCACTTCTCTTTCTTCTGATGAGTAAAAATACTATTCCACCAATAAGTACCACAATTACTAAAGCAAGTACAATCCAAATAACATTTTTTACTGTTTTTTGATTTTTTTCTTCGTTTACTTGTGTGTTGTATTTTTCAATACTTTCATTAAATGTTCTGATAGAAACATTTGAATAATCAACATTGCTAAATTCTTGGCACAAATTAAAATCTGGATTATCATGACATGCTTCAGTTTGACTAAAACTATTAAACATTGGTGTAGTTATATTAATACTTCTATAAACTTCATTTAAACAGTTTGAATCATTTGATCTGATTTTTATAGTAAAATTTTTAATACTTGATGCTTCACCTGTATCAATATAAATAACTCCATCGGCTTCTTTATCACTTGATTTAACATGTATTGTTTCCTTTGTTTCATTCATTGTTGCAGCAACGTTTAATTCATCTGGTAAATTATAAATTGTAATATAAAAAGCAGGATATGTATATTCAACTTCTTCATCATCAAGTTCACTTACAAATGACTCAACTTTCTTATCATATTTTTCATAACTCACATTAACATTATTGGCTAAAGATGAAAGTTCCATAACTCTAGCACTTGAGCAAGTTGATGCTTCTACCTTTATCGTAAAAGACATCATTAAAGCAATTAATAAAACAAATATTTTCTTTTTCTTCATAATCATACCATTCCATTTTCTATAATATAATTTTAACATGTCTATGGATATTTTACAAGAAAATAATATAAAAAAAATAACAATTTCTATTGAAATTGTTATTTAATTTTAGTTTCTAATTTGAACACTTTCCTGAAACACCAGTAATGCTAGAAACACATCTTGAATATCCACAAGCATTTGCATCAGTTAATGATTGGTTAACCATTTGCATTAATAGACCAACAATTGTTGGTACAAAGAATACTAATACTGCAGCAATTGCTCTTGTTAAAAATGATTTTAACTCCTTTTTTATTTCATCATCTTTTCCTGAAGTAACTGCTTTACCCATATCTAACATTCCAAAAACAATTAAAATAATTGGAATAGCAATTTTAATAGCTGTAACAGCAACCCCTAATAATGAAAATAATGATTGAGTATTATCACAAAATATTCCTACAGGATCACTCATTGTTATCTCTCCCTCTCTACTACAATTTTATTAAATTTGCCAATATATGTCAAGTATTATTTATTACATTTACACTATAATGTATTATTTAAAAACTACCATTAGGTAGTTTTAAAATTCATCTTTATTTCTTAAGAATGGTGGTATGTCAATATCACTGTCTTCTTCTAAGTCATTAATTAATTTTGGACGATATTCACTTTCAACAGGTGTTTCAAAATCATCTTTATTATCATCAAATCCTGTAGCAATTACAGTTACAATAACTTCATCATTTAAATTTTCATTTATTACTGCACCAAATATTGTATTAATATCTGTTTTAGCAGCATTTCTAACTACTTCAGCAGCTTCTTCTGCTTCAAATAAAGTTAAAGAGTTACCACCAGTAATATTAATAATTGCATCAGTTGCACCATCTATTGTTGTTTCTAAAAGAGGTGATGCAACAGCTTGTCTTGCAGCTTCAGTTGCTCTGTTTTCTCCTGTTCCTATACCAATACCAATAATTGCTGAACCTCTTTTAGACATAACTGTTTTAACATCAGCAAAGTCTAAGTTTACAAGTCCAGATACAGCAATTAAATCAGATATAGATTGAACTCCTCTTCTTAAAACATTATCTACTTCTTTAAATGCAGCCATCATTGGTGTGGTTTTATCAATAATTTCTCTTAATCTATCATTTGGAATAACAATTAATGTATCAACATGTTTTCTAAGTTCTTCAATACCAGCTTCAGCTTGATCCATTCTTTTTTTGCCTTCGAATCTAAATGGCTTAGTAACGATACCTACAGTTAGCGCACCCATATCTTGAGCTATTTCTGCAACAATTGGAGCAGCACCTGTTCCAGTTCCTCCACCCATACCGCAAGTAACAAATACCATATCAGCACCTTTTAAAGCTTCTTCAATTTCTTTTTTAGATTCATTAGCTGCTTCTCTACCAACTTCAGGATTTGCTCCTGCACCTAGTCCATTAGTAATATTTTTACCAATTTGAAGTTTAACTTCAGCATGAGAAACATTTAAAACTTGTAAATCAGTATTAGCAACGATAAATTCAACACCAGCAACTCCTGATTCAATCATTCTATTAACGGCATTACATCCTCCGCCACCAACTCCTATTACTTTAATTTTTGCAATTTGATCTTGTACCATATTATCCATTTAAATTCACTCTCCTTAATTATCTAAAAAATAGTTAAAGAACTTACCAATTACTGAATCATCACTAAGTCCTTCATTATGGACACCACTAAATTCTTCTTGTTCTTCAATAGAAAAGATTGAATAATCTTTCATTTTTAATTGTTGAATACTATTATACCATTTAATTAATCCAATTACACTAGAAAATTTATTATGTCTTACTCCTAATGTTTTTATTTTACCAATAGTAGCATTCTTATCAAATAGTTCATCTATGATTAATTTAAAATCAATACTTTCAGATGTTCCACCAGTAACTATTATATAACTTATTTCTTTTTTTGTTAAGTGATTTATTTCTTTTTTCACATTTTCCAGTATTTCCTTTATACGAAAATAAGCTATTTTACTTATTTCTTGTTGATTTATTTTTACTTCGTTATTATCTTTATCATTAATTACTATCTCATCACTTGAAGAAGTATATTTTGGATGAGCATAAGCAAAATTTTCTTTTAATTTATTTGCATCATCTAAATTAACCCTATAAATATATGCTATATCATTATCAATATTTTTACTTCCAAGTTCTATTACTGATGAATTGGTTATTATCCCCTTATTAAATATAGACACAGTTGTTTTTGAACCACCTAAGTTAATAATAACTCCAACTTGTTTATCTATCTTTTCATTTTTAAATACATAATAATCACCCAAAGCATCAGTTCCGATATCAACTATATCAATATTTAATTTGTCTAAAACTGATAAATATTTATAAACATCAGATTTTGGAGCCATCATTATGACGGACTTAACAGCTAAAGTAGAACTAACTAAAGTATTTGGGTTATTAACCACTTCATTATTATCTAATTTAAAATGCATAGGAAGAACATTAACTAGTTCCATATTATCAGGTATTATTCCATTATAACTTTCTAAGATAACTCTAGATATATCACTACCATTAACAGTGCCATCATCAATATTAATCTTAGCTTCACCAATAGTAAATTCAATATCTTGACTAGGAACAACTACCAAAACTTTTCTGATTGGCATATTTAATTTTGTTTCACTATCTTTAATAACGCTTTGAACAGCTTCAATAAGATCAGCTTCTGAAACAATAACATTTTTCTTAATACCTAAAGTTTTAGTTTCTGATACAGATAAGACATTAAATTTTCCCTTTGTCATTTCTGCTACAACGAGCTTAACATTTGAATTTCCAATGTCTAAAGCTGCCATTATCTTACGCATAATAATCGCCTTCCTATTTTATTAAAACAATTATACTAAATATAGTTTAAATTTTCAATTATAAATCTTTTCTTTTTAATTTATCTTTATATAAATAGAAAATAAATAATACAATAGTTAATAATGATATCGCTATAAAAATATTTTCTATAGTAGTTCTAGTATATTTTAATTCGTATGTTCCCTTTTTCAAATTAGCTGCAATAAGTCCATAATCATCATCATAAATATCGTAAGTATTATTCTTATCATCTTTTAAAGTGTATCCAAAATAAAATAATCTTGGTATTTTTACAATACTATCTTCACTTATTTCAAATTTAATATTAGGAAAATCATCATTAATAATATTACTTTGTCCATTACTTACTTTTATTTTATAATCCATATTTTTAATATCATCTAAGTTATTATATGTTTTATTAGATAAATATTCATGTTGCCAACCTATACCAAGTTCATAATATATATTATTCTTATCATATAATTCCCTATCTTTAGGAGAAGTTGTATGAAAACAAAAAGCAAAAATAGCCATTAAAATAATAATTAGCTTATAATCAATTTTTATTTTTTTAAAATATTTTAAAGATAATGGAGCAATTATAGCAACAGATAAAGAAAGAAAAGTTTCCATTCGCCAAGGAAATTGAATTATTCTAAATGACTCAGGTAAAAGATCCCACGGAAATAATATAGAAGATAACCATAAAGATAAAATACCAAATATAATTATAAACAAATAATTATTATCTCTTCTTATTTTATTTTTTCTTATTATTCTAATAATAAATGTTATTAATAAAACAATAAGCATTAATAAAACAACAATATCAATATAAAAATAATGATTTGGATCACTAAATCCATTCCAAGAATAATTATTTAATAATCCAAAATAATTAATATAATCACTACTTAATGCAGAATGATATATTCCTTGAGCCATTACTCCTTTACTAAATACGCGGTAATCTCCAAATATTTTATTTTGAAACATATTTACTATAGTTGGTGATGTTATCAAAAGAATAATTAAAGCAGCCTCAACTAAAGTTATAATTACATCTTTTTTAAATACTCTTTTATAATTGATTATAAAAAATGGTATTAATAGTACAGTAAAATAAACCATCATTGTCAAATGAGAAAGCATTGCTAAAACATAACCAAAACAAAATAATAGTAAAAATTTCTTTTTGTCTTCAAAAAGATAAGTTAAACCATGAATAATTACTGGTATAAATATAAATATGAAACTTTCATTTATTGCATCTCTTACATAAATATCCATTAAATGATAAGGAAATAACATATATATAATACTTGATGTTAATGCTACTTTTTTATTTTTAGATAATCTTAAAGATAAGAAATACATTGTAAAACCTGATAAAAATAATTCAATCAAATGTGTTATTTTTAAAGTTAGTGTAATATCTAATGCTGTTATCTTAGTAAATATTGAAATAAATGTATGAGGGAAAATTGGATAAAATTGTCTAACAGCAACTCCAAAATTACCAAGTAAATTAGGTAATATATCTTTAGGTATTAAGGGATTCATTGTGTCAATTGTAGATAATACATTTGCAATATGAAACTTACTATCATCATTAATAATATAGCCATTAATTAAAAACATTGGAAGCATAACTATTAATGCTATAATAAAAATTACTAACAATTGTTTTTTATTGTCTTTCATAAGCATATCACCTTTAATAATAAAGTTTCTTTATTATTTTCTTTTTTATATGGCTTAAAATATTTTAAATATAATTTTCTAGCTTTTAAATTATTAGATAATACATTAATTGTTATTTGTTTAATATTATTATCTTTAGCATAAGAAATAAAATCCTCAATCAATTTAGTAGCTATGCCCTTATTTCTATATTCTTCTAAAACAAATAAAGCATCTATTTTAGCATTATCTTCTTCTATTATTGAATAAATATAGCCAACAATATTATTATTATCTTCACATACAAATAAATATTTGTTAGAATCTTCTATAAAATTAATATAATAATCTTTTACAATTACTAATTCACATTTGGGATCATATTGTCTTTCATCTGCAATTAATTTTGTTAATAAACTATCTACTTCTTTAGCATCTTTAATATTTGCTTTTCTATATATCATTAATACCACCTAATATAATATTAACATAAAAATAAAAAAGGTGTTAGAACATTTTATCTACACCTTTTGGTACATTATCTTTTATAATTGTATCTACTATTTTATTTTCTTTTTCCTTAGATACACTTTTACCCGTAATACTGGATAATGTTTGTATTATTTTTCGAAGAGTACCTTCATCTTTCATATTACCATTATTTAATTCATTTGCTAAATCAAGAATAGTTTGTTTATTTACACTAGTTTTATTTTCTACTTTTTTAAAAAAATCATCATTTAATTCCATTTATTTATCACCTAGTATAATCTATGACAAATACCTATTTATTGTTAATATTTTATTCATCTTTTTTATTTTTAAATTTAATTATTATAGGTGTACCTTCTAAATCAAAGGCTTCCCTTATTTTGTTTTCTAAATATCTTTCATATGAAAAATGAACAAGCCCCTTATTATTAACATTAAAAGTAAACTCTGGTGGTTTTATACTAGTTTGTGAAACAAAATAAATTTTTAATCTTTTACCTTTATATGATGGTGCTTGATGAAGCATATTAGCTTCCCTTATTACATCATTTAGTAAATTAGTTTTTATTTCTTTGGTTGTATTTTCATAAGCAGCAATAATTTCAGGCATCAATGTTGTTAATCTTTTTTTTGTTTTGGCTGAAGTAAACACTACTTTTGCATATGGACAAAATTGAAAATTATATTTAATTTTTTCTTTCCACTCTTTGATTGCTTGGTTTGGATTATCTATTTTATCCCACTTATTAACAATAATAACTACAGCCTTACCAGCATCAATGGCATATGACATAATATGTTTATCATGTTCTATTATTCCTTCTTCAGCATTAATAACTAAGCAACACACATCACTTCTATCAATTGCTTTTAAACTACGAATTAAAGAATATTTTTCAACACTTTCAAATATTTTTCCTTTTTTTCTCATTCCGGCTGTATCAATTACAGTAAATTCTTGATTATTATACTTAAATTTAGTATCAATAGAATCTCTTGTAGTTCCAGCTACATCACTTACTATTGATCTTTCTTTATTTAAAAGAGCATTTATTAAAGAAGATTTACCTACATTTGGTCTTCCAATTAAAGAAAACTTAATAGAGTCATCCTCTATAGTATCTTCACTTGCTTTAAAATCACTAGTTACTAAATCCAATAATTCATTAATACCACTGTTTTGAATGGCAGAAATTGCAACAACATTTTCAAATCCGAGTTCATAAAATTTATAAATGTTTTCTTCAATTAATTTTTTATTATCCAATTTATTTGCTGCAATAATTACTTTTTTATTTGTTTTTCTAAGCATATCTCTAATTAAATAATCATTAGGATTTAATTCTTCTTTTCCATCCACAACAAAAATAATAACATTTGCTTCTTCAATTGCTATTTCACCTTGTGCCTTGATATCTTTATTAAAATCACTATCTTCTAAATCTATTCCGCCAGTATCAATTAGTAATATATTTTTATTATTATAAGTTAAGTTTCCATATATTCTATCTCTAGTTATTCCTGGGGTATCAAGTATTATTGATTTTTTTTCTTTAATTAAAAGATTAAATAAAGTTGATTTGCCTACATTAGGTCTTCCAATTAAACATACACAATATTTCATAAAAGTATCTCCCCTTTCTTTAGGGTTAATAGTTTATCATATTTTTCTATTTTGAACAAGTTTTCTTGTCATCAGCACTTAATTGATACTCGGCAAATATTCTTTTATCTCTTTTTGATAATTTTATTTTATCATTATCCATCATTTTCCCATCTCTTGGATCTTTAATACAGGGATTAGATGAATTACCAATTTTACAATCATTACTTTCCTTTTTATATAAATTGTTATCAATTAAATCTGCTACAGTTATTTCAAATGAGTCTGACGCATTTTCAAACATATCTGCATAATCATTGCCATATGTTTTTGCAGCACTTTCAATGTTATCTACTTTAGAACAAAACATATTTGCTCTAATAGAATTAGCAATACCAATAACAGCAGGTACAGCAATTGTTAAAAGCAATGCCATAATAACAATAACAGCTAAAAGTTCAACTAATGTAAATCCATTTTTTTTCATAAAAATCATCTACTTTCCATTTATATTATATCTTAAATAATTTAAATCATAAAGAAAAAAGAAGCCTCAAGCTTCCGTGTTTACATTATTTTCAATTAAAGAATATATCTCTTCTCTACCTTTTTTAGTAATAGATGAAAAATAAACTATATTATCATCACTTTGTAAAGTAAATGCTTCATTTATTTGTTTTTCACATTTAATTCTACTACTCATATTAACTTTATCATATTTTGTAGCAACAATAGTTACTGGAATATTATAATATTTTAAGAAATTATACATTAGTACATCATCTTCCATAACTTTGTGTCTAAAATCTACTAACATAAAAACTCTTTTTAATTCTTTTCTAGTTTTTAAATATTCCTCTATCATTAATCCAAACTTTTGTTGAGTTTGTTTATCAACACTAGCATAACCATATCCAGGAACATCCACTAAATAAAACAAATCATTTATTAAATAAAAATTTAATGTTTGAGTTTTTCCTGGTGTAGAGGATGTATGAGCATAATTTTTTCTATTAATTAAGGCATTAATAAAACTTGATTTGCCAACATTAGATCTTCCAACCAATAAAAACTCAGATAATTTATCATCAGGATATTGACTAACTCTTACAGCTAGTTGTTTTAATTCTACTGAATTAATTTTCATAATTAAATCACCCACTAAAGTATTTAGATTATAACAATTATTTTTTTATTTTGCAAATTTACTAGATTTATTATTATTTATACCATTTGATATAGATAATAATTCTTCATATGATGTAGATGTTGCAATATTTGCAAGATTAGTTACATATTCTTTAGGAGCTATTATATTTGCCATAACTAAATCTTTTTCTCTGTTTCTAAGATCATTTCTAATATCTTCTTTTAAAATACTTTCAAATTCCAAGCATTTCATTTTAAAATCATCAGTAAATGCAGTAATTATATTATCAATATTTTCACTAGTTGATATTGCATCAATTGATTGCATGTATAAATCCCATAGATTTTTTAAAAAATCATCAATTTTACCATAGTACTTACTTAGTAATTCACAAATATCAACATTTTTTAAAGAATCTTCTTTATCAATAAAATAATTATCTAATGCTTTTATTATTTTATTTTTAAAATTTTGTTTATTAAAAAGTTCTAATATTTTATTATTAATAGTTTCAAGTAAATCTTTTAAGTTATAATCTAAAATATAATCTTGTGCTTCAACTTCTATAGTTGTAAAAAATCTTATATCTTTTTTACTGTTCTTCTTTTTTAATTCATCTAAATAATGACTAACAAATATGGTTAATAATTTGTGATAATTACTATAAAATAATCTAATATTATCTTTAAGATTATCAAAACTATTTGCATTTGAAATATTATTATATGAATCATCTATATATTTATGTAATCTTGAAATATCATCATTTAATTTTTCGTTATCACTAAAATGAGGAAATTGTTTCATGAATTTTTCTTTATACTCTTTTAAAAATGCATTTTTATAATCTGTAACAGAAATATCTTTATCAATATTTTTTAAATCATATAAGCGAAGTCTAAGTAATACTTCAAAGGCTTTATCAATTAGTTGACTTTCTTCTTCTTTTTGAAGTAGTTGATATCTTTTTTTTTCTAATTCTTCAATAGTATAACTAGTTGATTGTGGAATATTAAACATTGATAAATATAAATTATAATCTCTACTTTTAACAGCATTTTGAATTTCACTCATAATTATTCCCCACTATCTTCTTTTTTATATAATACTTCTCTTGGCTTAGATCCATTTGCTGGTCCAATTATTCCTCGTTCTTCAAGTAAATCAATTACTCTTGCTGCTCTATTATAACCTAAGCGGAATCTTCTTTGAACAAGAGATGCCGATATTTTCCCTTGAGAAATTGCAAAATCAACTATTTGATCATATAAAGGATCTTCATAATCTTCATAATCACCTGATACAGGATTATGGTCATCTACTACTTCCTCTTTTGTTAAACTATCATCATATTGAGCAACTTGTTCTTTGCATACATAATCTATTATTCTAGCTACTTCACTATCCGATACAAAACATCCTTGGATTCTTACTGGTGTATTTTGTCCCATAGGAAGATAAAGCATATCACCTTTACCTAATAGTTTTTCTGCACCAGGTGAATCTAATATTGTTCTTGAATCAATTTGAGATGCAACTGCAAAAGCAATACGTGAAGGAATATTAGCCTTAATTACACCCGTAATAACATCAGTAGATGGTCTTTGAGTTGCAGTAATCAAATGAATTCCTGCAGCACGAGCAAGTTGTGTGATTCTCATAATAGAATCTTCAACTTCTTTTCTAGCAGCAATCATAAGATCTGCCATCTCATCTATTATTACTACCCAATATGGCATTTTTTCTTGGTGTGATTGAACCATTTTTGCATTATAATCATCAATTTTTTTAACATGAGCATCAGCAAAAACATTATATCTGCGATCCATTTCTGAAACTACTTTTTGTAAAACAGCAGATGCCTTTTTAGGATTAGTTACTACAGGACATACTAAATGAGGAACACCATTATAATTTGAAAGTTCTACTTGTTTTGGATCAACTAATATTAATTTAACTTCATCTGGTCTATATCTCATTAAAATTGAAGTAATGATAGTATTAGTACAAACAGATTTACCGGAACCTGTTGAACCAGCAATTAACATATGAGGCATTTTTGTAATATCACATACCATAGAACTACCCATAATGTCTTTTCCTAAAGCAACTACAATTCCACCTTTGGTATTTTCCATACTCTTACTTGATAAGATTTCCTTTATTTTAACAGGAGCTACACTTTGATTAGGTATTTCAATACCTATAGTAGACTTTCCAGGAATTGGTGCCTCAATTCTTACATCCTTAGCAGCTAATGCTAAAGCTATTTCTTTATTTAAGCCAACAATTTTGCTTAATTTTGTTCCTGCTTGAACCACAAGTTCGTATTGTGTGACTGCAGGACCTATATGTATTTCTGTTACTTGTGCATTAAAGCCAAATTCACCTAATACTCTTTCTAATATTCCCTTATTAGTTTTTATAAATTCATTAGAGTTTACTTTACCACTAGGATTTTTTTGATCTTCAAGTAAAGATAATGATGGAAGTCTATAAGATTGATTACTTGATTGATTTAAAACAGGCAATGATGGTATTTCTTTTGCTTCTTCAACGGCTAATGTTTTTTGTTTTAAATCTTCAACGCTTGTTATAACAACTTTATCATCATTAATGTTTTCCTTTGAATCATCTTCATCATCATCTTCGTCATCATCTTCATCATTATTTTCAGTTAACGTTTTATGAATATCTTTAATTTTGTTTTTAATATCAATAAAATTCAAATCAAATAGCATTATTATTCCTACTATACCAATAACAGAAGAAACAATAATAGTTCCTACTAAACTAAATAATTGAACAAAAGCACCTGAAATAACAGCACCAATAAAACCACCACCAATGCTTATAGTAGCTTCACCAGTAGATAATATTGGACCACTACCAGAAATTGTTGCAATTCTTGACATATAACTATCTTTAGTAGCATTAAAAACATCCATAAAATTACTATGCATTTTCATAAAACTATAATGCGATAATATTAAAATAAATATAAATACTAAATAAAACCCAATATGTTTAGGAGTAAAATATTTAATATTTTTTCTTCCTATTATCATTTTAATTCCGATATAAATAATAAATGCTAAAATAATTGGCCACCATTCACCAACTAAAAACATTGCAAATTTCTTTATAAAAGCACCAACTATTCCAAAGCCAAAACCAAGTATTCCAATAACAATTAATAATAGCCCTATTAATTCATAAGAATACTTTTTATTATTAGTTGATTCACTTTTACTTTTTTTCTTCTTTGCCATTATTACTTCACCATTATTATTATATAGCATTTACAAACTTTATGCAAAGAATTATAAAACTATTTTATACTACTTTGACACAAAAATAAAAAGAAAAGGACTACCCTTTCCTAATAAAAAACAACACTACTTAACAATATAGCAAGTAATATATATAATACTATTATTATTAAAGAACTATTTATAATATTTCCTTTCATATATATTACTCCTTATATATAAGCTCCAACAATTATAATAAGTAAAATAAATAGAACTAAAACAATAGCTGGTCCTAATGTAGAACTATTTGAATTATTACACATAAGACATTACCTCCTTTGTTTGTCTTTTCATTAATATTGTATGGTTATGAATTACTTTTTGTGATTTAAATATTATAAGAATTATGTCTTATTTGTGTAAAGTTGTTGACTATATTAGTCTAAGTCGTGTTATAATAGATTTGTTTAGGAGGAAAATTATGAAGAATATTAAAAAAATAGTTGTTGCATCTATGTGCTTATTACTACTAACTGGATGTGGAGAAAAAACAATCCCTACTTTAGAAAATGGAGAGGAAATTATTACAACATTAAAAGATGATAGAAAAATTAGTATTAGTCAATTATATAATGAATTAAAAGATCAATATGGATTAAATACTTTAATGAATATGATTGATAAAATTATATTAGAGGATAAATACAGTTCTGATATTGATGGTGCTAAAGAAAAAGCAGAAAGTACTATCAATCAATTAAAGGAAAATTATGGTGATAACCTACTTTCAGCAATTCAATATTATACAAATTATAATAGTATTGAAGATTATCAAAATTCACTTTATATAAGTAATTTACAAGAAAAAGCTGTTACTGCTTATGCTAAAACAAAAATAAAAGATTCTGAAATTGAAAAATACTATAAAGAAGAAATTAAACCAGATATTAAAGTGTCTCATATTTTAATTACTGCAGACTATCCAAGCGAAGCATCAGATGATGAAAAGAAAGCTGCTGAAGAAAATGCTAAAAAGACTGCTGAAGAAGTTATTTCAAAATTAAATGACGCTCAAGACAAAGCTGAAACATTTAAATCACTTGCAAGTGAGTATTCAAAAGATGAATCAACTAAAAATGATGGTGGTAACCTAGGATTTATTAATACTAACACTTTAGGAGATTCATACAAAAAGATGGTTGATAAAGCATATGAACTAAAAGATGGTGAATATAGTAAAGAAGCTGTTAAGACAGAACTTGGATATCATATAGTATTAAGAACTGAAACTAAAGAAAAAGCTTCTTTAGAAGAAGTTAAAGATACTATTTTAGATAATTTAGCTGAAAAGTACGTTACTGATAATCAAGATGCACAAATCAAAGCTATGCAAGAATTAAGAAAAGAATATGATATGAATATTATAGATGATGATGTTCACCAACAATATGTAAATTATATTCAAAATTCTCTAGCCCAAATTCAAGCTAATGCATCAAATGCATCAAAATCTTCATCAAAAAGTTCTAAATAAAAAGATGTTTAAAACATCTTTTTTCATTTATAATTATTTTATAAAAATAAAAAGAAGATTGATTTTATCAAATATTTTTTGTATAATAACAATTCATGTAAAGGGGAAATACATATGAATAGAATTATTAGAAAAACAATGGATGGTATTGAACAAATTAAGAAAGCTAATAAATCTAATTATGAATTAAATATCATTTTAGACAAAATTATAGATGCAATTAATTTAAACTACACTTATTCAAATATTAATACTTTAATAGATATGTATAATACTATTGAAGTAATATTATTTAATGCATGTAATTTAAATGATAAAGAAGCAGGATTTATTCTAAATAAAATTATGAAATATAATTTTAAGGTTAACAAAAATATTAAAAATATTGTTATAAGATATGAAGTCTTTGAAGATAAAGGACTTAATAGAAAAGAAACAAATTCATTATTAAAAAGATTTTACGAAGATGATGATTCATTAACAAAAAAAGAACTATCACTTTTAAACGATATTTTAGATAGTGAAGCAAAGGCAAATCAATTTATTAAAGATGCATATGAATATATCGAAAAATTTTCTTTAAAAAGATCCCACAGTAATTTTGAATATGAAGAATTAATTAAATCTTTAGAAAATCTATCAGTTCCAAAAAGCTTAATAGATTCTTATATTGCTTATTATAAGAGTAAAGAAATAGTTGTTGAAACACCTGTTAAAGTCACTAATATAAAAGACGTAGAAAAAGAAAAATTACCATCAAGAAAAGAATTAAAAAATAGACTTAATGAATTATACCATCCTGAAGCTGAGTATAGATATTTTGATTTAAAAGATATTAATGAAGTATTAAAACTTATAAACTCATTAAATATATCAGATGAAAGAGCTAAACTAATACTTGAAAATCTATGTGATTTTGCTATTAAAAATGATAATTATTATAATTATTTAATAGATAAAATAAAATATTTAAATAAATATAGCGATCAAATTCAAGATATTGATGAATTAAAAGAATTATTAAAAGTTTCAGATGAAGAAGCAAAAAAAGATATAAATAGTTGGTTACAAGAAATATATGAAACTCTTGAACCATTACTTACATCCTCATTTGATTATGAAATGAAATTAAAAAGAAGTTTATAAAACTTCTTTTTAATTTGTTGGTTTATCAGCAATATCTGTTAAGTACCCTGGAGTATCTGAATCAGGTCCACCATCTACTCTTGCATATTCTTTATCTACATGATTTGAATCAAATGTTGTTCCTGCACCACCAACAAGACTTATATCATTATAAAACATATCACTTGAATTTGTTGCACCATCAGTATTCCATTTTTCAGGATTTACATATATTGTTTTAAGATTTGGACATTTTTGAAACATAAATTGAATATTACTAGCATTGGCAATATTCCATTCACTTATATCTAATTCTTCAATACTTTCTAATTCTTGAAACATTTGATTCATAGAAGTAGTATTAGTAACATCTAAATCGTTTAGTCCAATTATTTCCGTTAATTTTTTATTACCCATAAACATTTTAGTCATACTTGTTATACCATTAACCATATTTATACCACTTATATCAATCTTTTTAGTTGGTGATGTATAAGTTCTAAATGCATAATATAAACTTGTTGAGGTAATAGTCATATTTCTTGCTATTATTTCTTCTAAAAATTTATAACTTTTATCTCCAAAGAAGTCATACAATGGTCCAAAATATCCTTCATAATTAGAAAAATTCCAATCAGAAATATTTATTTTTTTAACACCTGAATCTTGTATAATATAATCTAAATATTTTACATTAGATGAATCAAAGGAACTCAAATCTAAATCTATCCCGCTAGAAGTTGATTCACCTAAATAACTAAACATATAACTCATATTTGTTACGTTTGAACTATCAAAAGAGCTTAAGTCTATATTCTCAACTTTTTTTAGATAATAAAACATTTTTTCACTATTTTCATTTAAATAAAATTTATTAGCTTCGCTATACCAATATATTGTTCCATTATCATACCATGTATAGACTGGATAAGTACTATCATTCATTGATATTACATTATCAGTATTATCTAGTGTTTCACTTCTTTGCATTGATGTTATTGTTTCATCAATATCATAACAATTATCAACAGCACTACCTTTTGCAAGTGTCTTCCACATAATATTAATATTTTCTCCAGTATCTAGAGTTGCTGTTTTTTCAGTAAATTTTGCATAAATATTAGTTAATTCATTTGTTACTATTGTTTCTTCAGTTACAGCATTAGTAAATTCACTATCACTATACCATCCATCAAATATGTAACCAAAACGGTCTATTGTTGGAAGTGTTCCTAATGTATCTCCCG
>JAFUTV010000013.1 GCA_017484125.1 Bacilli bacterium
TCGAGTTAATTACTAACCAACTTGAGTGCATATCAACCAAAGCCATAATCTCACCTCTTTTTAGTGAGCTTATTATAATTTATATAAAGTATGATTAATATAGTTAATTTTGCAAAACAATCTTTCAAAAATGCAAAAAAGAGAGTGCTACACATATAAGTTACCAACGTAGCACTCCTTAGAATGATTATATCACATATTTATATTTATCACTCAAAAATCAATCTATAATATATATTATATTAAAATTAAATTTACAAATACAATTTCAAACAATTTTATTTATTATATAATATTTTTTAAAACTAAAATTCAAAAGCAGAAAAACATATTCACATAACATAAAAATTAAAAGTATAATGTAATTAATGCCAAAAATATAATAAATAATTCCAATAAATATTAATATTAATAATTTAGAATAATTATTTATATTTAAAAGCAATAATAAACTCAAACATAAATACAAATGCTGTAATATTGGATATAAAAAGTGTTCAAAAGATACGGTTATATTAAAGTGAAAAAAAATAAATGCGACAATAAAGATTGCAATTCTAGATAATACAACAAATAAAATAATAAGGATAGTTTTATCTTTTATCCAATCTTTACTATTAGATCTCAATATAATATATTCAAATGAAGTTTTTAAATCATATGTAAATAAAATATATGACAAATAAATAGAAAATACAAATTGAAAAATCGTAAAAGCTGTTAATCGTATATTGTCTAAATCTAAAAATCCAATAAAAGAATAAAAATGATTAATAGAATTATTTGTTGACTCAAAATAATCAATTGTTATAATTAAAAATAAAATACTAAAATACATTATCATCAAATAATAATTCTTTTTCAAAACTTTTAATAATATATTAAATTGCAATTTCATTCTAATTCTCTCTTTCGTTGTATTACTTTAATAAATATAATTTTATATACAAAATACAAAATAAAGAATTCTAATAATGAACAAATAACCTCTAATACGAAATTATTATAATAAATATCAAAATAATAATAATGATACATAATGTGCAAATTATAAAAATGATTTATCTCCTCTATACTATTTGATAATAATAAATAAAGAGCGGTATTTATTATTATCAATATTATTGATAGATATTTTTTTAGAATAATAGTAATTAAATAAATTATACTACAAACACAACAATTAAACACAATACTTCGAATTATATAAAATAATATATATACTATTAAATATAAATTATATACAGGATGTTTTATTAAATCGATTTCTCCCATACAAAATAAAATAGAACCAGCAAAAACTAATATTAATGAAATTAAAGTTAAATAAATAGTAAAATTGCAAATTTTTTTTATAAATAACTTTATAATTTGACTATAATTATGGTACCTACATAATATCTCATATCTTTTTGTAAAATCACTTAATAAATAAATCATATTAATAGCTATTGCTAAAAAAAATAAGCAGTTATAAAAAGGATTTGTTAAAATAAAATGTATTCTATACCACAAGTTATAATTTGATATACCCGAAAAAGCAGGGACAATTACACCCAAAATTAATATTAAATAAATCAAAAGGCTCTGTTTTTTATTAAAAAAGTAAGTAATTTCAGTAAATTCAGATTTTAATTTAGTCATTTTTTTCTTCAACAACGCTACCACCATCAAATTTAAAAACTACATCGGCCAATTTATCTAAATCATCCCTTATATGTGTACTGATAATTATAATTTTGCTTTTTTTTATCCCATTCAAATAGTCAATTAATTTTTCAACAGTAGACTGTTCGATTCCATTAAAAGGTTCATCTAAAATTAGTATATCTGGATTTTCCATTATAGCTTGTGCTATACCTAACTTCTGTTTCATACCTAAAGAATATTTATTATACTTTTTGTCTTTTTCATCTTGTAAATTTACTATTTCCAATGCATTAAGAATTTCATCATCTGATATTTTATTTTGAATTTGAGCTAACAATTTTAAATTGTCAAATCCAGTTAAGTCTGGGAAAAAATTTGGTTTTTCTATCAATGCCCTTAAATTAGGTGGGAACTCATTTTTTTCATTATAATTAATACCATCAAATAAAATGGAACCACTACTTGGTAAGTAAAATCCACATATTAATTTTAATAGAACACTTTTGCCTGTACCATTTCGACCTGCAAATCCATAAATTTTGCCCTTCTTCAACTTCATATTTACGTCAGATATAATAGTAATATTTTTAAAATTTTTAGAAACATTTAATAAATCTATCTTCATATACTTAATTCCTCCACTTTATATAAGCAACGCTTTTTTAATTATTTTTTTCACAATCAATTATTAGGCTTTCTTTATTTTTATACATAATATATACAATAACAAATGATATAATCATGAAAATTAAAGGCACCACAATTGGCGAAAATATTCCAAACGTGTCATTGTAACTAAACATATTCATTATATTAAACATTACAGCCCATTCTTTTTTTAAAAGAGTACCAAATATTAACCAACTACTTATTTCCAAAAGTGCTTCTATCCCGCAAAATATTAAAAAAGATAAAATTATACTAGCAAAAAAATTATGATGTTTACGTGATACACATAAGCCTATGTTAATGTATAATAATGAATGTATAAAAATATTTAAAATATATAAAATAATAAATAGCCAACCATATTTTAATGTTTTAGCACTCCAAATTATAGTACTATTTTCAATAGCAGATTTATAATTAAAATTTTTGGTATATATTGCACAAAAAACAATTCCTATTATCACAATCGTTGGAATGATAAAAGCAGTTTTATAAGCGTCTTTAAAAAGTTTCTTTTTAATTTCTAAATAATTCTCTCTTAACAATTCATTTTGAATTACATTATTCTTAAAAACTTTGCATATATAGTATGATGATGGTATTATTAAAAATAATATCATTAAACTAGAAAGCGAATATAAACCATCGTGAATTATTACAGAGAAAGCCGTAAAAAAATCATCCTTCACATAATTGTTTTCTACAATTTTTTGGCAAAATTCTTTTTTAGAATCGTTACCTAATTTATTTTCTTTTATTAAATTCAAACACTCTTTTTTTTGAATATCATATCTGTAAAGATTATTATTATAACCATTTACATAATTCATAATATTAATAAGCAATATTCCTAAAAGCAGTATTAAAGATATATATAATAATATTTTTCCTTTGTTTTTCAAACTATCACCTACAATTTAACAACATAGAGAGCATCTCTTTTATTTATTTATTTATAATATATTTAGGAGGTCTTATTATGACCTAATTGTCCAGAATGATGTATGAGATGTAGATAATAAAGTTGCATCATATCTTTTAACTTTTACCTTATAATCATCTGGTGATGCTGAATTTCCGTCAAACTTTTTAGTTTGTCCAGCTACAGTAATAATTGTACCACCTGTAGCACTTCCATTCATATACATAGTAGATGCAATTTGACAACTTGTGCATGGACTAGATATAGCTGTATGTGAACCTATATTCTCATATTTTTGATAGCTATAATCTGTCTTAGTTTTAGTTGATGAATATTGAGCTGTATTACCTGATAATGTAAATGATAAACCAACTCCAGCTGGAGCATCATAAGCAAAAACTAGTGCCATATCAAGAACAACTGCTGTTATTAATGTTAAACAAGCATATTTTGCAAATTTCATAAAATCACGTCCTTACTTTAATAATTACTATGCTCTCTATATTGTTCCAATAAACAACACAACTGTGTTGTTTAAAATAAGTATAATCATAAATTTGATTTAATGCAAGAGGGTAATGCATATATGGTAAGTATGTTACCTTGATTATATTACAAAATAATAAAAAAATAAATATTAATGAACTAATTTTATAAATTTTATAATTAATTATATTATGTTTTAATACGTAGCTATATCTATCATTATTTCATCCAACTGTAAGATAACATTTCTATTATAAATTAGATAAGCTAAAAAACTTCGTTTCTTTTTATCAGTATTAAGTTTATTCATTATAAGCGATACAATATCCGATCTAAAATGTTGTTTATCTAACTCTTTTAAAATTGAAAATTCTATATTTTTTAACATTTCTAAAACTCCTCATCATAATCTTATTGTATCACATGTTATAATAAAATGTGATAATCTACTAATATATTTAATAGATTTTTTTTAGCTAGTTTTGTATTATTTTTTGTTTATCACTATATTAAATATATTTTTTATATTTGATATCCTCTCATTTATTATTTACACAAATATATTTATTTTGCTATACTAAAAAATAGTAGGAATTCCCTACTATTCATTCATATCAACTCGAGGTGGCAACGATTTAAAACTCCTTTTAACATAGAATTCAAAAGGTTCAACCTCTAAAGCATCTGCCAATGCTTGGAGTATCTCAAAAGATGGAGAATGATGTCCTAACTCTAACTGACTTATATAAGTAACACTTATATCTGTTAATTCTGACACTTTTTCTTGTGTATATTTTTTTAGATATCTAAAATATTTTACATTATTGCCAAAAATCTCATTAAGTTGCAATTGTATCACCATCTTTACAAATATTATGATACGATTTTTAACTTTAATACTCCAATAAGTAGGAGTGTAAAAGATTAGCTATGAATGATATAAATTTTTAATATAGAAAGGAGTAAAAAAAGTGCATGAACAAATCAAAAAAGCTTATTAGTAAACTTGTATTGCAAGATGATTATTACGGAAATGATGTATTAATATATAAATACTTAAATTGCGGACTACTAGATAAATATATTAAACAATTAAATCCACATATTATAAAATGCCATATAACTAGTTCAAAGAAAAAATATTTTGATAAAGAAGAACAATTCATAGACTTACTACATCATTTTATAAGATTTTTTGATAATGATTTCTACTATCTAGGAAAGTATCGTGCTATGATACTGGGAATTATACTTGAATTTAATGAAAACTATCAATTTTTACTTTCAAATAAGTATTGGGGAGATAATACTAATAACATATATTTTGAAAAAAGTATTAAGAAATTTATTGTAACAGGTTTTTATAATTCACTAACATATTATAAAAAAAGTAATATTATCAAAAGATTCCTAACTAAAAACAATATAGATATTCAAACATTTAATATAGAAGAAGATAAAAACATTGAGCAATTATACAAAATTTTAAAACTATTATCATTTGCTAATGCAACAGAGTTTAAAGTTATATATATATTTGATGACTTAAATTTAGTTATACAACATCGAAATATTAAACACAAAGACTTAACAATAGATAACGAAATATCCGCTTTAGAAACTATGATTAAAAAATATGAAAAAAAAGAAAAATTCATTGCCTTTTGTCTTGATAATCAATTCATTTAAAAATGAGAATTGTGTAAAACAACTCTCAAAAAGATATAAAGGGGTTGACTAGTGTGATACTAGCACCAATTCGCCTAAAAATGAATTGGTGCTACTTATTATACATAAAAAATAAGTATTATCAACCTTATATTTTATAATTATTCTTTGCATTTTTAGTATTAGAAGAACTATTTTTGCAAAGAATATTGTTGACATTCTGCATTTTTTATGTATAATAATGTGCAAAAAAAAGGGGTTGATTTGAATGGCATTAAGTTCACAAAAAATGAATTTAAACAATATTAGAACCTTCGTTGTATTAGGACAATCAAATAATATGACTGAAGCTAGTAAAAAACTAGATGTAGCAATTAGTTTGGTATCAAGACACTTAAAACAACTTGAAGAGGAATTACAAACAAAACTTGTTGTACCTACTCCAAAGAATCAAAAATTAAAATTAACTGATGATGGTAAGTACTTTTTTAATAAATATGAAAAAATTTATAATGAAATTATGCTTGCAGAAAAGGAATATAAACAAACTAAACAATTAGATAATTGTAAACTTACAATAGGAGTTTGTAATGAATTACAAGATAGTTTTATAAAACCAAAGCTAATTCAATTTTCTCAAAAGTTTCCACAAGTTACTATAAAAATAGTGAATGGTACTACTGAAGAATTAACTAACAAATTATTCCAATACACAGTCGATTTAATAGTCGATAAAAATAAACCATATGAAACAAAACTAGTTCAATATAAAACTGATGAATTATATAAATCAAACTATTGTTATGTATATAACAAGGATTATTTTGAAGATATAAATGACCTAAATAAAGTCCCATTTATATTACCAATAAGTAATACTAACGACAGAAGAATTATTAATGATTATTTTTCAAAGAATAATATTAAACCTTTTGTAAAATATGAGTTAGATAATATTAAAGATATTATTTCTTATGTTAAAGATGGTTTTGGTATAGGAATTGTATTGAAAGATTCTATAAAAGATATTGATTGCTTATCCACAATTGATATAGATATTGAAAGTGATATTTGCGTTTCATATACTGAGGAAACTTTAACACCTACAACAAAAGAATTTTTAAAATTATTAAAATAAGTAAGAGCTTTAATTAAAAAAGCTTTTTTATTATATATAAAAATTAATAATAATAGTTATTAACCTACTTAAAATAGAAAACAGATAACCTATAACAAATAAATTTATGTTAATTCCGCCATTTTTTACAATTATTTTTTTAAGTTCTTCGTAATTCTTATCTTTATTATTATCTCTTATTTTTTTTATTTTTTCTGTTGCAAATGAAAAATACTCTTTTTTAAAAGTAAATGCATTAATAATTGAGGTAACTATAACAAAAAAACTTGCACGTAAATAGCTTGTTAGCAGAAACATTAATATATATATTATTAATAAAGAAAAACCTCTAAAATACATTTTTCGATAAAGATAATAATTATAGTTTAATAGCAAAGCCCATATTGAAAAAGAGCTATTTAGTATTTCTTCATATTTTTTTCCAATAAACAATTCAAATAATTCATTGTCTTGTTGTAGTCTTATTTTTAGTTCTTCTGCTACTGGTGATTGTTCATTATAATAACCTCGTAATCCATTAACTATCTTATTATCGTTCATACTCTAACCTCTTATAAAATAAGTATATCAGATATTCAACAAAAAGTCTTTAATTTCATAATTAAATATCAGAAAAAGATTTATTATAATTATACAAAGTTATTTCTTAATTTATCATAATCATAAAAAAGAGAAACATATTTATAAAGATTAATGTTTCTCTTAGATTAAAAGGTGTGGCCTAGTTTAAACTAGCCACCAATCCACAAATAAATGAATTGGTATTCATATTATACATATTTTTTTTCTAATTTCAATAATTTGTATTATTTTTTTAATGAATTCAAATAAGTTTCTAATTCTGAATTCATAGTAAATTTCTTATATGGATTAATATCTAGTGATATTTCATCTCCACCAGCAAATATACTAGCCTCAAAGTCATCTTTTTCACATAATTCTATCATTTCTTTTAAAGAAAAAGATACATTATTAATAGAATTTAATTCTTCAACATCTTTAAATAGAACATCATTACTTCCTTCTACATTTCCAGTTTCATCTGTTTCTAATTCGATAAGACCTGAGTAATTTGGATCAACATAAAAATTATTATCCCCCCAATTACTATTTAACTCTTCTAGCTTGCCTAGTTTATTATAATAGTTCATATTGCATAAAACAATGCTTATTGTGTAACCTACTACTTCTCTTGGTGCTTCAATTAATCTTTGTTTGTAATAACTTATTAACTTATCATAAATCATTTTAGTGTTTACCTCATCCAAGCCTAAACGTTTTTTTCTTTCAATTTCAATTTCATTTCTAAAATTCACATTATCATCTCCAAATCTTGATTTATTATAACATAGAATTTTTAGAATAGATACTTATTATTATAATTATATATTATATTATTATTAACTCACATATAAGTATTAACACAATAATTATTAACAATACCATAACAATAAATATGAAAATATTTCTCTTCTTTTGATTTTCGTATAGCTCTACAAAATAGCCAAAAAGTTCTTCATCACGTTCTACATTACTATTATTTAATAAGTAATTCAAATTTACACAATTCTTATCACATATTCTTTTTATAACAAATAAATCAGGCAGTAATTTGTTATCTTCTATCTTTTCTATTTTTTTTAAAGATATTTTAATTTTTTTTGAAAATTCTTGTGTTGATAAATTTTGAGCTTCTCGTATTTTTCTTACATTAATACCAATATTTAGGTCAGTCATATTTTTCATCTCACTTTCTTTCTTTTAAATTATACTACATTTTTGATATATCGCCCGCTATTTTTGTATCAAAATTTTATTTAATGGGAAAATTATTATCGGTGATATATATGATTGATAATAATTTAAAATGGTGCAGAGAAGAACTTGAAATGACACAAACCGAATTAGGAAATATATTTGGTGTAAGTAATTCAACTGTTCGTGGTTGGGAAAATGCTTATGACACTATTCCTCTAAAAAAATTAGTAAGATTTTGTAATCAATTTAATTATTCACTTGATTTCGTTTTAGGTTTAACTAGAAAGAATATTAAATATAATAAAGATATTAAATTAAGTCAAAAGCAAATAGGCAAAAAATTAAAATTATTAAGAGAAAAGTTAGATTTGAGTCAACAACAAATAGCAGATAAATGTTCTATTGCACGTTCAACTTATAGTCATTATGAAATCGGTTTAAGTTTAATAACCACATTAACCTTATACACGATTTGTAAGACTTATGATATTTCAATAGATTGGTTTGTAGGTAGAACTGATAATAAAAAAATTAAAATATAATTATATAAAAGAGCTATCGAGAAATAAAAATTTTTTGATAGCTCTTTTACTACGTCACAACAACAAAATGTCCAAGACTCAAAAAATATACCACTTTTTTATTTTAGTCTATTCCTGTTATTAAGAAATTCGCATTAGCAACCTATTGCGAATACTTTAATTAATTAGATTTTGCTTCAATCATTTCATACATAATACATGTTTTATTATCTAGTCTTGAATTTTCTTGTTCACAATAGTATCCATTTTCTTTACTAGCAGTTTTATTAAAATTCAAACATCTACTTCCATCATCTACAGGTGTATATCCACTAGGACAAGTTCTTTCTTTTTGTGGTTTTTCAGTATGCTTAATTACACATTTCGTTCCATTTAATTCACCATTTCCATCACAATAATATGATGTTGGTTCTGTTTTTACTTTTCTATAACATTTATTGTCACTTTCAAGATCTCCAGTTTTGCATCTATAATTAGATTCATAATACACATCTAGATCTACACATTTACCATTTATAATTTTATCATTTTTTGCACATCCACCATTTAAAATTGGCTTAGGTCCATAACATCTATGGTTCATTAATATATCAGTAGCAGGTGTCAATCTGCAAAATTCCTCTGCATCTCCTATTAATTCTTTTTTTATACAATACCTATTATCATAATCACCAGAATCACATTTTCCAAGTGCATCACTAATTTCTTCGCTTATACAATTGTTATTAATTAATTTAAATCCATCGCTACATTTATAATTATTGGTTTCAATAGATTTAATTTCCTCATAACATTTACCTTCATATTCTGTATAACCATCTGGACATACATTTCCTTGCAATGCTTGTGTTCTATTAATTTCTTTTAAGCACCAATCTCCTTCAAGAGTATAGCCATTTTCACAATATTTACCAGTTGTTTTTGTTTCATTTAATTCACTTACAGATTTATTAGCCAAGTCTTCAACATTTATACTTTCATTTTCTTTAACAATTGTTTTAATATACGCTATTTTTGCAGGACTTACATTATATTTTTTTGCAAGATTTTCATCCTCTTTAGTAACATTATCTATAGTTATTATTTCAGTATGGATTTCTTTTTTACCAAATTCAAATTCAATCTTTTCAGAAACTATTTTATTTGTAATTTTACCATCAACATATAAAACAACATCAAGATTATCTTCTTTATTTACATAACCCTTTTCAACTAAATTAGTTATTAATATTTCAAATGTATCATCTAATGATTTACCTTTTAAATTATCACTTATAATTTCTTCTGCATCATCATTTAATGCTTTAATATTTTTAACTTTTTCATTTCTATCTAAGTTAATTTCAATGCTAGGATTTATATCTAATGTAATAGTTGATACTGTTCTATTATTCCAAAAAATAAATCCAATAATTCCAATAACTAAAACTACACAAACTATGATAGATATAATTATTTTCTTTTTCATAAGTTCTCACCCTATATTAGGTATACCATAAAAAAACGGATTTTCATCCGTCTTATTATTTCACTTTATATCCATATTGTGAATGTAATATCTTAATATGACGATTAGTTATATAAGTTATAATTTAATTTAATTTGATTCTATTATTGAAATATTCGTTACACCAATTTGTGCAGGATAACTTTCATTTATTCCACCAATATAAGTTATTGCTAGTATTTGTCCTTCTTTATAACTTACATTGTTCTTATTATCAATATGAAATCTATCAGAAGATTTTCTTTCTTCTTCATCTTCACTTGGTTCAACTATAATATAACCATTTTGAACTTCAATTACTTTAGCCTTAAAATGATGTTCCTCATTATTATCTTTTCCCTCAGTATTTTTAATTTGATTATCAGTAGTTGAGTCATTTTTCTTTGTATAATTACCACAACCAGTTAATCCTATAACTAAAATGCCAATTAATAAAATACCTAATACTTGTTTTTTCATTGCAAACTCCTTCCAATAATTTAAAACAATTTTCATATAAATTATATCATGTATACTTTAAGATGTAAATTGATGAGAGAAAAGCTCATTAGTTTATGATAGAATATTTTTTAATCTTTCTTATAAGAAAGATTAAAAAATTCACGTTTGAGTTTGGGCAGATTATATCAGGGGTCTTTGAATCCATAAATGTGACTGCCCGTCTCTTATCTTATTATTAATCTAGTCTTAGAAAGTGGGGTCAATGAATCCATATAACCAGCATGATGAGATAATTGTAAGCACTAAGAGTCAAACTAAGAAAGGAATTATTATATGAAGTATGTTTTAGTACTAGATGTTGCTAAAGGTAAAAGTATGTTTATGTTATCTTCAAATGATGGTGAAGTTTTATTAGAACCTACAGAATATCCTCATAATAAATCTAATTTTGAACACATAGATGCTTATATTAATAAATTGGATATCAAAGATAATTTAACTGTTGTCATGGAAGCAACTAGTATTTATCACAAAGCACCAGAAAGATTTTTTAAAGAAAATAATTATCATGTTATTGTCTTTAATCCTCTTATTGGTAAAGAAATCACAAACACTATTAGAAAAACAAAAACTGATAAACAAGACTGCTTTAAATTAACTAATTTGTTTTGGAAAGGAAGCATTCCTGATAGAAACTATACTGAAGATGAAATTTATACGAAGCTTAATGAATTATCTAGACAATATTATCATTTAGATGAAGGATTAACTAGGCATAAAAATCGTTATAAGGAGTTATTGCATCTATGTTTCCCAGAATTTGAATTATGTTTTAAAAACGGAAAAATATATGAGTTAACTGCTTTGAATTTTATTAAAGAGTTCCCGCACGCATACATTATTAAAGAAAAAAGAGTTGATGCTCTTGCTTATAATATGGCTAATACTAATGATAGACATCTTAATTACTATAAAAGAAAAGCTAATATTATAAAAGAATGTGCACAAAATTCTTATCCAGGAGTTAATGAAAATTCTAAAGATGTAGATAATTTAAAACAACTAACTGAAATAATTATTGATTTAACTAAACAAAAAGATTCAATTAAAGTTCAAATGATTGACCTTGCTAAACATACCAAAAATTTTAAATGTATTAATTCACTATTTGGTATTGGAGAATTATCAGCATCATTAATAATTGCTGAATTAAAAGATATTACAAGATTCAATAATATTAAACAAATTAATGCAAGTTGTGGTTTAGATCCTACTATAATACAATCAGGCAAAAGTATAAATTATCATGGACCAATTTCCAAAAGAGGAAATAGATATGCTAGAAAAATATTATTTAATTGTAGTCGAAATATTGTTACTTTATCTGCTAAATGCGATAAAGAAAATTCAATATACGTTTATTATCAAAAGAAAAAACAGGAAGGTAAACATTACTATGCTTGTTTAACTGCCTGTTCTACTAAATTAATTAGAATTATTTATGCATTATGCATGTATAATTCACAAGAACAAAATTAGTTTAGCATTTTATTTAATATATATCAACTATATAACACCAAATTTTTAAAAAATAGGCACTTTTGGTGTTTTAAGTCGTGGATTAAACTACAATTTTAGAAAAAATTATAATTTTTTTAATAAATTTACAAAAAACACTTGTAAAAACTTAGAAAGTCATATATTTTATTAATTTTTACATCAAGTTTTAGAATAATAAATGTTCGCAATATATCCATATTGCGAAAACCTATAATTTAAAATATTTTATTGTAAATTTTGTTCCACTTTTATTGGATTCAACACTTATATTTCCATTATCTTCTTCTATAATTGTTTTGGCTAAAGCTAAACCTATACCAATACTATCAGAAGTAGCATTTTCGCCTTTATAAAATCTCTCAAAGATGTGTGATATGTCTTTTTTAGAAATACCATCGCCAAAATCTATAATTTCAACTGTAGAATAAACATTATTATTTTCAACATTGATTATTACTTTTTGATTATCTTTAGAGTGGTCTATAGAATTTTTTAAAATATTAGTTATAGCTTCTATTTGCCATTTAGAATCACATATAATTTTAGAATCATTTTTAATATTTAATTCAATATTAATATTTCTTAAATCACATAAAGTAGAAACATTTTTAATTGATTCATTAACTATACTTTTTAAGTTATATTCTTTCTTAATAAAATGAACAGTATTAGCATCAAATTTTGATAATTTTAAAAGAGCTTGTACTAAAAAATTAATATTTACAACATTTCTTTTTATATCTCTAATAAAATCATTTCTAACATTAATATCCATATCGGGATCTTCAATAATATTGTCTATCATTACTAATATGCTAGTAAGTGGAGTTTTTAATTGATGAGAAATATCTTCCAATGATTTTTTTAAATTCATTTTATCTTTATTAGAATTTTCAGCAGATTCCTTTAACATAATAGTAGTTTTATATATTTCATTTTTTAAAATTGATAACTCATCTTCTGACATTGAATCAATTTGTAATTCATAATTTTTTTTATTAATTTGTTCTATACATTTTATTATTTCTTTAATATCATTTTCTTTTTTATGATTATATCTAATAAATGCAATTAATAATATGACTATAGATAAACTCAAAAATGACATATTAACTATTAAAAATGTATGATAATCCTTATCATTATTTAAAAGAACAGATTTATTTTTTATATCAATTCCATATTTAGTAAAAAAATCATTTGATTCAAAATCATTACTATTTAATATTGTAATAATTTCTTTGTCAGTTATTTCTGGATACTTATCTCTAATTACATTAATAATAGCACCAATCTTATTATTAAAATTATTTGTATAAGTATGATATTCATATATGTTTAATACTAGGAACAAAACAAATAAACATATAGATTCTATTAAGGTAGAAATGAAATATTGTTTTAATCTTATTTTATTCTTCATCAATTCTATATCCCATACCTTTAATAGTAGTTATAATATCTGTTCCTATTTTTTCTCTTATTCTTTTGAAATAAACTGTAACCGTATGATCATCAACATAATTTCCAGTCCAATCCCAAATCTTATCTAAAATAACATTTCTACTAACAACTTTATTTAAGTTATTAAATAATAAGTTTACAAGTTTTAATTCAAGTGCAGTTAGTTCAATGGGAGTAGTATCTTTCATTAATACTAATTTATCCATATCGAAAGAAATATCTTTTATTTTAATAATGATTTTCTTTTTAGATTTTAATAATATTCTATTAGCTCTTGCCATTAATTCTTTAGTGCTAAAAGGCTTAGTTATATAATCTTCAGCACCGACATTTAATCCTTTAACAATATCATCTTCTTCATCTTTAGCAGTTAAAAAGATAGTAGGAACTTTTAAACCCTTAATTGTATTTTCAAATAGCTCAAATCCATTTCCATCAGGCAAAGTAATATCAAGTATTACTAAATCTATATCGGAGTTATTTATTAGATATTCTTTTGAATCTTTTATTGTTGTTTTTACAGTTAAGTTATAATTATTTTTTTCAAAAGAATATGTAAGACCTTTAATAATTGATTCTGTATCTTCAATTAATAAAATATTCATATATATAGCTCCTTTCGTTATCTAATATTATACCACAATATAAGGAGCTTTCGCTCCCTATATTAGATATTCTCATTTCTAATTGTTTCAATAGTATTTTGTTTATTAATTTTACTCATTGAATACTTCATAATTAGTGAAATAAGTATAAATACAACAGCTACAGATATTATTATTGCGACTATAGGAAGTTTATAAGATACTCCAGAATCTTCTGATAAGAAGTGATAGATTATATAAGATAATGCTATTCCAATAGGAACACCAAAGAATAATGATTTAACACCCATAAATAAACTTTCTAATCTAATCATCCTATTGAATTCTTTAGTTGTCATACCAACAGATTTTAACATAGCAAATTCTTGTTTTCTTAATTCCATATTAGTAGTAATGGTATTAAATATATTAGTAATACCAATTAATGAAATAACTATTATAAATCCATAAAGGAAAATACCAACTAAAGTAAATAGATTGCTCATGATTTTGACATTTTCATCCATATTATTAATACTATATTCTTCTCCTTTTAAAAACTCATCAAGATCATTTTGTAATTTGTTAGCATTGCTTGATTTATAATATATTTCAAGAACTTTTGATTCGTATATAGTATCAAATATTTCATCACTAATTATAACATATCCTGCATTCATACCTTTTAATCCAAATGGTCTAATTTCAGTAACAGCTCCAACTTCTAATTTTAATTTTTTATTTGAATCACCAATAGTAGAATCGATTATATCACCTTTATTAAAATTGAATTTTCTCATATATTTTGTTGTGTTTTTATTGTTCTCATCGTAAAAAGTGTAATATTCTTTATCTACAATTATTGCTTTGTTTTTTATTTCATCATAATTTAAACCTAAAGATTTGATATACTTTTCATATTGTTCTTTGCCAATAGTAATAATACTCATATAAGTTGGCTTACTAGGATCTAACTCTAATTTTAAAAAGTCAACATATTCCTTATTATAGTGATTACCCATAAATGACATTTCACCATTTCTAAATATAGTATAATCATCTATGTTTTCTAATTTTGTTGTTTCTATAAATTTGTTATAAGATTCACCATTGAAATTATGTGTATTTAATGAAATGTTATAGTCTGATATTTCTAATTCGTGATCTACTTGTTGAAATGCTAATCCCATAAATCCTGATAGAGCAATGAATACAAATACTGAAACAACTATTGATATAACTGTAGTTCTATATTTTTTCTTGTTTCTTTTTAAATTTTTAAATGATATTTCTCCACCCATACCAAATATATTTTTTATTAGTTTTGGTGATTTATTTTTTTTAGGATTTATTTTAATATTAGCACTATTTCTAATAGAATCTATTGGCGATACTTTAGAAGCTCGTTTTGCACTTCTAAATGTAGAAAAGTAGATAGTTACTATACCAAGTATTATTGCAACTATTATAGCTAACCAAGATATTACAAATTCTAATATCATTCCAGTTGCAAAAGAACCTGACAAATAATAATTACTTATGATAATTAATATATATGATGCTAAAAATCCAAGTAAAATACCTAATGGAATACCAATAATTCCTAATATTGTAGCTTCATAAAATACATTTCTTTTAATTTGCTTTTTGGTAGCACCAATACTTCTTAACATACCATATTGTTTAATTTTTTCTGTAATAGAAATATCAAAACTATTTTTTATACAGAACACAGAAGTAAATACAATTATTCCTATTACAATTCCTACAACAATGCCTAATCCACCAATACCACTATTTGAAATAGGATTAGATTCTAAAGCAATTAAATAGGAATTTACATCTATATTGTTATACTTGGCTTTATCCATTTGTTTTTGATATTCTTTTAAATCTTCATTAGATGCTCCTTCAGAATTATTAACTTTTTTAAATAATGTAACATCAACACCTAATATATTTGCAATATTTTCATAACTATTTTTTACACCATCTTTTGTAAATCTTGCATATACATCTACATTACCACTTAATTTACACTCGGGAATATAAGTTATAAATGTATATCCAGGTGCAGTATAACTCTCAATATTCGTAGCTGGTCTTTCAATAACTCCAACAATTTTATATGTTTTTGAAGTAGTATTAACAATAGATTCATTGCTTTTTTCTTCAAGTATATTTCTTTTCCCATCAATATTTTCTACAATATCACTAAATTGATAAGGATTAGATTGATTAAGTTCATAACCATCAGTAGTAATTCTTTTCCCAATATCTAAAGTAATTGAATCACCCACATTTAGAAATAATCTACCATTTGTTTGTAAATGTGTAGGTATAACTATTTCGTTTTCATTTTCAGGTAATCTTCCTTTTACTAATTTAACTGATAAATTATTTAAGGATTTTTTTGTAAATGCTTTTATATAAGCATAAGGTTTATATTCATTTTCTGAATCAATTTTAGCATAACCTATACTTTTTGTTATATTAACTGTTTCAATATTTCTATTATTTTCAAATACATCAACATCAGTTATAGGTATATCATAAAAAGCAATATGAAAGTTTCCTTGTTGTTTTGTTTCGAAATTAATTAATGATTTAATTCCACTAGAATAGATAGATGCTACAGCTGTAATTAAAGCTACCGATAACATAATACCTATAATAGTAACTATAGTTCTTTTCTTATTTAATTTAAGATTTTTTATTGTTAATTTGTTAAGTAAGTTCATAATTATACCTCCTCAACAATTTTTCCATCTTCAATTTTAATTATCCTATCAGCCACTTTTGCAATTTCCATATTGTGTGTAATCATAATAATTGTTTGATTAAGTTCCTTATTTGATTTTTTTAGTAAAGCAACTATTTCATCGCTTGATTTAGAATCCAAGTTACCAGTTGGCTCATCAGCTAATATAATTGTTGGATTAGTAATTAAAGCACGACCAATACTTGTTCTTTGTTGTTGTCCTCCAGATAATTCATTAGGAAGATGGTTCTTTCTGTTTTGCAATCCTAATAACTTTAACATATCATTTAGTTTTTCTTTATCAACCTCACGATTATCTAAAGAAAGTGGTAGTGTAATATTTTCTTCTACATTTAATATAGGAATTAAATTATAGAACTGATAAATTAAACCGACTTGTCTTCTTCTAAATATAGCAAGTTTATCATCATTAAAATTAAATATATCTTTACCATCAATAAATACTTTGCCAGAAGTTGGTCGGTCAACACCTCCAATCAAGTGTAGTAATGTTGATTTACCAGATCCTGATGCACCAACAATCGCTACAAATTCGCCTTTTTCTACCGAAAAAGAAATATGATCTAATGCTACAACTTTAGTTGAATCTTTACCATAAATTTTAGTTAGATTATCTACTTTTAAAATTTCCATAACTAACATTTCCTCCTTTTCACAATTAAATTATATTATAGTCAAAGTTACAACCAAGTTACATTATCAAAAGTTTTTTAAATAATCATAATATTATTTACATTGCGAATCTTTTTGCACATAATACTTAATGAAAAATATAACTATTTGTATGAATATAAAAAGGCTAAACTTTCGGTATAGCCTCTCTTTTATTCTTTAATTTTATTTCAATAACTTACTTTTAATTTAATGAGTGTCTTATAATATTAAAGAAACTATAATTCTTATATCATTAATTATTACTACTTTATCTCCTATTAACTTTTTATCATTTATTCTATAAATATTTTCATTAATATTTAAAGTAGTAAAGTTTGACTGCATATAGCTGTGCCAACTTCACTTGGATACATTAATCCTAAATTACCTGTCCAAGTTAGCTCATTATTACTACTCCGATTATTCCTTTCAGCTTCATACCACTTTTTGCTATCCATTCTACCATAGTAATATTGATCACTACTTGTTATAGTATACCCA
>JAFUTV010000014.1 GCA_017484125.1 Bacilli bacterium
TATTATTATTATTATTACTATCTTCAATAATTTTATCCTTTTTCTTTAGTTTTAATAACTTTTTCATTTCCATTATTTTTCCTCCTTTATAAGTATATCAACTGCTTTTAAATAATCTAGAGTAGGGCTTGCTTTTAATTCAATTTTAATAGCATTTTCTTTTATAAAATCATATGGAATAGATTTTCTTTCATTATTAGATATAAAATTTAACAAGATTTTCCCATCTAATAAATAAAACTCAGTATTTATAGAAATAATTAGAAAAGCTATTCCTTTGTGATTAATTACTCTTTTAATATGTTCTAATTGATGAGCATGAATATTTGCCAAGGGAAACGAAGTTCTTAAATTAGTTTCTTTAGCATCAAAATCTAAATAATATCCTTTATAGACTCCATTATAATCAAGCGTAGATTGACTTTGAAAAAAGCCATCAATAGTGCCATTTTTGTAATTTGTTTTTTTAATACCTATTGGAGTAGGTTTTTTGTAAATAACAGCTTTATCACTACTTAAATAGTACTCATTTGCTTGATTAATTAAATATTCTAAATCCATACCACGATTAGCAAATGTCTTATACTTATGATATTCTTTTTTTATACCAGGGTAATTCATTTTAAATCACCATTATTATTATACTATAAAAATAATTAATTTTTAATACCTAATTTGTTTATTTTTTATATTTGTAAAAAATCACTGTAAATAGTCACAATTTTTTCATCTAATATAGTATTTTTATATTATATGACAAGAAAATAATATTTAATGATAAGACAGAAACTAGTGAAGTAAATAAAACAATTACTTATCAATTTAAATTAAATAATAATAATAAATATATATTATTTCTAAGAAAAATTAAGTTTATACTAAGGTATAGATTTTTTTAGTTTCTTTTGTCGAATATATTGTAATAGTTTTGAATATTATTTATCTTTATATAAATAAGGAGAAAATAAAATGTATAAAGAAAGATATTTAATTCAAAAACTAATTGATATAATTGATGAAAGTATTATATTACTTGAAACATTAAGCATTCTTGACAACACTAAAGCAAATAAGTTATAATTATCTCTGTAAGAAGGGTTGATATAATATGTATAATGAAAATATTAATTTAACACCTCAAGATATTTTGGATAAAGATTTTAATGTCGATACTAGAGGCTATAGACCACAAGAAGTTGACAAGTTTTTAGATATCGTTATTAAAGATTATACAGAATATATTAGTATGGTGAAAAAACTTCAAAAGGAAAATAGACTTTTGGAAGAAGAAATTACTCACCTTAAACAAGAAATTAGAAAAATAAAAGAAATAGAAGATGCATCTAATGAAGTAAGTTCTAATACAACAAGAATTACAAATCTTGATATTTTAAAAAGAATAAGCAACTTGGAAAAAACTGTTTACGGTAAAGATCAATAAATTATCTTGAAAGACAAATGCTGCAACGAATTAGTTGTTGAGGAAAGTCCATGCTCACATAGTCCTGAAATGGCTATAAATGTTCGTGCTAGGGGAATAAATAACCCTAGGTAGCTTTAAGCTAACGGCTTTGAAAGTATTCCTATTAGGGTATTAGTAAATATAAAAGTGCCGCAGAGACGAGTTATCTAAGTAATTAGATAAGTGAAACGAGGTAAACCCCACGAGTGAGAAATCCAAATTTGGTAGGAGAGTCCTTACAAAGGAATTTTAACGGAGTAAGGGAGTTAAGATTACTTAACTAGATAAATATTTGTCCTTAATTTATTTAAGACAGAACATGGCTTACAAGATATTTTATTTTTTTACTCATAAAATTTAGAAAGGAAAGTGTTTTTCTTGAACGAAATAGGAAGTCTCTTAAAGAGTACAAGAGAAATAACCGGCATTAGTTTAGAAGAGGCTGGACAAGATTTAGAAATTAAACCAGTAATCTTAGATAATATTGAAAATGGAAATATTGGGTGCTTTAAAGATATTTATGTTTTAAAGGATTATATTAGAGATTATGCTAAATATTTAGGATTAGATCCTAATAAAATAGTTAATGATTTTAATGAATATTTATTTGAATATACATCTAAGATACCAGTAAAAGAAATTGAAGAAAAAATGGAAGATTTACAAAAATTTGAGGAAACACAAGAAATTAAAATACAATCTCCATATACTGACAATAAAAGAAAATATAAATCAAAAAGTTATATATTCTTATATATAATTGTTATTGTATTAGTAGCGCTAGCTATATTTTGGTCAGTAAAACAAATTACTATTGATAATAGAGTTACAACTATGATTAGTTGGACTAGATAGGAGTATATTATGAAAATGAATTTGCCTAATAAACTTACATTTTTAAGAATATTTTTAACTATTGCTATATTAGTACTTATTGGGGTAAATTGGAGTCAATTTAATATATCTTGGCCTGTATATTTATTAGGTGGTAAGGTGGTAATTAGATTAAATTATATTATTAGTGCGGTAATATTTATAATAGCATCCATTACTGATATGTTAGATGGCAAAATTGCAAGAAAAAGAAAGCAAGTTACTGATTTTGGTAAAACAATGGATGCAATAGCTGATAAAGTATTGGTAAATTCAATTTTAGTAGTATTAGCTTATAATCATGATATTGCCTTAATTGTTCCAATAGTAATAATAATTAGAGATACTGTTGTTGATTCTATTAAAATGATATCTGCCGGTAAAGGAAAAGTTGTTGCTGCCTCACTTGCTGGTAAGATTAAAACAGCAATGATGATGGTTGGCTTAACATTAGTATTAATTGAAAATATTCCAATGGAATTCTTTGGCATCGCATTAGACCAATTTATTGTATTAATAGCTACAGTATTATCAATTTATTCAGGTATTGAATATTTCTTAGTAAATAAAGATTTTATTTTTAATGATGATAAGGTAGAAAAATTATAAAAAACTTTGCAAAGTATAGTTACTTATGTTATAATTAATTTGCAGATTTAAGTGGGCATAACTCCCACTTTTATTAATGCTTAAAGAAAGTGGTGGTTAAGTTTGGAAGAAAAATTAGAAAAAATAAGACAAAGTATTAAAAAAGAAATGGATAAAATGGAAATAGAAATAACAAATATATCTTATAAAGAAGAAGGAAAAAATAAATTTCTTGAAATAGAACTTGATAAGGTTAATGGTATTGATTTAGATACAATAGTAAAAGCAACTGATGTTATAAATCCCATAATTGATAAATTAGATATAATTGATGATTCTTACATTTTAGATATTGTTAGTAAAGAAAGAGGTAATTAAAAATGAATGGAGAAGAATTTTTAAGAGCTTTAGATTTAATTTCTAAAGAAAAAAATATTTCAAAAGATATTATTATTGATGGAATGAAACAAGCACTTTCTACTGCTTATAGAAAAAATAATTCTAAAACTAATGTTAGAGTTGATTTTAATGAAACAACTGGTGAATTTAAAGTTATGTCATATTTAGTAGTTGTTGATGAATATTTAGAACCTACATATGAGTATGATGATGAAGGAAAAGAAATAGAAATACCACCAGAAATTCCAAGAGATGCTCAAATCCTATTAAGTGATGCTAAAAAAGAGGTTCCAGACATTAAAGTTGGAGAAACTATTGAAAAAGAAGTAACTCCTGCAAACTTTGGACGCGTTGCTGCAGGTGCTGCTAAACAAGTAATTACTCAAAGAATGAGAGAAGCAGAAAAAGATGCTGTTATGTCAGAATTTGCAGACAAACAAGATGAAATGGCAGTTGGAATGCTTGCAATGGAAGATCAAAGAAACTATTATGTTGATTTAGGTAGTGCAAGAGGTATTCTTCCTAAAAAAGATATGATTCCGGGTGAAGAAGTTAAAATGGGATCAAGTATTAAAGTATACATAACAAAAGTTGAAGCTGGAACAAAAGGACCACTAATACTTTTATCTAGAAAACATCATGGTTTTGTTAAAAGATTATTTGAATCAGAAATACCTGAAATAAATGATGGCACTATTATGATTGCTGGCGTTGCAAGAGAAGCAGGATATAGATCAAAAGTTGCGGTATATTCAACTAATGATAATATTGATGCTATAGGATCTTGTATAGGTGCTAAAGGATCAAGAATAGGTAATATTTTAAAAGAATTAAATGGTGAAAAAGTAGATTTAGTTGCTTTTAATAGTGATCCTGTTGAATATATTAAAAATGCATTGTCACCTGCAAAAGATGTCATTGTATCAATTGTAGATGAAAAAGAAAAGAAAGCCCTTGCTATAGTTAATAATGATAATTTATCACTTGCTATAGGTAAAAAAGGACTTAATGTAAGACTTGCGTCTCGTTTAACAAAGTATACTATTGATGTAAAAACAATGGAACAAATAAATGAAGAAGCAAATAAGTAGGTGATAAAGATGAAAAAAATACCACAAAGAATGTGTATTGTAACTCATGAAAAACATGATAAAAAAGACTTACTTAGAATAGTTAAATCAAAAGAAGGAGATATTTCAGTTGATTTAACTGGTAAAAAAAATGGTAAAGGAGCATATATTACTAAAAGTTTAGAAGTTTTAGAAACTGCTAAGAAGAAAAAAGTATTAGAAAGAGTTTTTGAAATTGATAATCTTGATAGTATATATGATGAAATAAAAGAAAATATAAAATAAGAAAGGGAGAGTGATATTTATGATGAGTGTTAAAGAATATGCAATAGACACCGGAAGTAGTGTTGCAGAAATATTAAAAAAATGTCAAGAACTTGGTATAAATGTCAATTCAGCTGATGATGATTTATCCGAAGATGATGTTGTTATGCTTGACAATGCAACAAATTTAATTTCAACTGATGAAGAAACAACATATGAAGATGAAGATGAACTTGATGATGCTGTTGAAGAAATTATGGAAAGTAACAACTTAGAAAGAAAATATAAAGATGATTCTACTAAACCAAAAAAGATTAAAACTTCTAAAGAATCTAATAACAAACAAATTGAATACATGAAATCTCGTAAAGAAATGTATAAAAATAAAGAAAAACTTAAAAATAATACTGAAGATGATTCTATTGTTTTATATCATGATAATATGACTGTAAAAGATTTAGCTGAAGCTTTAAATTGTTCACCTGCACAATTAATAACTAAATTAATGGCTAATGGTGTTATGGTTAATATGACAATGCCAGTAGAGTTTGAAGCAGCTGAATTAGTAGCACTTGATTATGGTAAAACTCTAAAGAAAGACACTACTCAAGATATTTCTAATTTTGAAGAATATGAAGTAGTTGATGATGAAAAAGATTTAGTTCATCGCCCACCAGTTGTAACTATTATGGGTCACGTTGATCATGGTAAAACAACACTACTTGATACAATAAGAAATTCAAAAATAGTAGATAGTGAGTTTGGTGGTATAACACAAGCAATAGGTGCTTATCAAGTTGAACATAATGGTGAAAGAATAACATTTATTGATACACCAGGACATGCTGCATTTACTGAAATGAGAGCTCGTGGAGCTAGTGTAACTGATATTGTAATTATTATTGTTGCCGCTGATGATGGTGTAATGCCTCAAACTAAAGAAGCGGTAGACCATGCACTTGCTGCTAATGTTCCAATAATTGTTGCAGTAAATAAAATTGATAAACCAGATGCTAAACCTGATAAAATTTATGAAGAAATGGCTGCAATTGGAATTACACCAGAAGAATGGTCTGGAAAATATCCTTTTGTTAAGCTATCAGCTAAAACAGGTGAAAATTTAGAAGAATTATTTGAGACAATATTAGCAACTGCTGAAATATTAGATTTAAAAGCTAATCCAAATAGATATGCTATTGGATCTGTTATTGAATCAAAACTTGACAAACAAGTTGGTGGAGTTGCTTCAATTTTAATTCAAAACGGAACATTAAGAATAGGAGATCCAGTTGTTGTTGGAACTGTATATGGAAAAGTTCGTACATTAAAAAATGATTTAGGTCAACCAATTGTTAGTGCTGGACCATCAACACCTGTTGAAATAACTGGACTTTCTGGTAATCCCAATGCTGGAGATAAATTTATGGCATTTGATAGTGAAACAGAAGCTAAAAATGTTGCACAAAAAAGAGCACTTCAAGAACGTGATCAAAAATTCAAGTCAAAGGCAGTATCACTTGATTCATTATTTGAAAATATTGATGGTGGATTAAAAGAAATAAATGTAATTTTAAAAACGGATGTAAGGGGATCAGAAGAAGCAGTAAGAAAAGCCTTAGAAAAAATTGATGTTGAAGGCGTAAAAGTTAAAATCATAAGAAGTGATATTGGAAATATTACTGAAAGTGATGTAGTACTAGCTAGTGCTTCAAATGCTATTATTATTGGATTTAATGTTTCTCCAACAGTATTAACAAAAGATTTAGCAAAATCTAAAAATATAGAAATTAGATTATATACTATTATTTATAAAGTTGTTGAAGATATGGAAGCTGCTATGAAAGGTATGCTTGATCCTGAATTTGAAGAAAATGTATTAGGTAATGCTGAAGTCAGAAAAATATTTACATTCTCAAAAGTTGGAAAAATTGCTGGATCATACGTGGTTGATGGGGTAATAAAATCAAGTGGACAAGTAAGAGTAATTAGAGATGGAATTGTTTTACATGATGGAAAACTTAATGCCTTACAAAGAGGAAAAGATAGCGTTAAAGAAGTTAAAAAAGGTTTTGAATGTGGTATTACTTTAGAAAATTATTCAGACTTTAAAGAAGGGGACATCTTAGAATGTTATGAAATGGTTGAGGTAAAAAGATGAATGATATAAAGTTAAAAAGAATTAATTCTGAAATACAAAAATGTATATCTCAAATAATATTTGAAGAAGCAAGAGATTCTATTTTAAAAGATATTACTATAACATATTGTGATACAACTAATGATTTATCATTTTGTAAAGTATATTTTACTTCTTTAATTGAAAAAGATCATAAAGAATTTGAAAAAGAATTAAATGATGATACTGCAAAATTTTTAAGAGTTAAATTAGCAGATGCTATTGATCTTAGAAATATACCTGAATTAATATTTAAATATGATGAATCTATTGAATATGGTAATAATATTGAAAGAATAATTGCTTCTTTACATGAGGAAAACAAATGATATTAAATGTTTATAAAGAAAAAAATATGACTTCACGTGATGTAGTTAATATTTTAAATAAATATTTTAATATAAAAAAAATAGGTCATACAGGGACACTAGATCCAATTGCAACTGGTGTCCTTGTTTGCTTAATAGGTAATGATACGAAATTAGTTAATATCATTACTGCAAACAAAAAGGAATATATTGCAACAATGAAATTAGGAGTAAAAACAGATACTTTAGATATAACTGGAAATATTATAGAAAAAAAAGATTATAAAGTAGATAAAGAAAAGATAGTTAAAGTATTAAATTCCTTTTTAGGTGAAAGTATGCAAGAAGTACCTAAATATAGTGCTATAAAAATTAATGGAAAAAAATTATATGAATATGCAAGGGAAAATATTAATATACAATTACCTAAAAGAACAATTAATATTTATGATATAGAGTTATTAGAATATAACGATGATACGATTAAATTTAGAGTAATTGTTTCTAAAGGAACTTATATAAGAAGTTTAATAAATGATATTGCTAATAAATTAAATACTGTAGCAGTAATGAGTGATTTAATTAGAACAAAACAAGGTATTTTTACTATAGAAGAATCTAATAAAATAAATGATATCTTAAATGGTAATTATAAAGAAGTATCTTATGAAAAAGTATTTAGCAATTATGAAAAAATAGACTTATCAGATGAGGATTATTTTAAAGTTAAAAATGGCTCAATTATGCCTATTAATTTTAATAATGATGAAGTAATATATACATACAAGAGGAAATATATTGCAATATATGAAAAGATAAATAACGAAGCAAAAATAAAACTCATGTTTAATTAAAAAATAATAGAAAGTACTTGCATAAATATAATATTTATTGTATATTATTTATGTAATTTATTCTTAGTTTGAACCAAACTTTTCCGGATTCTTGCTCAGAATAAATGATTAATTATATAAGGGAAAGGAAGTGTTATTTATGGCTGTATCAAAAGAAACTAAAGCTAAATTAGTTAAGGAATTTGGTAAGGATAAAGGATGTGGAGCTACTGAAGCACAAATTGCTATTCTTACATATGAAATTAATGATTTAACTGAACATCTTAAAAATAACAAACATGATTATCATTCAAAAAGAGGATTATTTATGAAAGTTGGTAAGAGAAAAAGTTTACTTGCTTACTTAAAAAATAATGATGTTGTTAGCTATAGAGAAACAATCAAAAAATTAAATATTAGAAAATAAGGGCACAAATTTTTTAGTGTTCTTTTTTTTATAAGTAGAAGGAGTATATTATGGCAAAAAGAGTATTTAGATTAGATTTAGATGGAAAAGAAATAGTCGTTGAAACAGGAGAGTATGCAAAACAAGCTAATGGCTCAGTTTTAGTTAGATATAATGAAACTGCAGTTATTAGTGCTTCTATTATGGGTAAAACACCAATTACACAAGATTTCTTTCCACTTACAGTAGTATATCAAGAAAGATTATATGCTGCAGGTAAAATACCTGGTGGATTTATTAAAAGAGAAGGAAGACCAACTGATCAAGCAACATTATCTGCAAGATTAATTGATAGACCTATTAGACCAATGTTTAGTGAAGGTTTTAGAAATGAAGTACAAGTAATTAATACTATTTTATCAGTTGATCCAGATTGTTCACCTGAAATGACTGCAATGCTTGGATCTTCTCTTGCATTAGGTATATCTGACATTCCTTTTGATGGACCAATTGCTGGGGTAGTTGTTGGTAAGATAGGAAAGGATTTTATTATTAATCCTGATTCAAAGCAAATGGAAGAAACAGAATTAACTGTAACAGTAGCAGGAACTAAAAATGGTATATGTATGGTTGAAGCTGGTTCTAAACAAGTTTCAGAAAGCACTATGCTTGATGCTATTATGTTTGGACATGAAGTAATAAAAAAATTATGTGCTTTCCAAGAGGAAATTATTGAAGAAGTAGGAAAAGAAAAAGTTGAGGTTGAATTAAAAACTATAAATGAAGAAGTTGAAAAAGAAGTTAGAGAATATGCAACAAAACCAATGCTTGAAGCATTTAAAGTAAAAGGAAAACTTGCTCAATATGAAGCAATAGATAAAGTTAAAACTGATACTATTGAACATTTTGAAGGATTATTTGGTGATAGTGAAGATGACTTAGAAAAATTATCTGATGTTAAAAAATTAGTTGATATATTAGAGGGCGAAACAGTAAGATATTTAATTACTGAAAAGAAAATAAGACCAGATGGTAGAAAAATGGATGAGATTAGACCACTTAAAGCTGAAATAGATGTACTTGCTAGAACTCATGGTAGTGCAGTATTTACTCGTGGTGAAACTCAAGTACTTGCAACTACAACTTTAGGACCACTTTCAGATCATCAAATTTTAGATGGGCTTGGTTTAGAAGAAGAAAAGAGATTCATGTTACATTATAATTTCCCTAATTTTTGTGTAGGTGAAGTAGGAAGATATGGAAGTCCAGGACGTAGAGAAATAGGTCATGGTGCACTAGGTGAGAGAGCTTTACTTCAAGTAATGCCATCTGAAGAAGAATTTCCATATACTGTTAGAGTTGTTTCAGAAGTATTAGAATCTAATGGGTCATCTTCTCAAGCAACAATTTGCTCTGGTTGTTTATCATTAATGGCTGCAGGAGTTCCAATTAAAGCACCAGTAGCAGGTATTGCTATGGGATTAATTGAAAGTAAAGATGAAAAGAAACATACAATTTTAACTGATATTCAAGGTTTAGAAGATCATATGGGAGATATGGACTTTAAAGTGGCTGGTACAAGAAAAGGTATTACAGCACTTCAAATGGATATTAAAATTAAAAAAGTAACTGAAAAAATACTTAAAGAAGCTCTAGCACAAGCTAAAAAAGCAAGAATGGAAATATTAGATTTAATGGAATCAGAAATAGCTGAACCAAGAAAGAATCTTTCAAAATATGCTCCAAAGATTGAAACATTTAATATTAATCCAGATAAGATTAGAGATGTTATTGGTCGTGGTGGAGAAATGATAACTAAAATTATCTTAGAAGCTTCTCCAGAAGGAGTTAAATCAGTAGATGACAAAGATGCTGTTAAAGTTGATTTAGAAGACGATGGTAGAGTAATTATTTATCATCAAGATGCATCAGTTATCTATAAAACTAAAGAATTAATTGAAAATGTTATTAGAGAAGTTGAAGTTGGTAAAGTATATACAGGAAGAGTTACTAAAGTCGAAGCATTTGGATGCTTTGTAGAACTTTGGCCAGGATGTGAAGGAATGTGTCATGTATCACAACTTGATCATAGACGTGTAGAAAATCCATCTGATATGTTTAAAATAGGTGATGAAATAGTAGTTAAATCTTTAGGATATGATAACAAAGGAAGATTAAATTTATCTAGAAAAGAAGCTCTGCCAAAGCCTAAAATAAAAGAAGATAAGAAAAAAGATAAAGAATAGTTTTAAATAACTATTCTTTTACTTTACACATAATAATTATTTTTTAATTTTCATAAATATTTTTAAATGTTATAATTATTATAAGAAAGTAGGATATGTATGAAAAAGAAATATAAAATATTATTAGTAGTAATTGCAGCTTTAGCATTATTACTTGGAGCATCTTATGCTTATTGGTTAATGACATTAACCCAAAGTGGAACAAATGTAGTAACTACAAGCTGTTTTGAATTGACATTTGATGAAGTAACAGGATCAGATATAAACCTAACACAAGCTTATCCA
>JAFUTV010000015.1 GCA_017484125.1 Bacilli bacterium
CTTACTAAATTTTCTCCTTCTTGATTATAACTTAATACCCAAAGAGCATATGAAGTACCTATAAATACTGAAAGTAATAGTAAAATACCTATGACTATTAATAATATTGATTTATTCTTTTTCATATCAACATCTACTTTCTTATAATTGTTCTACTTCTTCTTCCTTATCTACATCAATATCTTTTTTTACTGCACTATTTAGTGAAGCATTAGCTTTATCACCCATTTTAGCTTTTAATTGTTCTAATTCATCTTCTTCACTATTAACTTTAAAAGTTTCTAAATTCTCTGTTTTTTCTAATTGTTGTTTATTTTTCATATCTGTTTTATAACCAACAATAGCAAGTAATAAAACTATATCTAATACTATAAACCATATATAATTATTAGCTAAAAATATTTGAAATCCTTCCATTTCTAATTCCCTTTCTTATTCTATAGTAAGTAATTGATTCTTTGGTTGTATTTGTATAAATGTATTACCATCATTAACATCTATTTCAGTTCCATCTAAATATGTATATTTAGTTTGCTCATCTCTTTTTGTTTTACTCCATTTAATCTTTGTAGCATAACCATTAGTAATATAGTATCCTTCACCAGATCCTATATTATCAAAATTTTGACGTCCCTTACTATCATCTGCTATTGTTTCATTATAAACTTGATATGTAATTATATTTTTAAAATGTAATTGTTTTCCAGTAGCATAATCTTTATGTTCTTCATCATTAACATATCTTAAATAATACTCATTTTCACTATCATAAACATATTTATCTTCAACATAATTAGAGTATTTTATAGTTACATTATCTGCTTTAATAGCATTTTCTTTAGTACTTAAATCAATCTTATCAATATTATATTTTAATAATAGTTTTTTATTAGATGTAGTTCTATATCCTTTTCTTTCAGCAGATTTTTTTAAATTTTCCATAGTAGTATATCCCGTATGTTCTAAAGGAACACCAGCATTTCTTAATTCTTGATCTCTAAAGAATGCACTATCAGATAATCCATTAATATTATTAATTCCAAGAGTTGAAATATCACTTTTAGCTTGTGGTGACCATCCCCAGTGAACATATATTGCATCATTTTCCATTGCATAATCTAAAAAGTAATGTCTTGAACTTCTTATACTTCCAAGTTTTGGAGTATCTTTATCTTTAAATATTGCTAAAAATCTTGTTACACCACCTTCAGCAATTAACTCATAAACAACATAAGCATCACTAAGACCACTTTGATATTTTCTTGCTGTTACTTGATTATTAATCATTACAGCATAATTTCTAGATGTAGATGTTGGATTTACAATAGATAAAGTCTTAATTGATTCTATATATTCTTTTTTAACACCTTCAATTTCAGGTATTTCTTCCATATTATTTTTTGGCTTAAACATAATTATTGCCGCAACAATAATAAGTATTATTGCTAAAACAATACTACATAAAATTATAATATTTTGTTTTGTAAATTTAAAATTTTTAAAAATTTTATTCATAAATCATATCATCTACTTTCTATAAAATTATAGCATATAATAAGCAAAATAAAAACTTATTTTAATAAAAATATGGGTGTTTTAGCTATGTAACTTTTAGATTATTATGTGAATATATTAATGTAGGGAGAGATTTATGAAAAAAATTGTTATTATTGGTTTAATTTTAATTATAGGAATAACAACAATATTATGTATTCCTAAAAAAGAAAATAATTTAAAAGAATTGAAATTAGCGGAAGTAACTCATAGTATTTTTTATGCACCTTTATATGTAGCTATTGAAAACAAATATTTTGAAGAAGAAAATATTAAAATAGATTTAACACTTGTAAGTGGTGCAGATAAAGTTAGTGCAGCAGTATTATCAAATGATATAGATATTGGTTTTGCTGGACCAGAAAGTACTATTTATGTATATAATGGTGGTGAAGAAGACTATCTAGTTAATTTTGCAGGACTTACTAAAAGAGATGGCCAATTTATAGTTGGAAGAAACAAAGAAACACTAGATTTAAATAATTTAAAAGGTAAAGAAGTATTAGTTGGAAGAAAAGGTGGTATGCCTTCATTAAATTTTTTAAATGCTTTAGATAATGAAAATGTAAATAAAGATGATATAAATATTAACTATAGTGTTGATTTTAGTGCATTGTCTGGTACTTTTATTTCTAAAGTAGGAGATTATGTTAATTTATTTGAACCTAATGCCACAAAATTAGAACAACAAGGGCTAGGATATATTGTTGCAAGTATAGGAAAATACTCTGGTGAAATGCCATATACTGCCTTTTTTGCCAGAAAATCATTTATTAATAATAATCCTAGTTTAATTAAAGGTTTTAGAAATGCTATTAACAAAGGATTAAAGTATGTTAAAGAACATGATGAAGATGCTATTGCTAAAACTATTATTAATCAATTTAGTGATACAACTGTTGAAGAATTAAAAATAATTATAAAAAGGTATAAAGAAAATGATACTTGGTTAAATAATACATATATAAGTGAAGAGTCATTTAAAAATTTAGAAAAAGTAATGATTAAAGCAAATTTACTTGATAATTATGTTGATTACTCTAAACTTATAAACAATGAATAATGTACTTGAAATTAAAAATTTAAGTAAAACATATTATACTTTATCAGGTAAAGTAAATGCTCTAGATAATATAAATTTAAAGATTAATTCAGGAGAATTTATTGCTATTGTTGGATCATCTGGTTGTGGTAAATCTACTCTCTTAAATATTTTAGCAGGCATAGATAAAGATTATGAAGGAAAAATAATTATGGATAAAAATAGCATAGGTTATATGCTTCAAAATGATGCACTACTCCCTTGGCTTTCTATAAAAGAAAATGCTATGTTAGCTAAAAAATTTAATCATAAAATTAATGAAAAGTATGTATTAAATTTATTAAAAAAATATAATTTACTAGAATTTATAGATAAAAAACCTAACAGTCTATCTGGTGGAATGAGACAAAGAGTTGCATTAATAAGAACTTTAGCTAGTAATCCAAAAATATTACTATTAGACGAACCGTTTTCAGCACTAGACTATCAAAGTAGATTAATAATTGAAAATGATGTATATAACATAATAAAAAAAGAAAACAAAACAGCAATTATTGTAACACATGATATTAGTGAAGCAGTTGCAATGGCTGATAAAGTAATAGTCTTATCAAAACGACCTGGAAGAATAAAAAGTATATACAATATAAATTTAGATAATAAAACTAATCCTATAGACAATAGAAGTGATGAAAAATTTAACTATTATTTTAATTTAATATGGAAGGATTTAGATAACAATGTCATCTAATGAATTAGATTTTATTAAAAAACATAAGAGAAAAAAAATAATAATAAAAATAAGTCAAATAAGTATTATTATATCTTTCTTTATATTATGGCAATTATTAAGTAGTTTTAAGATAATTAACCCATTTATTTTTTCATCTCCAATAAAAATATTAAATACAATTAAAAACTTATATATTTCAAATGATTTATTTATCCATATATTTACCACTTTAAAGGAAATAATACTAGCTTTCATTTTAGGATTTATAATTAGTTTTATTCTTGCAATATTATTATATCTATCTAATACTTTTTATAAGATAATAGATCCATTCTTAAATATTTTAAATTCTTTACCAAAAATATCTTTAGGCCCTATTCTTATTATTTGGTTTGGAGCTAATACTTCATCAATAATAATTATGGCATTACTTATAAACATATTAGTATGTACGGAAACTTTATATGTAGGTTTTATTAGTTGTAATAAATATCTATTACTACTCTTTAAATCATTTAAAGTAAATAAAATATACACAATTATTCATTTAGTAATACCTTCATCTTTAGAAAATATAACTACTTCATTAAAGTTAAATATTTCAATGACATTGATTGGACTATTACCCCCAGTGGGAGAAAAAATATTTTTTAATAAATGTTATAGTAGATATTGATTTCATTATCATTTACTATAACTTTGTCGATTAAATGTTCAATTATTCTTCTTTGCTCATCAAAGTCCATTTCAAACCAAG
>JAFUTV010000016.1 GCA_017484125.1 Bacilli bacterium
AAAAAAAGAAAGAGAAAAAAGAAAACTGCTCATAAAATACTAATTATATTACTATTTTTTGCAATAGCAATTGTATCATTGATTTTAGCAGGTGCAATATTTATTATTGTTTCTGCACCAGAATTTGATACTGATTTATTATATAATAAAGAAGCTACTGTTTTAGTATATAATGATGATACTGAGTTTGCTAGACTTGGAACTGAAAATAGAGATTTTGTTTCATATGATGAACTACCACAAGTTTTAGTTGATGCAATTGTTGCTACTGAAGATGCTAGATTTTTTCAACATGAAGGATTTGATATTGCAAGATTTTTGATGGCCTCAATGGGACAAATAACTGGTATATCTGGAGCTGGTGGTGCTTCTACCCTTACTATGCAAGTTGTAAAAAATACTTACACATCTACTGAATCTCATGGCGTTGAAGGTATTATCCGTAAATTTACCGATATTTATATGTCAATATTTAAAGTAGAAAAGAAATATACTAAAGAAGAAATAATTGAGTTTTATGTAAATGCTCCTTATTTAGGTGCAAGAAGTTATGGTGTTGAACAAGCTTCTCAAACATACTTTGGTAAAAGTGTTAGAGATTTATCCTTACCAGAAGCTGCTTTAATAGCTGGTATATTTAATGCTCCTTATACCCTAAATCCTTTTTATAGTATTGAAAATGCTACTGCAAGGCGTAATACTGTTTTAGATTTAATGTATAGACATGGTTATATTAGTGAAGATGATTTAAATGATGCAAAAAGTATTTCTGTTGAATCTTTAATAACTCAAAGAAAGGGAGAATCATTAAATAAATATCAATCATTTATAGATACAGTTGTTGAAGAAGTAATTGATGATACTGGGCTTAATCCTTATAATACACCAATGAAAATTCAAACAACTATTGATCCTAGTGTTCAAGATGTATTAAATGATTTAAATAATGGAAATTTGGGTTATAAATTTATTAATGATGTTATTCAAGTTGCAATTGTTATAACTGATGTTCATGATGGCTCTATTGTTGCTGTTAATGGTAGAAGAAATCAAACTGGTGAAAGACAATTAAACTTAGCAACAAGCAAAGATTCACATTTCCAACCTGGTTCAACTGCTAAGCCAATATTTGCTTATGGACCAGCAATTGAATATAATAATGCATCAACTGGTACTTATTTCTTTGATTATAATTATACTTATTCTAATGGAACAGCATTCTTTGACTCTGATAGAGGTTGGAAAGGCGTTCAAACAATGCGTGAAGCATTATCTCAATCAAGAAATATACCTGCAGTTCAAGCTTTCCAAACTGTGGATTTAAGTAAAATTTCTGAATTCGTTCATTCTCTTGGAATTGATTATGGTAAAGAATTATATGAATCTTATGCCATTGGTGGTGGTGTTTATGTTAATCCTTTACAAATGGCTGGTGCATATGGTGCATTTGCAAGGGGTGGATATTATATAGAACCTTATTCATATACTAAAATAACATTTAAAGATTCTGGTGATGTATTAGATAAAAAACCTAAGAGAGAAAAAGTAATGTCAGAAGAAACAGCGTATATGATTAATTCAATGCTTATGACTGCTCAACAACAAGGTGCTGGTGGTAACTTTAGTATTAGTGGAACTGATGTTGCTGCTAAAACTGGTACATCTACTTATGATTCAGCTACACTAAAAAAATATAATGTTCCCCTTTCAACTTCTGCAGATAACTGGAATATTACTTATTCTCCAGATTATGTAATTTCACAATGGTATGGATATGAAAAATTATCGCACGACTATTATACAGACCCAATTAAAGCACACTATGCAAGACTTCAAATAATGAGTGCTGTTGCTAAAAAAGTTTATAAGAAAAATTCTAGATTTACTGTTCCATCAGGAATTGCTAGAGTTGAAATTGAAAGAGAAACTGTTCCTTTACAACTACCAAGTGCTTATACGCCATCTTCTATGAGAAAAACAGAACTGTTTAAAGCTGGAACAGAGCCTTCTGAAGTTTCAACTAGATATGAAAAATTAGAAAATGCAAGTAATGGAAGAAGTACTATATCAGATAATTCAATAAATCTTTCTTGGGATCCTGCACCTACTCCAAGTGCAATAAATCAAGATGAATTAAAAGAACACTTTAAAAAAGATAATTACTTTAGTGATAGTATAGCAAATAGAATGTATGAAAGAAGAATAAAATATAATAATGAAAATATTGGTACTTTAGGATATAACGTTTATTTAGAAAATAATGGTAAAGAAACTTTTATAGGTTATACAAATAATACATCTTATACTTATAATACTAATGGCAATGGTGGAAACTATAAATTTGTTATCAAAACTGCATATTCAATATTTAAAGATAATATGTCTAATGGTATTATTATTAATGTAAGTGCAGGAAGTAATCCAAATACTAATGAAATAACTTATAATATAGGATCCGTTGTATTAAATGGTGGTAACAAAGTAACAGAAAAAGTATTTGATGGAGCTGGTGGCGTTACATATAATGATCCAGGATTAACTATTAAAGATACAAATGGTAATATAATAACAAAGATTAATGTTACTAAAACTATTGTTAATACAGACACTAATGAAGTAATAAAAGATATAGATTTAACACAAGCTGGTACTTATACCATTACATATAAAATTGATGGATATGATAAAGATGTTACTAGAACTGTTATTGTAAAGTAAAAGACTAATCAAAAGATTAGTCTTTATTTTTATTCATAATTACTACACTACAATTATTTAAATCAATATGTTTTATTATTTTTTTAGCTTCATCAAGAGTTAATGATTGATATATATCATAAATATTATTATTTATTTTATTATATTTTATAATATCATTTTGAATCAAACTATTTACAAATTCAATATCATCAAGTCCAGATATTAAATATGCAATGCTACACTTAATTCTTCTTTTTAATTTTTCTTCAGTTAAAACTAGTTTACTCATATCTTCTTTTAAAATTTTTATAAGTTCTAAAGGATACTTTGTTTCAGAATCTAATTCTATCACAACATTATCATTATCTATATTAATACTATAAGTAAGTGTATATATTAATTCTTTTTCCATTAAATCTTCTTTAAGATTACTTGTAGGGCCAAAATTGGCATTAATAATTAAATCTAAATATATTTTTAAATATAAATCATTAAACTCTTTAAATTTTCTTCTACTCATTTTATAAGCTAATGATAATTTAGGAATCTCTATATTATCTGATATTTCTGTGTTTTCTTTATTTACTTTAGCATCTTCTTTATCATAGATTTTTGTAAAATGAATCTTCTTTATTTTTTTCTTATTTTGATTTTCTTTTATTGCCATAGATATTTCATATGGATTAAAATTACCTGTTATAATAAGAAACATATTACTAGGCTGATAAAAAGTATCATATACTAATTCAAGTTCGTTTTTATTAATTTTACTAATATCTTTTTCACTGCCAGTAATTTCATTTCTTCTTTTGTTTTTACTATAAATTGATTTTTGTGTTTCATAATACATTTTTTGACCGGGATTATTATTATCCATTTTAACTTCCTCAAGTATTATATTTCTTTCCCCTTCTATAATATCTTCAGTAAAGTATCTATCTTGAACAAAATCAATTAAATGTAGTGTATCTCCTAATATATCACTACTACCATATATTTCATATGAAGTTAAATCATATGTAGTAAAGGCATTAGTACTAGTTCCTTTAATATTATAATAATCATCTGGGGTTGTATTATCACTTTCATTAAAGTTTATATGTTCTAGGTAGTGAGCTATTCCATTATTTACATTGTATTCTTTGTCTTTTATCTTAAACTTAGTGTCAATAGATCCAAATCTAGTATTAAATGTAGCATAATAATAATTAGAATTATTCTTTACCCACATATATATTTCTAAACCATTATCGCACTTATCATAATAAATTGTTTCTTTTAATTTGTTAAGTTTAATTTCCTTCATTATTTGCCTCCAAAAAGAATATTGTTTTTAACTTTATTTTTTTAGCTAAATTTGATATATCTTTTTTAGTTACACTATCTATTACTTCCACTCTTTCATTAATTAATGGTGAATTACTAATTATATTAAAGAAATAATTATCTATTATAGAATCTTGATTATCTAATGAACTTTTTAAAATATTAATATTATATTTTATAGCATTATCTACATCATCTTCATTAAATTTGCTATTTATCATTTCTTTTAGGGATTTTTTTATAAGATTTAAAGCCTTCCTTTTATTTTTAGCATCAATTCCAGTATAAACTATTAATAAATTATCATATTTTTGATACAAACTTGATACATTGTAACATAAAGAATTATCTTCTCTTAAGTTTTTTGATAGTTTATTAGTTAAAGAACCACTTCCATAGATTGTATTAAATATATAAAAAACGTAATTTTGTTCAAAAGAAGATAAATTATCTAAATTATATATACAAACTAATGTTGATTGATTTAAATTATCTTTTTCACTATATTCTATAGTTTTATTATTATTATTTTTTAAATAATAATATGGATTTAGTTGTTCAGTTTTTATAATATCATTTTTAAATAAATTTTTTATCATTATATTTACTTTATCCATATCTAAATTACCAATTAAATAAATATCACAATAGTATTCTTCAAATAACTCATTATAAAAGCTAAATAAATTAGATGAATTAATTTTATTTAAATCTTTAATATTTCCAACTAATTCATATGAAGATGGCATATCCTTTGAAGTTAAATATAACGATTTTTTTAAAGCATATCTAGTAGGATTTTCTTTAATACTTTTAATATCTGCGTATACTCTACTTTTTATTATCTTAAGACTTCTTTCATCAAATTCATCGTTTTTTATATTTGGATTGAATAACATTTCAAAAGGAAAAGATATAACATCTTTTAAATATGATTTATCTGCATATATAGGATCAATAAAATTATAAATAAAATTAATAGTTCTTATATTACCAACACGAGATGTTGTGCTATAAAAATTGGCGTTATATAAATCTTCTAAATGCTCTACTACATATTTTCTCTTAGGATATTTTAAACTTGAATGAACTAATATATCTGATAATACATTTTCTATTGTAATTTTTTCCTTGTTTAATTTTCTATAAAATACAATTTCCATTTGACATGTTTTAAATTTATCAGTTTTTATTGTATATAAATTATATGAATCGTTATTATACTTTTTATAAGTCACTTTAACCACCTATCCTTATTATGTAACTTTTATGAAAAAATAAAACAAAAAAGAAGAATTTTATACTTGTTCTTCTTTTGGCTCTTCAATATCATCTTTTAAAGGACTATACCAATCTGCAATATCCTTATAAATAAGAGTTAAATGATTTCCATCAAGGCGATATAAATCACTTGTTTTAGTAATACTATCAAAGTTTTTAGTAACATATATTAAATCATTATTAATATACATAAAACTATATATATCACTAGCAATAGTACTTGTTCTAATACCATTATAAATATTTAAATCATTTACATAATCTCCAGTATTTTTTAGATAATAAATACTATCTTTACTTTCACTGACAACATAATGATTAGGGTTAACATCTTCAACTAGTACTCTGATTCTACCTTCACTAACTAAATTTAAATAATATTTATTATTTGAATAATTTATATATAAATATCCTTCTTGATAATCAGTTTTTAAATTTGATGATAAAAGATGCGTATCAATTTCCCCAACCATTTTAATTGATTTATTATTAATTTTACTATAATACATATTATAATGATTATCACTCTCAACTAAAAGATAGTATTCACTATTTCCTCTTAGTTTAACTTTAGCATTTGTTGTAATATTTTTATATGCCATAGACGAATTACTTCCAAATTTGAAATACATACTATTAAGTTTTTCATTTTCAATATCATTATAGAATGTTTCTACATCATCTTGTACTTTATAATTATTAATATCTAATGCATTATTTTCAAAAGAATATGATGTATAACTATATATTTGATTTTTTATATCATAATAATATAATTCATTCATATTTGAAGCTACTAAAGAATCTGCATTATTATTTTTGTAATACAAATCACTACCAAATTTACCATATTCTTTTAAATATGCTCTTAATTGGTCTCTAAATTCAATATCCTTTTGTAATTTTTGATTTTCTTCATAAACAGCTTTACTTACTCTTTTTGAAGTATAATCCTCATATGAATAAGATACAAAACTACTATCAGATGTTAAGTATTCATCTTTTAATACATTTGATATATTCTTATTATTACTTGCAGGAATTGTATATAAAAACTTTGTATAACTATCATTATTAGAATAAAGTTTTGTTACACCTTCAATTACTTTAGTACTATTATTTGTTGCAATATCATATACATAATAATCTTTTAGAGATTCATTTTTTACTGAATATAATATTAGTTTATTTTCTTTATTTAATTCAACACTTATATAATCATTTGATACTAAAACAGGAGTTTCATCTAATCTTTGATAAACTAAATTACCCTCTTGATTATATATCATATTATTATCTCTAATAAGTTCTATTTTATTTACTTTAGAAGCAATACTCATTATTTCTTCTTTCATACGATTATATATAAAGAAATTAGAATTATTATCTAAATAGTAGACATATTTATCATCTAAACTAAAACCATATGATACTACATTATTTGATATTTTTTTACCAACTCCACCAACTGTAGTATCTAATAGGTATAGTGAATTATTATTAGTATATAATAAATATCTAGTATCCATATTTGCATAAACAATATTAGCATTTGTAATTGATGCTATATCATTTTTACTATTATTTGATTTAGTTATAAACATCAATCTATTATTTGCATCAGTAAATACTAATGGATAATCAGGATTAAGTTTACTTCTAAAAAGCAAACCACCAAATACTAATGAAAAAGATAAAATTAAAAGTCCAAAAACAATTGTATATGATCTCACTTTATGTGCATTATAATTATTATTTTTCATTTTACACCTCTTATATATTATCTAATATATCTTATTAAAAAGTCAATTAGATATTATTAATTTATATTGTTTTATTAAAAAATCATCAGTCATGCCAGCAATATAATCTATTACTTTTCTTTCATCTGTAGTACTATCTATATATTTTTTACTCATTTTGCTTAAAAATATTTTATTTATTTCTGATTTACTATCATTAATTTTCTTTAAAGAGTGATTAAATACTGTTGTAAACATTTCCTCCCAATGCTCTCTTTCTTTAATAGTACTAGCCTTATCATAAATATATTCATAATTAAATTTTTTTAAATCCTTTAGAGCTTTAAAAACTTTATCACTTAGTAAAATATAATTATGGCCATAACTATTTTTTATTATATCTAAAACAAATGTATTTATAATTTGACTATTAGTAGATCCAACCACATCTGTAATACTTTTAGGAATATCTTCAACTTTCAATAAACCTAACATTATAGCATCTTCTATATCTCTTCCTAAATACGCAATAATATCAGATATTCTAACTACACATCCCTCCAGAGTCATTGGTCTAAGCTTTAATATTGCATCTTTTTCTAGATAGCATGATTCATATTCTTTTAAGAATTCTTCTGGTGTCTTTTTCTTTGGTTCATACTTTGGAAGTTCAATTTCACCATTATGGCAAAGCATCCCGTCTAGTGTTTGAACAGTTAAATTTAAACCTTCACCATTTTTTTCTAAGAACATAAATTCCCTAACACTTTGTACATTGTGATTAAAATATCCTTCATTTACTTCTAAACTGATTTTATTTAATATTTTTTCACCAACATGTCCAAATGGAACATGACCAATATCATGACCAAGTGCTGCTGCTTCAATTAAATCCTCATTTAGATTTAATGCTCGACCTATTGTTCTTGCAACCTTTGAAACCATTTGTACATGTGTCATTCTTTTTGAAATATGATCATTTTCAAGTCCACTAAATACTTGGGTTTTATCAATATATCTTGTGTATGATAAAGAATATATTATTCTATCTGCATCTTTAAAAAAAGGTGGTCTAAAATCATCATTTTCCTTATTAAATCTAATTGCATCCGCATTTTTGCATGCCTCATAACAAAGTAGTTTATCCCTATTCATATTATTTTTTAATACTTCCATTTTTAACACCTACGTATATTATAACAAATATTTTATATTATTGTTTATTATTTTTTAAAATTTAGAAAAAATTGTCGAAAGTTATTGATTTTTTATTAGTTTTTATATATAATTATATCGTGCTTTATTAAGAAAGCCTTGCTCCCATAGCGCAATTGGATAGAGCGTTAGACTACGGATCTAAAGGTTAGGGGTTCGACTCCCTTTGGGAGCACCATTTTTTTAAGGTATCGGGAAGTAGCACAGCTTGGTAGTGCACTTGGTTTGGGACCAAGGGGTCGCAGGTTCAAATCCTGTCTTCCCGACCATTTAGTAATTAACTCACATTAAATTTGTGAGTTTTTATTATGGTCCCAAACATAAAATAATCAAATTAATTTAAATACCAAGCTGTACTACAACTTATTCTACATATATACATTAATTTTTTTAAATAGTTTTTCAATATTATAATAATATATATCAAAACTGGTACCTTTATCCAAAAATTGTCCATATCTTTCTTTACTGTGATAGTAAGATAACTTAAAAGTAACACTTATTATACCAGTTTCGACTAAATTAAGAAACGTTTCAAAAGAAATCAATTTGTAAAAAGTTGGATTTAAATATTTAAAATATATGTTATTATTTATTTTACTTTTTAGTCCAGGTACTATCACTAAGTATTTCAATTTATTGGTCAACCTCATTTCAAGTTCTACAAAAGACCATGACATATATGTTACAAGTCTATTAGTATTTCTATAAGTAATAACAAGTTTAACCCGTTTTCTTTTATAATCAACTTTTAATTGATATGCATGATTTCTAATCAACTTTTTATTAGATCCATAAACAGTAATATTAAATACATTAAACTCTGAATTATTTTTATCAGGATATCCACCAATTTTTAATAATCTTTGCATTTCAAGAGGTCTACCATCAAAGGTACAGCAAAATAAATGCAGTGGATATTTATTTGATAATGTTTTACATTTTATTTCTATACCATTATAATCTGGTAAGGAATAATTATCTCTGTCTTTGCCAAGTAATAATTCAAGTGTTTCACCTATTGCACCTTTACCTTCAATTTTACTTTTTATCCAATTTTGACATTGAATTTTATATAATTTCTTTTTTAAATCTTTAATATTTTCCATATTTATTGATTCAATCATAACTAACACCTCCTAATTATATTATTATAGGTAAATGTTAGTTTTCCTTTTTTATTTAAAGTTATCTTTATAATGTCTAAATATATAGAAACTAATATGCACTAAAAAACAGGATTAATCCTGTTTATTTTCTAGTGCTTTAATATCTACTTTATTAATTGCATCAAATCTTTTAGTTATTTTATCAGTTGTAATATTAATATCTTTAATATCTTTAGTTACTGTATCAATACTACGAGATAGCTTATCCCATCTTATTCTATACTTACCAAATTCATCACTTAATTTAGATAATTCTAGTTGAATAACTTTAGCATATTTATCTCTTTCCATATTCTTAATAATCATTTGAATAATAGATAATGTTGACATTAGTGTAGTTGGTGATGTTATCCATACCCTTTTCTTATATGCATAATTTAATAAATCACTATGATATGCATTTATTTCTGCAAAAATTGCTTCAGCAGGTAAAAACATTATTGCCTGATTTGATGTCTGGCCATTTATTATATATTTTTCAGCTATAGCATCTATATGAGCCTTAACATCTCTTTTAAATAATTTTTCATATTCTTCTCTTTCTTTTAATGATATTGTTTTATCTGTCATCTTTTGATAGTTTTCTAATGGAAATTTAGAATCTATTCCTATTGTTCCAAGAGGAGCTGGTGCATAAAGTATTGCATCAACAATATAACCATTTGACATTGTTTTTTGCAATTCATAAATACTAGTATTATTATCACCAAATATACTACTTAATATATAATTTAAATTAACTTCACCGAATATTCCTCTAGTCTTTTTATCAGTTAATACACTTTGTAGAGATACTATCTCTGAAGAAAGTCCATCAATTTTCTTTTGAGCTTCATCTATCTTAGTTAGTCTTTCTAATATATTAGTAAATGTCTTATTAGTTTTTTCAAAGTTTAAATCTAATCTTTCATTTACTTTATCATTTATAAGATTTAATCTTGTTTCAATTTTATCATTTAATTTATCAAAATCATCTCTTAAATTTTTTGAAAAAGATATTTCAAAATCAGATATATCTTTTGTCATTGTAGTTTCAAATTTACCCAATCTTTCTGTAACATTTAATTCTTCTTTATTACTTTTAAAGCTTTTAAATAAAACTATTATTACTAATATTATTAATAATACTAATAGACCTATTATTATGTAACTTTCCATAAATTATCACCAATATAATAATATCATTTTTTTAATAAAAAATATAGCAAAAGATTTATTTTAATAGCACTTGAACTACGTTAAAACCATAACTTTCTAAAATAGATACTACTCTTTTACTTTTATGGCCTCCTCTACAATAAATATAGTATGTATCATTTTTATTTAATAATCTATCCTTATTATATAGTAAAGTATCATTTGGAATATTAATAGCCCCATCAATATGATTTAACTTATATAAATCATAAGATTCAATATCAATTAGTTTTCCCATTCTTGGATTATAATCACTAATATGAATTACTTTCATTATTAATCACCTATTATAATTTATGAATAAAACAAAAAAGAGTAAACAAATGTTTACTCTTCATTAACTAATTTCTTTTTTTTATTACTCTTTTTTATTTGAAAGTATAAAACTCTAAGAAGATATCCAATAATAATTCCAATTACTACTAATATAATATATTTTATAGTATTTGACTTATATGGAATTAATGTATATACTCTAGTTTCTCCATTAGCAGATGTAACAACTATTGTTATTGTTTTGTCATTTTCAAATACTTTAGTTGTTGCGTTATTATCTTCAACTAAGAATTTATATGAGAAATTTTCACCACTCTTATAATAATAAGTACTTATATTTTTATCAAATGAAACACTCTTGTTATCAATTATAAGCTCTCCATTTTCTAAAACTATACTCTTTAAATAATTATTATCAGATGTAGAAAAAATATTTGCTCTTCTAACTATAATAGTATATTCTTTAATATCTCCTGATTCTGCTCTTACTTTCAATATATATTTATTATCACCAACTACTAAATTAGCTGGTCCAATTATTTCAACTGAAGCTTTGTCAGCATTTGACAATACAGTTTCAAAGGTAACAGTTTCCTCTTCAAATGGTAAGTAAATAATATAATTTAAAGTATCTTTGCTAAATTTAGGGGAAAGAGTTCCAATACTAGGAGTGATACTTAATAAATTATTATCAGTATCATAAACCTTGCTTGGATCAGAAGCTTTGAATACATTTATAATATAGGTTCTTTTGCTTCCATCTTCAGCAGTAACTGTTACACTAACTGTATTTTCACCTACTTTCAAATCTTTGTTGCCTTGCAAGCTTACACTTGCATTATTATCTGATGCTTTATATGTAACATCAATTGTACCAACGTCATTACTAACACTGATACTATATTCCAAAGTGTCTGATGAAAATTTTATATCATATCCATCTACACTTAAAGAATCTAATTTATTATTATTACTTTTATTACTAATTGCAATAATTTCATTATTAACTTTTGTTTTATTATTATCTTTTTTATTTGTTTGTGAAGAATTATTATTTTTATATTCTTCACTTTTAATTTCATTTTTTGTTTCTACAGCTACATTAGTAGAATTATCATTACTTTGTGAAGTTGAAGATTCACTTGAGGAATTTTCTTCAACAGTATTAGTATTTTCATTTATAACTTGAGTTTCTTCTTTTACCTGTGAATTTACTTCCTCCTTTTTTTCTTCAATAACTTCAGTTTTAGTTTCTTCAACTGGTCCATTAACTTTTATTTTACCTGATGTAAAATAATGAGTTGTTCCTTCTATTTCACTTGTAGTAACAAGATTAGCTTCAGAAATTGTTAAAATTGTTTCACAATTTTTTAATCCTTTTATAGTGACTGTACCAGCATTTTTTAATGCATTTCCAGTTAAATCAATTGCCATGAAATAATTACCACTACCATTTTGACTTGTTACGTTTAGTACTTTAACACAAGATGGATCATTAGAAGTAATATATCCATCTGTTGATTGTATATTACTAGGTAATCCAATATTTAATGTTTTTGTTTCTCCTGCTTCAAGTGTTGTTGAAGCAATAGTTATTGAACCAATATCAGCTTTTACGCTAGGAATAAAGGTAAAAAGAAGAAGGCCTAGGATAGCTAGGCTATTCTTACTTTTCTTCATATTTTATTTTTTAACTCCCTCTTTTTCTTTTAATTCATCTTTTTCTCTATTTAACATTTCTTGTTTATATAACATTTTTAATTTATCTGGATCTTTTTCATTGATTGCATCAATGATTTCTTCCTTAGTTACAACTTCATCATATGGATCATATGGTATTTCTTTAGATTTATTATAATCTATACCATTTCCATCATTATCTTGAGATGAAGCACTACCATTTGAACTTTGATTTAAAACACCACCATCATCAACTGAATCATTATCTTCATTTTTAGAATTAAAGTTAAATTCTGGTTTAATTTCAATGTTAGGTACTGCTTGTGTTTTTGCTACTTCTTTCTCTTTTCTTTTCTTTAATACTAAGAATATTAGCCAACCGATTAAAAGTAGTAATAACAATAATAATAAGTATCCTAACCATCTAGGTATTTTAATTCCGAATAAACTAAATGTATTTGATGGTTTTTCTACGTTAACTGTATAAAGTTGAGTAAATCCATTTTCATCTGTTACTTTAACAATTACTAAGTTATTTCCATCTTCTAAATTTAAATTACCATCTGTAGTAAATGCACCACCATTTACACTATATTCTACTTTTGCATTACTATTTTCAGGTGTTGCGCTTAAACTAATAGATTTAGTTCCAGCACTTACTTTTGTAGTATACGAAGTAGTATTTGGATTAAATCCTGGTGTTAAAGATCCACCATTTATTGTTAATCCTGATAATTTATTATTTGAATCTTTATCAGATTTTTTTACATTAAATGTATATGTTCTAGTTGAACCATTTTCAGCAGTTACAACAATTGTTACTACTTTAGTTTCACCAATTTTAAAGTCCTCATTTCCAAAGATACTATAACTTGATTTTGAATCCATCTTAACTATTGATGAGAAATCAAGTGAATCTACATTATTTGCAACTATTACATTATATGTTGTATTATTTGCATCAAATGTTGGTGTTATATCTGCATTAGAAATAATAACTTTTGATAATCTATTTTCAGATGATTTAGAATTATCTACAGCAGGTGCTTGATTATTTGAAGATTTTCTAATTACTTTAACTGTATACACTCTTTGAGACCCATCTTCTGCTGTTACAGTTACATTAACATTATTAATTCCTTCTTTTAAATCTGTGTTTCCTGAAATATTAACAGTAGCTTTTTCATCATTTGCTATTGCAGTTAAATCAATTGATGTTACTGAATTATCTACTTCTAAAACATAACTTGTATTATCTGCATTAAATTCAGGATCTAATGAATAATTTGTTACTTCTAAACTTTTTAATTTATTATCATTTGATCTATCATCATCAATTGATGGTCCTGATGGTTCATCTTTTCCACCTGGATTTGATGAAGAAGATCTTACTACTTTAATTGTATATATTTTTTTAGTTCCATCTTTTGCTGTTACTGTAATATCATAAGTATTATCACCTTCACTTAATGATTTAGTTCCTGTTCCTGATACTGTTGCATTGCTATCACTAGCTGTTGCATTAATATCAATAGAATCTACATCATTATCAACATTTACAGTATATGTTGTTGTATCTTTATCAAATTCTGGAGATAAACTTCCTTTTGAAACAGTAATACTAGATAGAGTCGCATCTTCTGGTTCAGGTTCTCCTGGATCAGCTTTTTGTGCTCTAGTTACTTTAATTGAGTATGTTTTTTGTGTACCATCTTCGGCAGTTACAATTACACTAATTGAATTGTCACCAACAGCTAAAGACTTAGTTCCTGTTCCTGATACTGTTGCTTTACTATCATTTACTGTAGCAGCTACATCAATTGAATCTACATCATTATCAACATTTACAGTATATGTTGTTACATTTGAACTAAATGCTGGGGATAAACTTCCCTTTGATACTGTTAAAGAAGATAATGTTGCATCTGATGATTTTGCAGGAGCAGCTTCACCTACTTTAATTAATCCTGATGTAAATGATACTCCTTCATCTGCTTCTTCACTTTGTGTAGTAACAGATGCATCGTATATTTTTAAAGTTGTTTCACAAACCTTTAACCCTTTAATTTTTATTGAACCACCAGTAGTAAGTGGATTTACACTGGTTGTGATTTCCATAAAATAGTTTCCACTACCATTTGATGATGTTACACTTACTACTTCTACACATGATGGATCATTTGATTCTACATAACCATCAACTGCGGCTATTCCTGAAGATAATCCTATATTTAAAGTCTTTTCTTCACCTACTTCAATTGTTGCACCATCAACATTTATTGAGCCAACAGCTGCTTTAATATTAACTGGTACAATACTAATCGTCATTAATAATACTAATAAATAATTTAATACTTTTTTCATACTTTCTTACCTACTTCCTACTAACTAAATAATGATGTCTTTCCAAGATAGTGATTAATAATCTTAACTGCATCTAATAATGTTATTTTACCATTACTATCAGTATCTGCAGCTTCTAGATATTCGTTAACTAATGTTGATTTCTTTAAATAATGATTGATAGTTTTAACTGCATCTAATAATGTTATTTTACCATCACCATTTGTATCACCTTTAACCACAATTATGTCACTATCTTTTTCTGTACCATTAATTATTAATTTTACAATTTGTCCTGTTGCAACTTTATCAGTATCTGATAATGCTGTAACGCCATCTGCTTTATAAACAACTAGCTTAGAATTGTCATTATCTAATTGATTTTTCAAATCAAGAATTGTGTCACCTAATTTTGCAGTTTTAATCATACCATCTGCAATAGTATGTCCATAAGCAACTGATGTAATAATTTCATCTTCTGCTTCTTTATTTACTATTACATTATATGTTAATGTAGTACCATCTTCTGCTGTAACAACAATTGCAATTTCATTTCTTCCTTCAACTAGTCCTGATTTTGTATATACAAGTGTAGATGTTCCTTCTTGAGTTCCTACAGCTATCTTAGATTTAGCATCATCAGCTGTTAGGTTAAGTGTTACATCATTTATTGTTGAATCAACATTTATTTCATAAGTTAAAGTTTCTTTTACAAAGCTTGTTATCTTAGCAGTACTATCAACAATACTTGATAGATATGCATTAGATGATGGATTCTTTGTATATTTAATTACATAATTATTAATATCACCATTTTCAGCTTCAACTTGAACTGTTATTGTTTTAGTTCCTTTTACTTTAGGAATGTTAACCACATTGCTTGATTGTAAAACTCCATCTACATAATATCTTAAAGTTTCTAAACTATGATTTTTAGTAGCAGTAATAGTTAAACTTTCTAATTCAAATGGAATAACTTCTTTAATTTCATAATTTGTTGTTCCAGAACTAAATGCTGGAGTTAAACTGTATGTTTTAGCACTTGATGATACTGTAAGTCCAGCTAATTTGTTTTCATCACTAGCTTCTGGTACTTGTCTAATTATATTTACATTATATTCTTTAATTGTGTTATCAGTTGATTTAACATATATAACTACATTATTGTTTCCTACAACTAAGTTATTATATTCAAATACATGATCTGCTTCATTTGTTTTGAAGTAATCTGTTCCATTTGTAGAAACCATAGCATCTTCATCATCTGCCTTAGTAGTTAATGATATACTTGTAGTTTCATTTGAAACACTTACTTGATATGAAGTTGTTGTTTGAGCAAATGCAGGTGTTAAGTTTCCAACACTTGGTACTAATTTTTCTAAATTAGCGTTATTATTTACATATCTTACAAATGTTAATTTATAATTTGATGTAGAACTATCATCATCAGAAGTAGATGCAATATTTACTACTACTGGTGAAGTTGTAAATTCTATTCTATTATCTGCAGGAATTCCTGTAATCTTTTCATTTGCTTCACCTTTAACAGCATACAAATAGAATTCTTCAGTAGCATATGGTAATGTTACAGTATATTCATCTGTTGCTGAATTAAATGAAGTATTCCATGTTCCAATATCATTACCTGTACTATCTTGAACTAAAATATTATTTAAAATTGATACACTTGATTTAGTTCTTGAAATATTAATTGTATATTCTTTAGTTGTTGTTGTATCTTCAGCAGTTACTGTTGCAGTAACTACTTTAGATGTTTCACCTAAAGCCAATGTGAATGGATTATTCTCAGTTCCTGAAGTAAATTCTACTTTAGAGTTAGCATCATCTAAAATTCCTTCTAGAGTAAATGCTGTAGCAGTTTCACCTAGAGAAATTGTGCAAGATGTATCAGTTCCTGTAAATACGCAATAATTATCTACAGATGTATTTGTTCCTTCATATAAGTTAACTCTATTTAATGTTGCTACATCATTTGGTGTTCTAGTTATAATTACTGTATAATTATCTGTTGTACCATCTTCTGCAGTAACAGGAATTACTAATGTATTTTCAACTGGTGTTGAATCAGCATTTAATGTAGCAAGTGCTAAAGTTGGAACACTATATGTTGCTTTAGCATCTGTTGGAAGTTCTCCATCAGCTACAGTTACAGTAACATTTGTTGCATTTGCTTCATCTACACTATTTGGTACTGTTACAGTATATTTATAATCATCACTTGAATCTTTTATTGCATTTACACCTGCTACATTTATTTCATTAATTGCAGTAGAATTATTTTGTGCTCTTGTAACTTGGATTTCGTAAGTTTCTTTTGTTGTATTATCTTGAGCTGTTACAGTAAATACAATTTTATTTAATCCAGTAGATAATGTAACGTTTGAAGTTACTTCTCTTGCTTGAGTTATTGTTACTTCATGTTCAACATTATCTTTATCAATTACTGCAAGTTTAGTTATTTTAGCATTAGCATCATTAGCTTTAGCATAAACATCTAAGTTTGTAGTTGAATATGATTGATTTGTATAAACATAAGATGTATTTGCTGGAGCGAATCCAGATATTTGTGATGAACTAACTTGAAGATCTTCTAATGTTACATCACTACTATATGCTTTAGTTAAATTAATTGTATATGTTTTTGTTATAGCTGTATTTTCAGCTTGAACTTCAATTGTCTTTGTAGTTAATCCAAATGGAAGTGTTGCAGTAATTGGAAGTGCTGTTACAATTGTTGCTTTTGAATCAACTTTTTCAGCATTAATTGTAATATCATTAACATTTCCATTAATTGCAATGTTGCATGTTTGAGTTAATTCACTTGATGCATCATAGCATGCACTTGGTAAGTCAATTACACTTGGACTTGATGGATTAGTTACATCAGTTATTGTAATGCTTGATAGATTTGCATTTGAACTCTTAGTTCTTTCAACAGTAATTGTATATCCCTTAGTAGTTGTAGCATCTTCAGCAGTTACTGTTAAATTTCTAGTTTGAATTGAATCACTTGCAGAAGTTCCCATAGTATATTCAGTAGAATTATCAGGGCTTACTGTTGCACCTTCAGCAAGAACTGCTTCAAGGCGATATGTAGATGTTCCAACTGGAACTTCAATTCTACAAGAATTATCACTATCAGTCATTGTACAATATCTTGATGATGTAGCTTCACCATCAACATATGCATTTATTCTTGAAATATTTGCATTACTTGATTTTTCTCTTGTTATATTAATTGTATATGTTTGTGCTACACCTGATTCAGATGTAATTGTATAATTATAAACATTTGTTGAAGTTGTAACTAAATTCATTGTTGCTGTTGGTTTATTTAATGTTGCACCAGCAGGAATAGATATTACAACATCACTTTGAGCTATTGAATCAACACTATTTGGTAATGTTACTTCATATACTTGAGGATCACTTGTTGGTGTTGCACTAACACCTTTAACAGTTATACCAGTTGGAATATTATCATCATTTTTAGCTCTATAAGCATGAATCTTATAAGTCTTAGTTACTGATGTATCTTGAGCTGTTACTGTTATAGTAAATGTATTATCGCCAGTTGAAAGTGTTTGTGTACCAGTTTGACCAGTTATAGTTGCATAAGAATTAGCTTCATCTGCTTCAATAACTATTGAATTAGTAGCATAAGGAATTGGACTACTTTCAGTTGAGATTGTATATTCTCCGCTTGCATTAGGGAATCCTGTTACTGTTGTTGGAGTAGCAGATCCGATTCCAACTCTTAAATCATCTAATGTTGCATCTTTATATAGTTCTCTTGTTACATTAATTCTATAGTTTTCTGTATTTCCTGCTTCAGCTTTAACAACTACAGTAATTGTATTACCTGAGCCAAAGCTAAATCCAGAATCACCTGTAATTGATGTAACTTCAGCATTATCATCAGTTGGTGTGGCTGTTACTGTTGTTGAAGTGACTTCAGGTCCAACTGTAGCATTATATGTTAATGTTGATGGATTAAATGATGTTGTAATTGTACCTGGATTAATTGATAATGCTTTCAAACTTGCATCAATTGATTTTTCTCTTTCAATATTAATTTTATATACTCTAGTTGTATCATCTTCAGCTGTTACAATAACTCCTACTTTAGTTGTTGTTATTGGGAATGTTTTTGAATCACTTCCTAATGTTTTAACTGAGTTATCTATAGCTTCAGATGAAGACATATCTATAATAGAAATATAAGCATTAGTAGCATCTTTTGCAGTTGCACTAACAGTTACTTGTGATGAGCTTGGATCATAAGAATATGTATATTCACCAGAAGTTGCATCATATGATGGGCTAAATGATGGAGTTAAACTCTTAGCTGGAGTTGAAGTTACATTTAATGTATCTAGTAATGATTCATGTGATTTTTGATGTAATTTAACAGTATATGTCTTAGTTGTACAAATACTTGTTGGTCCTGATTCACAATCTTCACTATTTACTACTATATTATATGTATTATCACCAACATTAACCGTCTTTACTCCAGTTCCTGAAGCAATCTTATTTAAAGAATCAGCTAAAGTTGCTTGAATATTAATTGAAGTTGTTGTGTAATCAACAGGAGTTAATGTATAAGTTGTAGTTGCTCCAGTTGTATCAAATGGAGTAATTGCAACACCATCAACAGTTATACCTGAAAGATTTACATTCTTAGATGGTGCAGTTCTTGTTGTTTCAAATTTGTATGTTTTTGTTGTACATTTATTTCCTGGAACAGCTGATGCTGTATATGAACAATCTTCAGCACTTACTACTACATTTTCAGTTGTCTTAACATTTGTTAAGTCATCAGTATTAAATGACCATGTTGAATTATATGAAACTGAAGCATCATCATGATTTGCAACAATAGTTGGTGTTGTACTTGTTGTTTTATAAGGAACAGTAATTGAAGCTCCTGAATTAGTATTGATATCTGCAACACTTCCATAGTTTACACTATTTGTTGCTGAAACTGTTTTTAGAGAAGTATCATTTGATAATCTTTTTATATTAAATTGATAAATAACAGTTTTACTACCACTTTCTGGTACAACAGTTACATTTGATATTGTATTATTACCAACATTTAATGAAATTGGTGTATTTAGTCCTGTAACTACTTTTGGATTAGAATCTGTTGTAGTACCAGTAAAAGTAATTTGATCTACATCATTTGGAACAATAAATGAATATGTTGTTACACTGTCATCACCTGAAACAAAACCAAATGGATAAACACGACTAATTGTATTATCAGAACTATTTGTTCCAGTTGCAGTTAATGAACTAAATGATGCATCATTAGATTCAGAACTTGGAATAGAAAGTGATACATCGTGTAAACTAAGTTCTAGATCATTAGCATCTGAATCTGATGCATTAGATGCTGATTTAGTTTTATTAAATGAGAATACTACATCTTTATTAGTTGCAGGTGTTGAATTAACTTCATAGAATGTTGCCCACATTGGAGCTTCTTCAACTAATGGATAGTCAACGTTATCACCTTTATCTGCAATTAAAATATATGATGTTGCAGTTGGATGTGATGTTGATGTTGTCCATGTAGTATTTCTACCCTTTTTAGGAAAGAATCCATAAGAAGCGCCGTCTGGACCAGCAACACCGTAAACTCCTAATCCAGTTGTCATTGTAGAATCATTTTCTACTGTTACTTTAATACCTGTTAAAACTGAACCTGAACTTGGAACTACACTAATAATGTTCATAATCTTCATACCAGGTGAAGCTAATGAATCAGTTATTATATTGCTATCTAAATTTCCATCAAGATAGTCAAAATAACAGTTTTCCATACCTGTTTCATCTGATAAATCACATGAATCAGTAACATTAACTGGTATGATATTAACATCATATGTTGCTGCCATAACCTTTCCACTAACAAATAAGCTTACCACTAAAACTAGTAGCAAATTCAAATAAAATTTAAAAGATTTCATAAATCTCACTCCTACTCTTTCCCTTTTATTCTACTTAAGTATAACACAATATTATCAATAGATGTCAATTAATTTGTATAAAAGATGTACACTTTACACAAAAATATACACCATTTTTGACGATATTGACAACTTATATATATTTTTGTATACAAAATAAATAACAGTATTATTAAGAAAAAGACGTATTAAAACAATATTTATCCGATTTTTTAACTTGTTTACACACAAATAAAAAAATGTAACATATATTTACATTTTAATAAATAAAAAATAGTCAAGATTAAATTTAATCTTGACTATTTAAACTGTCTATACTCTTAAGTAAGTATGATTTTAATAATGTATAATCTGGCATTGTTACTAATTCATCTTTTGTTACATCTGATGCTAAGAATAGTTCAAATGTTGGTATTTCTCCAAGTAGTATTGATTTTAATTTTGAATAATCGGTCATTGTTACCATTCCATCACCATTTAGGTCTCCTCGTACAACTATCTTTAATTCATCATATAATGTATCATCTACTTCTAGTTTTATAGTCATACCTGTTGCAACGCTTGTAGATAAATCTGTAATCTTATTACCATCTTTATCATAAATATTTAATGTTTCAGAATCATTATTGAATTCTTTTATAAAGTCTTCAATTGTTGTTTCTGGTTCCATTCCTATTAC
>JAFUTV010000017.1 GCA_017484125.1 Bacilli bacterium
CTTACTAAATTTTCTCCTTCTTGATTATAACTTAATACCCAAAGAGCATATGAAGTACCTATAAATACTGAAAGTAATAGTAAAATACCTATGACTATTAATAATATTGATTTATTCTTTTTCATATCAACATCTACTTTCCTATAGTATGTATTATATCATAAAAATTAGTTTTTCCTATTTTTTATTCTCCTTTTATCAAATTAAATTTTTCCTCTAATGATTTTAATCTATCTTCTTTTTCTTCATCATCTTTTATATACTTATTATCTTTAAATATTAAAATATCACTTTCTTTAATATCTTCTTCTAATTCATTTTTATTAATTTCAACTATTTCCCCAGTTTCAATATTTTCTAAAATTGCAATATCTTCTTCAATTCTATCAACAGAATATTTCATTTATTTTCATCTCCATCTATACTTGTTATAACATTTGAATAATTTATACTTTCGCCATCACTAGTAAATATTATTGTTCCTTGTTTATCAGTTCTTAATATTTCTGCTTTATATTTTTTTAATAAATTTATTACAGCTTTACTAGGTAATTTATAAGTATTATCCTTACCAGCAGTAATAACTGCATAACTTGGATTAACTTTTTTAATAAAATTTTCAGTGGATGCTGTATTAGATCCATGATGAGAAACCTTTAAAATATCAGCTTTAATATCTTTATTTAACAGTTTCTTTTCTACTTCTTTTTCAGCATCTCCCATAAATAAGAACTTAACATTTTTATAAGTTAGTTTAATAACAATAGAAGTATTATTTAAATTTTCTTGATCAGTTCCAATATATAAAATATCTAATTTAGCTTCACCTAAATCATAAGTACTTCCTTTTTTAGGAACTTCATAATTAACATCATTAGATGCTAAAGCATCAATTACGTCTTCAAATGTTTTAGTAGTATGTAAAACATTTGGCATAAAAAAGTGTTCAACATCAAAATTATTTATAACATTATCAAGTCCACCAATATGATCTTCATGGGCATGTGTTCCAACAACATATTTAAACTTATCTATATTTTGACCTTTTAAATAAGTTACTAAATTTGCTCCATCATTATTATTCCCAGCATCTATCAACATATTTTCATTATCCACTTGAACTAAAATTGCATCGGCTTGACCAACATCTAAAAATGATACTTTTAAACCTGTCAATTGCGTTTGACTAACTTTAATTGAATTACTTATCTTACTTTCATAGGTAGTATAAATAAATACCGCTAATAATGCTAAAAAAACAACAATCAAGACATTACTAATTATTTTTTTTGTTTTTCTTTTCATAATTAATCCTTTTCTACCCTGTTTATTCTTTTTAATCTTAATACTATTTTATCATACTTTTATATAATAGTAGAATAAATTAAGAAAAATATTTTAATTATTTTCTATATAGTAAGCATAATATTCATCAAAACTTATATTTTCATTATGAATTTTAGTTGCCACTTCTACTCCAACATAGCGATAATGCCATGATTCATAAGAAAAACCAGTTATATCTTCTTTATCTTTTGGATATCTTAATATAAAACCATATTTATATGAATTATCAGTTAACCAATTATATGCCGGCGTTAATTCAAAGTCTTCTTCACTAGAATTATACTGAGCAATATCAATTGCTAGTCCTGATTGATGCTCAGAAAATCCTGCACGAGCAGCATATTGATCTGCTTTGTCTGTTCCTTGAGATAATCGACGAGATTCCCACAATTTTTTTTGCTCATCAAAATGACGATATGAAGAATTTATTACCATTAATATATCATTTGCCTTCGCGGCATTTGCCATATCAACAAATTTATCCAACAAATCATGTCTTATCTTATTTCCCGAAAAAGCATATGATAAACTAACATTTACCATATCATTTGGAATAAAATCTTCATTTAAATAATTATATTTATTAACAAGCATTAAATAATCTTTAGATACATCTGTTTCTTTAATTTTTTCATAATAATCACTATCACGATTAGTATTAACTAAGGATACTATTTTAGTATATGATACATTCTTATTATTATTAAAATAAGCTAAATATCTATCTAAATTATTTTTAATAAAATATTTTTCATTTATAAATTTTACAATATTATCATTATAATCACTATCAATTAATTTATTAATATAATCCTGATCTAATTTATCTAATATTAAAGATACATCATCTTTGCTATAATTTTTTTCAAGTAGTTTATATTCATTTGTTTGATGGTATTGATATTCCTTATATTTATTTATACCAAATATAATTAAAATAATAAGTAATATAATAACAATTAGACCTATCTTAGCTTCTTTTTTTAATCTAAGTTTAACTCTTTTCTTTGCCATCTTATTTACCTCTTTATTATAAATTAATTATACCATATATTTTTTTATTTAAATAGATATCTTTAAAAAAGTTAAAATAAGTGATAAAATACAACAATGAGATGGTTACTATGTTTAAATATTCTTTAGATAATAAAAGATATCATACATTAAATTATTATTATAAAAATAAATATGGAAAAAAAGTATATAAAGTATCACTTAATGCTAACTTTTCTTGTCCCCACAAAATAAAAGGACGTGGTTGTATTTTTTGTTCAAAACTTGGCAGTGGTGATTTTGCTGGTGATAAGGAAAAAGATATTTTAACCCAGTTTAATGAAGTTAATAAAGTGATGGAAAAAAAATGGAGTGATGCATACAAAATTGCTTATTTTCAAGCTAATACTAACACTTATGCTCCAGTTGAAATTTTAAAATCAAAGTTTGAAAGTGTCTTAAATATTTCAAATTTAATAGGTATAAATATAGCAACTAGGCCAGATGCAATTAATGATGAATGCTTAAATTACTTGGAAGAATTAAATAAAAAAACAAATTTAACAATTGAACTTGGACTTCAATCAATTCATGAAAAAACTTTAGAATATATTAATAGAGGACATAATTTAAAATGCTTTGAAGATTGTGTAAAAAAATTAAAAGAAAGAAATATTGAAATAGTTGTTCATATTATAAATGGACTTCCTTATGAAACAAAAGAAATGATGCTGGAAACTATTAAATATTTAAATAATTTAAATATAGATGGTATTAAAATCCATATGCTTCATGTTATTAAAAATACAGAACTTGAAGATATATACGAAAAAGAACATTTTCATATATTAACTAAAGATGAATATATTGATATAGTAATTAATCAATTGGAATTATTAAATCCTAAAATAGTCATTCATAGAATTACTGGTGACCCTAAAAAGGAGGATTTAATAGAACCTACATGGCTTTTAAAAAAGTTTTGTGTACTAAATGATATAGATAAAGAAATGGTAAAAAGAAATACTTATCAGGGTAAAAAAATAAAGATTTAATCAGATCTTTATTTTTTATTGTAAACTAACAACAGATATATTATTTTTATCTTTTACTAAAGTAACTTGTGCTTGTTTATCATATCCTAAATCTTTTACATATTCAATTGTTAAACTAACTACATATGAATCTACTTCTTGTTCACCTAATTTATATGTACTATTTACTACTTTTACAATTTCAACATTTTTTACTTCAGGTAATTCTTGTTTTCTATCATCATAAGAATTATCCTCAACAAAGTTATAAAAATTATCTAGTACTTTTTGTCTATGCATATCTTGTTTATCAGAATAAAAATATTGTGTACTTGTTATCTCATATTTATTTATCTTATAATTTATAGAATATAAATCAATAACAAATAGTTTTGCAACTTGAGTAGCAATGTCTTCTTCACTTGTTAAATCTTTTAACTTGTTAAATTCATCTTTATAATATTGTGTAACATTATCATTTAATGTATATCCATAACTATCTATTTTGTCTACTTCTTTTGTAGTATTTACTATTTCGTCTTTAGGTCTTTGTAAATATCCATATATATATAAACAACCACCAGCAATTATAAATAAAACTACTATTAATAATATTCCCTTTAACCAATCTTTTCTTTTTTGCTTTCTACTTGCCATTTAAATGCACCTACTTTATCATCTTATTAATTATAACATATATGAATTAAAAAAAGAAGAATTAAATTCTTCTTTTTTTATTATAATTAGTTTTGTCTAATTCCATCAGCACTTACAATTGAAGCACCTAAAGTTCCAGAGAAACTTTTTCCTACACCATTTTCATTTTGTGCAATTCCAGTTTCTAAGAACATGAATGTAATTTCATATTCATGAGTTTCACCTGGACCAATAGTTGTTTGAGAAACTAACAATTCATTGCTTGCACTTGGCATAGCTTTAACGAAATATGAATTAGTACCATTTGTTGTTGCTTTTCCTACTTCAGTACTATGAGACTTAGAACTATCTGCTTCAGCATAAACTTTAGTGTTAGCACCAGATGTTAAATAATCAGCTGCAGCTGTAGTTACAGTAGAATTTTTCTTAACAGTTTTAACAATACTATAAACAAAATCATCAGTATCATCTGCTACATCTTCAGTGCCATTTGTTCCTTTAGCAAAATTATTTGCAACACTAGTCCAAGCAATTTGATAATCAATAGAATTTGTTGAACTATTATTAGTTACAGAAACAGTTTTTGTTGCAAACCATCCTGGAGTAATAGCAGTCCCAGTAGTAACGTTAGCACCATCTTCATAAGTAATTCCTAAATTATTAGCTGTAGTAATTTCAGTTGAATATACTGTATTTGGAGTAGATACACTTGCAGTAAAGAAAGCAAATGTTGTTCCTACTATTGCAGTTAATAAAGTAGCAATTGCTAATACCGTTAAAAATACAACGTTTTTCTTTTCCATGATTATTTTCCTCTCTATCTTATAATCATTATATTATTTTTTTTATCTTTAATCAAGAACAAATTAATAAATAGTGTAAAATATTAGAAACCTGCAGCAGCACTTCTTGGAGTACCGCTACCATTCATTTTATATAGTTTACTAATTATACTAATAATAGCACTAGTGTCAATATCTTGATTTCCTATATTATCTGTATGAAATTGTTTTACTAAATTTCTATATGTTTGTATATCCATATTAAATAATTTTGATTCAGGTACTCCAAAAGTATTAGCTAATTGAACTCTTTGTTCAGCAGTTAAATTATATACTCCTCCACGCTTATTAATTGCTCCATTAACTTCATTCATAAATTCATTTACTTTAGTTGCGTTAGTTCCAACTTGACTTGAAGCAATTGGATTTCCATTAGTTGCTTTAGCTGCTTCACCTGCAACGTTAGATGCTTCTTTATAACTTGAAGTATTAGATGAATTAGATGCTGTTTTAGTACTACTACCTGTTGAACTAGTATTAGTACCAACATTATCATTAACTTCTATTCTTTTTATATTTCCTGATGATTGATCTTCAATAGCATTTGAAACATTTGAATTACTTTTTACATTTACTGGCTTTTCTTCAATTGCACCAGCAACATTATTTTGAGTATTTGTTTCTCCTTCAATTTGAGTTACCTTTGTTTTAGCAGTACCTACTGCTATTGCTGTACCAATACCTGATACTGCAGCATCAACACCTACTGTTTTCATTCCTCCAGCATTTTCAAATTCTTCAGAATATGAACTATTATTTGCTACAGCAGAACTTACAGGATTAGCAAATCCACCAGCAGCACCAACAGCGGTATTTATAGCAACTTTAGCTCCATTTGAAACATTTGAATTAATTACTCCAATACCTATTTTTGATAATGCAAGATCAACAGCACCTCTAATGGAACCAGCTGCCAACCCTCTTGCTGTACTTGCACCATTTTTCCATGCTTCTTCAGTTCCAGAGCCAAATCCTGCTGCACCACTTAGTGCTGAGAAAACATTTGCTGTAGTAAATGCACTACTTCCTACGGCACCAGTGCCTGCAGCAACACCAGCAGTAGCTCCTGCTGCACCGGCTCCACTTAATGCAACCCCTGCTGCTTCTGTTCCAGTAACAGCAACTTCTGTTCCAACACCGGCTGCTTCAGCACCACCAGCAGCAGCACCACCAATTCCCATAGTTGCAATAGTTAGCAATGCTATACCAGCTATTTCACCAGTAACATTTCCTGCAGTTCTTGCAGTTTCAAAACCATAGGAATTATTTTTTAATACTTGACCAGCAGTTGTTTCATCCCAAAACTTATCTGCCCATGATGAAACATATTCATTTGCCACAAACCCTTTTGTATTATTCCACATATTTTTTGTTACTCCAGAATCAATTTGTTCTTTTGCAGCAGTAAAAATACTTTTTTCTTGAAACATTGCTTTACCAAAAGCAATTAACGAATCATCTAAAATAGTATTGGCTGTATTTAATGCTGTTGCTGCAACAGCTGCAGCATCAACAATTTTTTCACCAAATTTACCTATACCCTCAACTGTACTTGCTCCAAAAGTTCCAGCAGTAGCTCCAATCTTTTTTATTACATCTTTAGCAGAATCAGCCTTAGGTTCAGAATTTCCTTTTATCGTAGAATTTGCAAATTCATCTTCTCTTTTATATTTATCGCTACTTGTATCATGACTAGGAGTACGATTTGAGTCCTCATTTTTATTTCTTGTTCTATCTTCACTTGTATCATTAGCCCCATGAGTTGGAGTTTGTCTTTCTCTCAAATCGTTGTTTTGAGCTTCTGCTCTTTTTCTATTTAAATCAGCTTGCTTTTCTTCATAGTCAGCTAAAGCTTTTAAGCCATCTTCATCAAAAGCACCCATTCCAACACGGCTACCATCATCTTGAGTTTCCCAAACTATTCCTGTTTCCAAATCTAGTTCTAGTTTTCTATCCTCATCTCCCCACCACTGTGGTAAAGGATGGGAAGCAGCATTAACCTTATTTTGGGCATCATATGAGCTCCTATAAACATTATAATTACTTAAAACATCATCTATTTGTGCTTTAGTTATTTCTTTCCATTCAGCCATAGAAATCGCCCCACTTTACTATCTAATATAAGTATAAATTATTTACAAATAAAATTCAATTTTTTTTAATGTTTTGCATGTAAACAAAATTTAAAAAAACTTGTAATAAATTTTATGAGGTGTTATAGTTATAATAATAATAATATACTAGAAAGGAATGAAATAATGAAAGATACAAGTAAATTATTACCTATAGGAAGTGTTGTTTTACTTGATGGTGGAGAAAAGAAAGTAATGGTTACAGGTTTTTATTCAGTACCTGCTGAAGATCAAAATAAAGTTTATGATTATTCTGGATGTTTATTTCCAGAAGGTGTTATTTCTTCAGAACAAAATTTACTATTTGATCATAAACAAATAGTTAAAGTTTTCTATATGGGTTACAAAGATGATGAAGAAAAAAGTTTTAAACAAAAATTAGGAGAAGTTATTAACAAACAAAATTAAAATATCTCATTTGAGATATTTTTTTTAAACAAAAAAGTGATGAATAATTTTCATCACTTTTAAATAATAAATTTAATTATTCAACATTGAAGTTTTCAGAAGCAACTTTGCTTGCAGTTTCTTCATGAACATTGTTTTCTTGATTTAGATAAGCAGTTAAACCTTGTCTAACAGTATCTAATACTGATCTAAATGCATCATTTAATGTATTAACAGCATTGTCAACAGCAGCTTGTTGAAGTTTTCCAGCATCAACTAAACCAGATACAGAAACAGCATTTCTTAGTTCATTACAAGAACTATCAAGTTCACTACTCATTCTTTCAAATGAAGAATTAATAGTTGATGTACATGCTTCAATATCAGCACCTACAACTCCACTTGGTAAAATGCTATTAATTGATGAAATGTTGATTTTATTATATGCACTAGCAAATCCAGCAGAGAATGTTGAACCATCATGAAGTTCTTGTGCCCAAGTATTACCTGCTGAAGCAATGTGAGTTAATAAGCTTTCAAATACTCCATCAACACCATTAGCAACACCATTTCCACCTAAGAAATAACTATCCATTTGAGGTGCATATACATCTCTAAATGCTTCTTGTCCTCTAGTAGAGCCCCAATAATTTGAGATATCTTCAACTAATTTTTGAGCAGCTCCACCTAAGTTAGTACACATATTATTATAAGCAGTTCTAACACCAGATAAACAATCGTTAACTGCAACAGGATCAAATCCAGTTTCTTCAAATAATTGAATATTTAATTCCATTTTCTTTGCCATCTTTTTTCCTCCTTTATTGTCTTTAAAGACGGTTGGCTACCATCTATGTTAAGTATATCTTATAAATAAGTTACAATCAATTTATTTCACAAAAAATTAACATATACTTTACACTAATATTTACTTTGAATAGCAGAAATAGTATTATTAATACTACTTATTATTCTTTGAGTCTTAATTTTTAAATCCTTTAAATTACCCTCTTCAGCAATACTATCATTAATATTTAATGATTTACTAGTAATATTAGTAATATCATTTAATACACTAATAGTTGAAGATAACTCATTTTTTATTTGAATTAATCTTTTATTTAAGTTACTATAATTTATTTTATTCATTTCATCATCACTAATCATTTCTATTCATCACCTTAATATTATTTCCGATAACATCATATGCTACTTCCCTACTAACTCTTTGATATTTTTCTAAATTTTTATTATATATTAAAATATTAGTATCACTATTATCATTTCTTGTTTTCAATTTATTAACAAATGCACTATAAATATTATTTAAAGATATTGTATTATTAGTTTTATAATAATTATTAATATTTTTAAAACTATTCCTTATTTCTTCAAAATTTAAATTTTCTATCTTTTTATAAAAATATAATTTTTGAATAGTTTTAGCAATTTGTTCTTCATCTAATTTACTTTTCATTATATAAACCTTTCTGTTGTTGAAGCTGGTAATACTTCAATTTGAATATTTGCTATTGCTTTACGTATTTTATCTTCACTTTCAACTATTTTATCAAATATGTCTTTAATATTTTTTCTTACAGAATTTGCAACATTTATCATTGATTTAACACTTGCTATTTGATTATTAATTGACGTTCTAATACTAGGAGAAGCATATGATATATCTAAACTATTATATAAAGTAATTATTCTATTTAATTTATTAATATAAACATTTAATTTAGAAAGTATAATATCTCTTTTAGATAAATCAAACTTAATGTTATTACCTAATCTTTCATACTGACTAACAATTAAATCATAAATATTTTTAATAGATTTTAATTCTTCTAAAGAAACATCTATTTTATTTTTTTCTAATTCTTTACTTTCAAAAAAAAGTAAAGCTTGAGGATCTACCCAATACATATTAGAATTTTTAATTTCATTATATACATTTAAATAATTTTCTTGATACTCATCTATTAAAGAATTGTATTTACCTATTTCTTCCTTTAAGTTTAATACATCAACTTCATTCATATTAGTATCCTCCTTATTATAATAATAACATAATATTTATAATAATTCTACTAATTAATTTTATAATTATATATAAAAAGTAAGTATCAAAAATATACTTACTTATTTTAAAAAATCTTGTACTTTGAATGGCACTGTTACTTTATATATTCTTTTCTTTAATTTTGAATTTTTTTTACTAACTATAGCATATATTTTAGCACTACCAATATCTTTATTATCAATTGATAATAAATATTTTTCACCATATTTAAACATTATCACCACATCCTTAATCAAATATATATTTAATAAATAAAAATATCTGTGTTATTTTAGCACTAATACTAAGCATTAACAATTCTAATTTATTAGCATTATTATAGCACTTTTCAAAATAATATTGTGATTGTTTTAAAATTTTATATTTATTAATTCTTTTTAAATTCTTATCAATAGTTTTAGCATGATCATGAACTACATCTATATCATTGTTAATAACTATATTCTTCTTTAATCTTTTAGTTTTTATACCAAAAATATTTTCTTCATAATACAAAAAAACATTTTCATCAAAATAATCAATATTTTCCAAATGCTTAGATTTAACTAAAAAGAAGCATCCTGAAACAGTATCAACTTTAGATAAGTGATTTTTATAGTATGCATCACTATATCTTAGCTTTTTATCAAAATAATTTTTGCCAAAAAAAATTATATTTTGTTTAATATCATCAACTGGACTTGGAATATGCCAACCTCTACTCAATTTATTATCTTCAATAATATTTGGTGCAACAATAACATTAGTATCAGATAAAGTATTAATTAATTCTTTTAAATCTTTTTCTCTATCAATAATAATATCAGAATTTGATATTATTAAATTACAATCTTTATACTTCCTTATTGCTTCTTTACATCCTATATTTAAAGCATACGAATATCCCTTATTTTCTTTTGTTTCAATAACAGTCATTTTTTTAATATTTAAATTATTTAATTTTAAAACAGAATTATCTTTAGAATGATTATCAACTACAATTATTTCATCCAATATTTTATATTCCTTTACATTGTCTAGTAATCTTATAGTTGTTAAAACATCCCTATAATTAACAATTACCATTATATTTTTCATAAATTGTCTCCATAAAAATTTAATTATCTTTTTCTAATAATTCATCACTTATAAAAAGTGCATATATATCATTATCTGCTTTAACATAAAATATACCCTTTATATGTTTAATATAGCAATAATAATTAATAGGAACTTTTAAATTATCTCTAACATCAAGTAACTCAGTAAATGTTTCTACTTTAATTATATTATACTTTCTAAAATCTATTAATGTTTTTATTTCAACAACTAAGCGATCATATTCTTTTAATATTTTATTAACATATCTATCATATTCACTTCTTCTTCTTTTCATTTTCTTATAACTTTTAAATATAACTCTAATAAAGAATATTGAAAGAAGAATTAGTAATAAAATAATAACTATATTAATATAATTAATATTATCATCAACATTAAATGTTACTTGATTGCAAGTTTTATTATTATTTGAATCAATATTTATTTCAATAGCTTTTTCGGATAAAGGAATAATTACTTCATTTAAATCAATGTTAGTACTTTCTAATTTATATTTAGAGTCTTCGACAGTAGTTCTTTTCATACTTAAATATACTTTTAAATATGAATTTGTATCAACTCCATATGATGATCTAAATTCATTAGCTAAAGTATTATATTTTGAATAATCAATTTGAAACTTTTCATTAAAAGCAAGTTCATTAGTTCCATTTATTTTATTTGTTTTAGTTTCAGTTATTTCATATTCTTTAGAAAATAATTCTTTCTTATTGGTATTATTTTCAATTATCAAATCACCCATTACTTTGTATTCAAAATCTATACTAGTTAAATCATCAATATTAAATACATAATTATAATTAATATCAATGTAATCTATTAAACTAGTAATATAAGATTTTCCTTTAGGTAAAAAGCTCTCAGTATAAAATTCATTTTCTTTTAAGTAAACTCTATAATCTACTAAACCTGAATCACAATAGCTAATTGGTGTTATTTCAACTTTTTTAACTACGTTAAAACCTAAAAAAATACAAATGATTAATGCTAACGCCAAAAAGACACAGTAAACTATTACTCTGCTTTTATATAAGTTGTACTTATCTTCGTTGAAATGATTTACTCTATTAGCATTGCTCACCTATTTTCTTCCTTTCTATAAACTGTTAACCCATACTGTCGGATATCCAATATATGGAACTTTTATATTAACAATACCTATAAACATATCTTCAGTTATTTCATAATTATCTGGTGCATCATTATTATCACCTTTAGTATAAAAATAATACTTTCCATCTATTTTTAACTTTTTAATAAGTCTATGAACAACTATAATATTTGCTTTTTTATAGGCTATTACTTGTCCAATTTCAATATTTTCAAAATTATCGTATTTTTCAATAACTACTACATCACCTTTATTAATATTTGGTGTCATAGAACCACTGGCTATGGCTATTGCATGATAGTAAAAATAACCAGATGTAATATAAACTAAAAAAATCACAATAATAGTTGGAATAATTAAAGGAAGTATTCTCTTCTTATGATATTCTCTTAAAACATCCTCATCTCTATCTTTAAGGAAGAAACGATATATGTTATATAAAAATATCATTGGAACTACTAAGTATATTATAGAATAAAAATATTCATTTGGATTAGGTATTATTGGTACAAAATATACATATAAATTCATTATTAATAAATATAAAATAATTGGTTTATAGCCTGCCTTATAACTAACATATGAAGAATATATATTTGCACTTATAATAGGTATTATAGTTACTGCAAAAAAAGTAAATGCTGAATAAGGGGATGTAAAGATTGAATCATTTACTTGTCCAGCAACTTCAAATATAATAAAAAATATAGTTGTAATAATAATTAATAACTTTGAGCCTTCAGATTTTACTAACATCATATATCTAAGTATTTCTTTTAAAATAATAGTTAGTATTAAAGGTATAATTACTTCAAAAACATAATTAAATGTCCAATAATTTCCTACTTTAGCAAATCCTATTAGTATTCCAAGTAAATAGTATAATATAAAAAATATTAATAAATTAATAATAATTTCAATGCAAATACTTTTTGAATATCTATGCCTATCTTTTTCAAAACCAAAAATGAAATAAAATATTACTAGAATGCCAATACTTAAAAGAACTTTTACATATCCACTTAATATACTTGATACAAAACCACTTAGAATAAAAAGTATCATAAAGATAATTTCAAATATTAATAATCTTTTATATCCTTTTTTCATGAAACCATCTCCCAAATGATTTTGTTAAAGTATATTAAGATAAAAATCTTAATATATTTTAATTATTAACTTCCACTAGTTGAAGTATAACCAACAGAAATTGAACCGATGTTTACAACAATATCACCATCAAGTGTAGCTGCAACAGCTCTAGCATCAGCATCATCAATGTATTCAACTGTTAATTTAACATCTGCATTACCACCAGCAGCAATTACTTCAGATGAAGGTATAGATGCAGGAGTTGAAGAATATGTTGTTGATCCAATCTTTAAAGTTGCTCTAAACATTTTAGCGCAATCAGCATTTGAAATAGTTGATGTATTTCCACCAGTTGATGTTGTTCCAGCACCTGCTACTCCTTCGATTAAAGTTGGAGTTGCTGATGCAGTAGCATTAGTACAAGTAACTGCTACGCCACCAAAATTAACTGATTCTAATCTTGCAGGTAGAGTTCCTTTGTTTAGTATTTTTAAATCATAAGATACACTTGAACCTGTAGTTGTAGATAAAGTTGCGTTTGTATTTTGAGCAATTGTATACTTAGTAACATCAATTACACCTGGATTTCCAGTTTCATTGGCATTAACTGTACCAGCAGTTGTTACATCTTCAATATTAGTTCCATCAGTTGAAAAACCGATATTCCAATTAGATCCAGCAGTAACGTTAGCAGCAGTATCTACCTTTAAAGTTGTAGAGAATGCAGCAAAACCTAGAGATAATCCAGCAACAGCAACAACAAGTGCAAGTACAGCGATTAATCTTGAACCATTATTTTTTTCCATTTGTTTCACCTCCCTTGTGTTTATATTTATAGCATAAGCTTTGATCAAAGACTTTTTATCTTACTGCTCTGCTATTATAAATATAACCAATTTTTCAATATTTTTCAACTATATGTTCCTAATTTAATGTAAATATTAGACAAAGTGCATTTAGAATGTCTAAATACATTTCCACTACCATCTCTTGATGCACCAAACCATACACTTAAATTAAATGGACTATTAAATGTTGAGTTATCATTTAGTAGTGTTAAATCTCCACCATTTATACTGTAATAAATCTTTTTATTAATTCTTACTATCTTATAAGATGAGACATTTGTATACAATGTATTTACTGATTTATCAAATGATTTTAATTCTATATTATTATTACTTTTTCTTACAACTATACCTGGATAGCCTGACGATTCTGCTTTAGTATTCATGATAGTATTTTGTTTATTACCATTGGCCATAGTTTCTTGATTAGACGGATTATAATTGCTAATTTCAAAATATATTTCAAAATCTTTAAATAAGTTTTCACTACTATATAGTTGAATTCCTGTATCAATATATGTAGAGTTTGTATATACTGTACCATCTAAATCATTTACACAAGTTTCCCCTGTTATATTTGTTGTAGAACCATTGAAATTACAAGATCCTTCAATAGAAAATACTTTAGGAAACATATCTACAGTATTTTCTTGATAGTGAGCTACATAACTTCTATTTCCTGATGAACCTTGTTCTATTGTTACGTTTTCTTGAGGAGTTTCTCCATTACTTCCGGTCCATCCTATAAATGTATAGCCTATTTTTTCTGGATAATTTAAAGTAAATGTTCTTGTATTTTCATTATATCTTGTTGGATTTGTTGCAGCACCTCCATCTAGATCGTATTCAATTGTATAATAAACACTACTATCATATGGAGTTAAATAACCTTTTACTCCATTTTGTGCAAGTTTAGCATATGATATATTTGTATGAGAACCATCATATACTGTTTCATCTAATGCTCCAGCTGAACCTACAAGATTTTTTGCATTACTAAACATATTAGAATCAGTAACTTTACTATTTGTTTGGAAATCATTATATGCATAAATTGTCTTAAGGTTATTTGTACCTTCAAACATTCTATTAAATTGTTTAACTTTAGATGTATTAAAGTTTTGTCCTAAATATAGTGTTTCTAAGCCTGATGCATTAACAAACATACCAAACATACTTTCAACATTAGATGTATCAAAATTTCTTAAATCAAGTTCTGTTAATCTTTCGTTTTTTCTAAACATCCAATACATACTCTTGGCATTTGATGTATCAAAGTGTGAAACATCTAGTGTTGTAAGTTTAGCACAACCACCAAACATTCTCTTTAAATCCGATGAATTAGTAGTTGTTATTTCACTTGTATCTATAGCAGTTAATATCTTACAGTCGTTAAACATATACGTTAGACCTAGCCCACTTGATGCATTTTCATCTTGGTCATTTCCATAATTAAAGTTCGGATTATATTCTAATACTACTCCAGATGTATTAATTCTTCCAGTCAAAGTAACAAGTTTGGCATCCTTATCAAACCAATGAGAAAAGTTTCTTACCAAAGATGTATTTGTACCTGTTAAATCAACTGAAGCTAAATTAGTCATAAGACGAAAAGCTCCTAAAGTATTTGGATGATAATATACTAAGTTTGATTCTGACCACCAATAAAATTTATTATTTTCTACCCATCCATATACTTCATAATTACTTGGATAGTTTTCATCATTTGATGGTGTACTTATAACATAAGCAGTATTATTGTTTACCTTAGCTTGTACATCACTTAGTGAAAGTGAAGTGTTTCTTTGAAAACTCGTAATATTTGCCATAGGGAAAATATCAAACATATTACCATCTAAGCCATCATAAGCTACGAAATAAGACATAGTTAGATACGATATAGTTATATCATCTCTAACATTAGTAATATTTACTCTACCAGTTTGTGAATTATAAGTACCATTATTTGTACCAGTAAAATGTACTCTATTTGGATAAGGAGTATTTAAAGAAAAATCTAAATTGTCTCCTTCAAGTACATGGGTTGGTAAGTTTGTATCATTTAAATTAAAATATGAAATAGTGTAAAACCTTCGAAAATCAAAATCCAATTTCATATTATAATTAGTTGTACTAGAATCAAACATATTATCCTTATACGATAAAGTTATTAGTAATTTAGAAACTGAACCCAATTTGCAAGTTGAAGGATCTAAATAATCACATAACATATCTTTTACATTATAATTACTTATACTATATTCCATATTACTTGGAAGTCCAGTTATTTCAAATAAGCCCATTTCAATATTACCTAAATTAGTTACATCTACTTCAAAAGTAATTGTAGAACTATCTTGTGGCATATCAACATTAGTACTTATATTAGTCACATTATATTCTTCCCAATTAGATATTGCACCATTTGTTGCGTTATCTAAGGCAATTTTAGTTATTCTAATATCTTTATTAATTCTAACAATAGATGATAATGAGGCAATATCAAAACTAGAATGCATTGCTGAAAAACCAATGGTTAATGAAATAACCAGTACTGTTATTAGTAATACTACTATGCTTACTGGATTAAATCTTTTCTTTGGATTAATAGTATTATTATACTTTTTAAACATCAACATATACTACCTTTCTTATAATTATTTTTTACTTTCTTTTTCTTTATTTAACTTTAATACTATTATTAAAAATATAGATACTGCAGGACTAACTATAGTATGTCCAACAAGAAATGCAATTATAATTGAAAGTATTGAAACAAATATAACTAAATTATTCTTTTTTACTTTAAAGATGTCATATATTTCTTTAGCAAGTGGATATAATACTAAAATAAAACCACATACTCCCATATTAAATAATACATCAAAAAAATCCATTTCAATTAGTTTTAATGACACAAGATCAGTTGCATAGTTGTGAATAAAACCTAACCCAAACATAGCCTCTGCAAATGATGAATGAAAATAATATGCACTTGTCATCACTAAAAAAGTTAATCTATCTGAAAATATAAATCTATTAATAAAGTTAAATGTAAATATATCAGTAAAAGAATTAATACCTAAATAATCTAAATGAAGTTTAATATTATAGAAAAAATTAGTTCTAGGAAGTACAATTATAGTTATAATAATTAAACCAATTGATATTAATACCCCAATTAATAATTTTTCTTTACTTACTTTACTCTTTTTAATTATTAATATTATATTAAATATAATACTTACAATTAATGAAATAATAATAATCTTACTACCCATCTTAAAATAAGTTAAAGCCATTAATAAGACAAGTATTATTTTTTTTATATTATTATTTTTATTAAATAAGTAATAAATAATAAATGGAGTTAACATAGACATTATCGCAGATATTTCATTACCAGAATTAAATAAACCTACACTACCTATTTTTCCTTGAGTATAAGAATTAAAGGATATATTTAATATATTAGGTATTAATATTAACACTAAATAAATAATAGATATATTAATTAAATCATTTATTTTTATATCAATATCTTTTTTATCTATTAATGTTAAAAGTATTGGAAAATATAATACTTTAATCATTTGAGATAATTCATAAAATAAGACAGATGTATCTTTTAAAACTATTATAACGATTAAATACATTATAAAAAACAATAATACACCTAGTAAATAAAACAACTTATATTTACTAATATTTTTTCTTACAAATAAATAAAAATATATAATAAATAATAAAAAGATAATTCTTATAATCATTCCAATAGTAATATTTATATTCATATAATTAATCATTATACTTGTAAGTATATCTATTATTGGCTGTATAAATAAGAATACTTTTATTATTAATGATATATTACTTTCTAAATACTTTTTCATAAGTTTCTCCTTATTATTGTATATATTGTATCATATTTTTTATTATTGCTCCATAATTATGATACAAAAAAAATTAGTAATAATATTACTAATTTTAATTCCATTTCCAATTTCTTATTTCTTCCATATCAATTCCAACGTCTTTAATATAGTTTTCATGTTCAACTAGTTTATTACTCATTAAATCGTAAAGAAATGCCCCATCACTTGCAATATTGGGAATTTTTTCAATTACTTTTTGAACCAAATGGAAGCGATCAATTTTATTTTTAACACGCATATCAAAAGGCGTTGTAATTGTTCCTTCTTCAATATATCCAGCAACATGCATATTATGATTATGTCTTGTAAAAGTTAATTCATGAATTAATGTTGGATATCCATGATAGGCAAATATAATTGGTTTGTCCTTTGTAAATAATAAATCATATTCTTCATCACTTATTCCATGAGGATGACGAGAGTCAAGTTTCATTAAATCAACAACATTAATAAATCTAATTTTTAATTTAGGTAAATATTGTCTTAATATTTTTACTGATGCAAGACATTCAATTGTTGGGGTATCACCTGCACAAGCAAGAATAACATCAGGGTTTGCATCCCTATCATTAGATGCAAATGGCCATATACCTAATCCTTTAGTACAATGTTTAATTGCTTCACTCATTGAAAGCCATTGATAAGATGGATGTTTTGAAGCAACTATTATATTAATATAGTTTTTAGTTCTCATAATATGATCATAACAAGATAATAAACAATTGGCATCAGGTGGTAAATACATCCTAACAATATCTGCTTTTTTAGTTGCCATATGATCTAAAAAGCCAGGATCTTGATGAGTAAAGCCATTATGATCTTGTTGCCATACATTACTAGTTAAAATATAATTTAATGATGCAATATCTTCTCTCCAAGGTATTTCTTTACATATTTTTAACCATTTTGCATGTTGAGAAGCCATGGAATCAATTATTCTAATAAAAGCTTCATATGAAACAAATACTCCATGTCTTCCAGTTAATAAATACCCCTCAAGCATTCCTTCACATAAATGTTCACTAAGATAAGAATCCATTACCCTTCCATCTTTAGATAAATATTCATCTGTTTCTAAAATGGGAAGTTGAAAATCACGCGAAGTTGCCTCAAAAATATTATATAATCTATTTGACATTGCTTCATCTGGTGAAAATAATCTAAAATTTTTATTATTCTTATTTAAATTAAATATATCTCTTATATATGAAGATAAAACTAACATATCTTGTTTTTGAACACTACCTGGATGATCAACAAATACTGCATAATCCCTAAAATCAGGTAATATTAAATTTTTAAGTAAATCTCCACCATTAGTTATAGGATTAGCACCCATTCTTTTATTACCTTTAGGTAAATAAGAAGCTATTTCTGGATCTAAATGACCATCTTTATCAAATAACTTTTCTGGATGATAACTTCTGAGCCAATCTTCTAAATATTTAATATTTTTTGCATCAGATATATCTACTGGTACTTGATGAGATCTAAATGTTCCCTCTAATACTTTACCATCAATTTCTTTAGGTCCAGTCCATCCTTTTGGCGTTCTAAGAATTATCATAGGATAATATATTTTTTTCATTTGTTTATTTTTGATATTTTTGATATCTTTTACAACTTGATCTAAAGTATCTGCCATTAATTGATGCATTGCTTTAGGATCACTACCCTCAACAAAGTATGTTTTATATCCAAGACCAGCAAAATAAAATTTTAAATTTTGATTATCCATTCTTCCCATTACAGTTGGATTAGATATTTTATATCCATTTAAATGTAATATAGGAAGGACTATACCATCATTTTCTAAATTTAAAAATTTATTACCTTGCCAACTTGTTGCTAGTGGTCCAGTTTCGGCTTCTCCATCACCCACTACACAAGCAACTATTAAATCAGGATTGTCAAGTACTGCTCCAAAAGCATGAGCAAGAGAATATCCTAATTCCCCACCCTCATGAATTGAACCAGGAGTTTCTGGTGCTACATGAGATGGAACTCCACCTGGAAAAGAAAATCTTTTAAATAACTTCTGCATTCCCAATTTATCTTGAGTAATATCGGGGTATTTCTCACTATATGATCCATCTAAATAATCATTGGCAATCATAAAATTACCGCCATGACCTGGACCAGATATGTATATCATGTTTAAATCGTATTTAACTATAATTCTATTTAAGTGTGCATATATAAAATTTTGCCCTGGAACTGTACCCCAGTGTCCAACTATTTTCTTTTTTAAATCAGTTGATTTTAATGGATTCTCAAGTAATGGATTATCAAGTAAATATAATTGACATGCTGAAATATAATTTGCTGCATCAAAATACTTAGCAACTTTTTCTAATGTTTCCATCCTAATCAACTCCTTTTATTCTTTAAATATTATATCACTAATTTTTATTCTTTAAAACCATATTTGATATTGCTACATCTTTATTATTTATATAATAATCATGTGAAAATAATGCTTCCTTCCATTCTTTTTTCAAAAAGAATTCTTTATTCATATAATTTCCTACACTTTTATTATTTTTACTATTTTTTATATAATCTACTATATAATCTATTAAAGTAATAAATTCTATAACTATCATTACAATCATTAATATATTTATAATTAAAGATGTATCAAATTCATTTAAATTATACATCGATATTAATTTTGAATAATCAAACAAAACAAACAATACTACTAAAGAAATAAATATTACTATTGTTTTAATTTTACCTAGTATAGTTGTTCTTGAAACATTTCCTTTTATAGCACTACTTGTTCCTATAAAAAATATCCCCATTTCCATTAATAATACTATAGCCATGATTGGCTTTTTAGATATTAGTATTATAAATACTATAATATAAAATAATTTATCAGATAAAGCATCAAAAGCAGCTCCAAAAAAAGTTGATACTTTTAAAGTTCTTGCTAAAAATCCATCAATAAAGTCTGTTGATATAAATATAAAAACAGCAATACCTAAACCTAAAAAACCATAATTTAAATAAATTGGAAATAGCAAAAATGCTCCAATCACTCTAAGTAATGTAATAAAATTAACTAATAAAAACTTTCCACTCATTTTGATATACTCCTTATGATAAAACTATATTATATGTATTATTGTTATAATTATAACTTATTTCTTCAATTTTATCTACTCCTGTTGTTATTTTAATGTTAATATCTAAATCATTATACTTATTATTATATGTATATATTTTTTTGCTATCTAAAGTTTTTTCTTCACTTTTATAGTATCTAATATAATCATATAAATTATATGGATTAAAAAAATAATATAAATAACCATCATATAAATTAGTAATATTTTCATTAGTATCTAAATTTATTGCACCTAAGTTATTAATTTGATAGTTGATAGTTAATGCATCATCTATTTTCTTACCAATATTTATATTATCATTTATACTACCAATATAATATACATAGGAATTAGTTTCATTATTTAAAATTGTTATATTATAATTATAATTATCTTTGTATTTATCAAATAATTCATTTAATGGTAAATAAGTAATTTCTTCATTAATTATTCTTTCTTGTTTAGTAGTAACCTCTTTAGGTTTATTTATATTTATTCTTGCCACAACAAAAACAACTATCAAAAATGTAAAACCTACAATTAATAATATTAAGGCTTTTTGTTTATCCCCATCAGGTTCTACTTCTCCTAAAAATTTATTTTTAAATACATTTTTTAATTTATTTTTCATAATATACCCTACTTTATTTCTTTATTTTTAAAACTATCAATATCTACACCATTTAAAAAATCTTTAATTGGCATTTCTTTTTTTCCTGATGGTTTTATAATATCTATATAATATAAACCATCTCTACATCCTATTGCCATTTCTTTTTTTGTTAAAATATTTATTTTATTTTGAACACAATTTTTAATTTCATAATGACCAGATACTATCTTATATTCAATATTATCAATTAATAAATTAGCAAGTGGATAAGGATTTAATCCTCTAACTAAACGATCTATATCAATTACGCTTTTATTAAAATCTATATGTTCTTCTTCTCTTTTTATAGTATATACTGTTGTTGATAAACTATCATCTTGTTTAATTCTTTTATTACAATTATTTATAATATCTTTTAATGTATTTTCTAAAAGAATAGCTCCATTTATACTTAATACTTTTGATAATGAGCCATAAGTCTCATCATCTTTTATTTCATATTCAAATGTAGAAATAATATCACCCGTATCCATATTTTCATCCATATACATTATTGTTACACCTGTTTTTTTATATCCATCAATAATTGCATGATTTATTGGTGAAGCACCTCTTAATTTTGGTAAAAGTGAAGCATGAACATTAATACATCCAAACTTAGGTGCATCAATTAAAATTTTCGGAATAATTTGACCATAAGCACATGTAATAATAATATCAGGATTAATATCTAATATTTTTTGATAATCTTCTCTTATTTTTCTTGGTTGAAAAACTTCAATATTATTATCTAATGCCACTTGTTTAACAGGTGAAAATGTTAATTCTTTTTTTCTACCCACTAGTTTATCTGGTTGACTAACAACAAGCTTTACGTTAGTATTTTTAATTAACATATCTAAAACAGGAATTGCAAATTCTGGTGTTCCCATAAAAACGACGCTTAATTCTTTCATAAATAATCACCTTACTAATTCTAAAATATTATATCATTAAATATAAATAAAATCATCTATTCTTAAAATCTTGATGGATTAAAATCACACGAAAAATCAATACTATTATTAGTAGCATACATCTCATCAATTTTTTTAAGAGTATTTATTAAATAACCATCATATCTATATTTTATTAATATTTGATATCTAAATATGTTATTAACTTTAAATATTGATGCTGGAGTTGGATTATATATAATAGTTTCTTTTGCTAAATTTTTTCTTAAATAATTATAACAATTTGTAGCTTCTTTAAATACCGTATCTAAAGTTTTACCCGATATTCTTATATTAATTAAATAATAATATGGAGGATATTTAAGTTTTTTTCTTTCATTCATTTCAAAGTTATAAAAGTCTTCATAGCTATTATTTTTTACACATTGTAAATAATAATTATCAGGATTAAAGCTTTCAATTATAACTTCACCTGCAACTTTATCTCTTCCAGCACGTCCTGAAACTTGTGATAGTAATTCAAATGTTTTTTCACCAGATCTAAAATCAGGAATATTTAATGATGAATCAGCATTTATTACTCCAACTAAAGTAACAAGTGGAAAGTCTAGTCCTTTACTAATCATTTGAGTGCCTAGTAATATGTCATATTCATGATTTTTAAATGATTCAATAATATTTTCATGACTACCTTTTTTAGTTGTTGTATCAACATCCATTCTAATTATTTTAGCATCAAACATATCTTGCAATTGCTTTTCTAATTTTTCTGTTCCAAGTCCAAGATATGAAAGAGAATCTTCATGACATTCTGGACATAATTTATCAAGTATTTTAGTATATCCACAATAGTGACATCTTAATGTTTGATTATTTTTATGATAAGTTAAAGTTATATCACAATGTGGACATTTATATGTATATCCACAACATTTACAAGTTACAACTGTAGAATATCCTCTTCGATTTAAAAGTAAAATTATTTGTTCATTTTTTGAAAGTCTATCTCTTATTTTGTTTTCTAATAACTCACTTATTACCATTCTTCCTTTTTTTACTTCACTTTCCATATCTACTATAGTAATATTTGGAAGTATTTGATTATTAACTCGTCTTGGCATTGTTATTAATTCATAGACTTCTTTTTTAGCTCTAACAAATGTTTCTAAAGTTGGTGTTGCCGAACCTAAAACTAAAGGGCATTTATTATATGCACATCTAAACTTAGCCATATCAATTGCACTATATCTTGGATTAACATCTTGATGATAAGTTTCCGAATGCTCTTCATCAATAATTACTATTCCTAAGTTTTCTAATGGAGTAAATATTGCACTTCGTGTTCCAACAACAATACTAACTTCTTTTCTAATTATTTTTAAATATTCATCATATTTTTCTCCATCTGATAGTCCACTATGAAATATTGCAACACTATCATTAAATCTTTGATAAAACATATTAATCATTTGTGTAGTTAAAGATATTTCAGGTAAAAGCATTATCGCAGTTTTATTATCTTTAAGAACTTTTTCAATTAAATTCATATATACTTGTGTTTTACCAGAACCTGTAACTCCATGAATTAAATATGTTTTATTTTCATTTAATTTAACTCTATTAATTGCATTTATTTGATCACTATTTAATTTTATATTTTTTTCTTTAGTTTCTTTATCATAGTTAATTCGATATTTTTGAACATATTCTTCTTTAATTATATTAAGTTCTAATAATTTTTTACATGCAGAAGGTGACAATTCTTTTTTTAATACTTTACCACTCATTAATCTATTTAATATTTCTATTTGTGCTTTATTTCTTAAATTATTATTTATATATTCTTTTACTTCATCTATATTTTTATTTAAACTAACATATATATCATATTTATTATAATTATGTATTTGGTTTTTTACTTTTAATGCTGATGGTAACATAGTTTGATAAGATACTATTTTAGAGCATAAAGTTTTATCACTTAAATATTTACCTAAAGAAAGTAATTCTTTATTTAAAACAAAGTCTGGATTAACTATTTCCTTTATTTCTTTTAATTCATATTCTTCATTATAAGTTTTATTAATCTTTAATACTATTCCATTTATAAGTTTGTTTGCAAAAGGAACCTTTACTTTCATACCAACTTGTAATATATTTATTAAACTATTTGGTATTATATATGTAAAAGTTTTATCAACAGCTTTATTAGTATATTCAACAAGAACCTCTGCAAACATATAGTTAATCCTTTCTAATAATAATTTTATCATGACATTTAAAAAGAAAAAAGACCAAAAGGTCTATTTTCTAGTTAAATATCCAGGACTTGATGTTCCACCATCAACTCTTGCATATGTTTTATCAACACGTGATGAATTATATTTAGTTCCTGAACCACCAATTAGCTTATAATCACCTTCAAACATATTAGTACTTGATGTTACAGAATTTGTATTCCAAATACTTGGATTAATATATATTGTTTTAAGATTTGAACATCCTTGAAGCATACCATATGGTGTTCCTCCACTAATCATACCTGTATCCATTTTTCCATAAAAGCTTTGTACTTTGGATGTATTAAATTGGCTTAAATCTAAACTGGTTATACTATACATGTTTGCAAACATACCATTCATAGTCGTAACATTAGAGGTATTAAACTTATTACCTAAATTTAAACTAGTAATTTTTTTTAATCCTTGAAACATACCATTCATATTTGTTACTTTTGAAGTATCAAAATTATTTCCTAAATTTAAAGTAGTTACTTCATAAAGCTCATCAAACATTCGGCCAGTATCAGTCACATTCGAAGTATCAAAATTACTTATATTCAAACTTTTTATGCTACGCATACCACTAAACATACCACTCATATTTGTTACTTTTGAAGTGTTAAAACTACTTATATTCAAACTTGTAAGTTTCCATAAACTTCCAAGCATACCACTCATATCTGTTACCTTTGAGGTATTAAATGTACTTAAATCTAAACTTGTCATATTATTTAATCCTTTAAACATATAGCTCATATTTGTTACGTTTGAAGTATCAAATTTATTATTAAAATAAATATTCATTAAATTTTCTATATTCGAAAACATATAACTCATATCAGTAACACTTGAAGTATCAAAATTATTTCCTAAATTTATACTTGTTATGTCATCGGTCATACCTTCAAACATATGGCTCATATTTCTTACTTTCGATGTATCAAAATTATTTCCTAAATTTAAGGTGGTCATTCCAGCAAGTCTAAACATATAACTCATATTCGTTACATTTGATGTATTAAATTTACTTCCTAAATTTAAACTTTTTAAAGATATACTCATATCAAACATATAGCTCATATTTGTTACGTTTGAGGTATCAAAATTATTTCCTAAGTTTAGACTTGTTAATTTACTCATTCCTTGAAACATATAACTCATATTTGTTACTTTTGAGGCATTAATTTGACTTAAATTTAAATTTGTTAAAACATCTAATCGATAAAACATATAGCTACTATCCTTATTTAAATAAACATCTTCTGCTTCAGTATACCAATAAATAGTATTGTTACTATACCATGCATATATTGGAAGTGGTGAATCATATGATGATAATAATACAGAATTACTTTGAAGAGTATTACTTCTTTCAAACCCTTTTATTACTTTATCATAATATGAAGTACTATTAGCCAAACTTCTCATTGTACGATTGACTTGATATCCTGTATTAAAGTATGCTTCATTTACTTTATCTTGCTCAGGACATCTTGTATTTAAATTTGAATCATATGCCTCTTTTTCATTTACATATTTTATTACACTACATGCCTTATATACCGAATATGGTTTGCTTCCTAATTTTGTTACATGACCAACCCCATCTTTTATAAATCCATATATTGTATAGTTATTTCCACTTCCTTCATCTGTTGCTATTTGATAGTTTGTGGTAAATATATCATTTGCATATTTTTGCCAATTACAATTTGCTGAATTATCTTCTGTTGTTATACATACCTCTACTACTCCACTTTCACTATCACTGGCATTTAATGATACTACCACTTCTTTTGAATTATATTCACTCTTTGATGATCTTACAGTCATTTCTCCACTTGCTGGACTATCATCTACATTTGTTATTGTTAGTACTGTTGATGTCATTGCTAAATTTCCTGCTTTATCCATTCCCCATAGATAATATGTTCCATTATTTAGTCCTTCAACTAATATTGTTCCTGTTATTTCATCACTTACACTAAAACATCTATTTGATATTGTACAACTATTTGTACCTACATTTGGTCTTACATTTGTACTTGTTACATATAC
>JAFUTV010000018.1 GCA_017484125.1 Bacilli bacterium
ATTGATTTAAACTCCTGAGTATATTTATTAAATTTTTGCCCTTTTGAAGCCATTATAAAATACACCTCCTTTCGAAAGTGTATTTTATCATATTTTAAACTCGCGTTTTTTTTGATGTCTACCCTAAGGGGTGCATTTCATTACTATTCAAGTTTTATTTACTAATGGTAGCCTGTATGGGATTTGAACCCATGAATGTTGCCTTGAGAGGGCAATGTGTTAGACCACTTCACCAACAGGCCATAAAAAATACATTAAAGCATTAATATTTTATCATAAAAATATAAATTAAACAATGACAATTAAACATAAAAAAGCACAAAGTGCTTTTTTTATAAACTATAATCTAATTGATATTTATTATAGATATTATTTAAAATAATGTCTGTATTAATTTTAGTTTTTAATTCACTATTATTATATTTAAGTTTTAAATCAACTAAATTTTTAGTTCTAATGTTTTGTGTATTCGTAATAAATCTAAGCAATTGTGTACTAAAGTTATCTCCATTTAATCCTTCAGTAAATTTATCTACACTAGAATTTACTATTGTCATAAATATAGCTTTAGGATTATTTTTATGAAATAAAAACAATATCCAATAATTATTACAAATAATAATAAACTACCTATACAACAAAAAAACACTTACAATGAGTAAAGTGCTTTTAAATCCATCTTGCAATATAAATATTTCTTGTTTTTCCTTCTTCATATTTATCAAATATACCAAGTATACTATTAACGAGTTTTTGAAGTATATTTTCTCTATTTTCAAATTTTATTTGAGATAATTCATATTTCATAGTCTTTCTAAATACGTAATCATCAATGTATTTAGCTAATATCTTATCAATTTGTACTACTCTATTTAATTCATTATTATCTAATATATTCACAGAAAAGATATATTCACGATATATTTTAATTAAACACGCAGTAAAATTGTCATCTTCAAAAAAATCAAAATTAACAATTTTATAAAAGTTAGGACAATGTTCAATTATAAGTTTGTTCTTATCCATATCATTTACCTACCTTACTATAAGTAAATTATAATATAATTATTAATTATTGTAAAGATTAAAATTAGAAAAGCCTTATAATATCTTGTATTGTAACTATTATCATTAATAAGAATATAAGAATAAATCCAACCAAATGAAAATATCCTTCAACTTTTTGATTAACCTTTCTTCTTAATATTAACTCTATAAGAACAAATAGTACATGACCACCATCAAATGCAGGGAATGGTAAAATATTAACAAATCCTAAATTAATTGATAAAAAGGCAGTTAAATATATTATTTGTTCAAATCCTAATTTAACACTATCTGATACAACAGAATATATCCCAACTGGACCTGATAATGATTTTAATGAAATTTTACCAGTTATTAACCCCCCAATGGTTTTCATCATGGTACTATAAACAGTAGCAAACTTTTTAAATGCATATTTAATTGATGCTAAAAATCCACGTTCGTTTTTTTGTTCAATCATTATTCCATATCTTCTTGTTTGAACTCCATCTTCTTCAATTAATTCTGGACTTACTTTTAAAGTTTCAACGCTATTATCACTATGTCTTACTTCAATTTCATAGATATTATCGTCATCTTTCATAATTAGTTCTATTTGAGCAACATCCCAAGTACTTGTTTTATTTCCATTTACTTTTAAAATAGTATCTCCAGCTTTAGCTCCAGCAATTGCCATTGGTGAATTTTCTTGCACTTCAGTAATAGTTGGATCCATTGTTGGTGCACCCCAAATAATAGCAAGAACAAATAATAAAATAATAGCAAGTAAAAAGTTATTAAATACGCCGGCACATAAAATTAGAATTCTTTGCCACCATGGTTTGTTGCACATAAATTTATCTTTTTTAACTTTTTTATCATCTTCTTCAACTTCACCAGCCATTTGAACATATCCACCAATTGGAAGTGCACGAATTGAATATTGTATTTTATCCTTTCCGATATGCGAATGAATAACAGGACCCATTCCTATAGAAAACTCATATATATGTACACCACATTTTTTAGCTACAATAAAATGACCAAATTCATGAATTGTAACAAGTATACCTAAAATTAGTAAAAATACTAATAAACTAATAAACCACATATTAATTTCTCCCTTTCCTATAATATTGTTATGATTAGTAAATATACTAAACTAGTAAATAATAAACTATCTAATCTATCTAAAATACCACCATGACCTGGAATTAATTTAGAAAAATCTTTTATTTCATTTTCTCTTTTAATTTTACTAAAAATTAAATCTCCAATTTGACACGCAATATTTAAAATTATAGTAATAACTATAATAGATAGTATGCTTAAACTACCCTTTAAAAATACTATATAAAAAATTGTTCCTAAAATAATACCCACAAGATTTCCTGCTAAAGAACCTTCTAATGTTTTATTAGGTGATATTTTAGAAAATTTAGTTTTTCCTACACTTTTTCCAATAATATATGCAAAGCTATCATTTGATGTTGTAATTATTACTAAATAAAGAATAACTAATTTATTTGTAAGCATTAATACATTAAGTGATGCTAAAGATAGTCCAATAAAAATTATTAATCCAATTAAATTAAAAGCGCTAGATAATGTATAACTTTTTTGATATTTAGGTAATAAGCTTGGAATAGTAAGTAATATAATAGGTATTAATAAACTATTATATTTAGCGCCAAGTAAATAACCATATCCTACACTATTTAATACAATTATGCTTAACATTGAAATTAATCCAAATATTATAACTAAATTAGGATATTTTTTTAAAAATATAATTTCCTTATAAGCAAAAATTCCTATAAAACTAACTAAGGCAACAAAAAAATTACCACCCAGTAAATAAAATATAACAAATGTAGCAACAATAATAGTGCTACTAATTAATCTATTTTTCATACAATCATCCTTCTAATTAATTATACTATTTTAACAATATTTAAACAACAAAAAAAGTTAAGTATTAGACACTTTTTTAAATAAAAAAAAGTTGATTATCAACTTTTAAAATGAATCAATATTAATTTTAATTTGATTTAGTCCTAAAATATAGGCATGAGCTTGAACTAATGTTCTAATTGCTTTAGCAGTCTTACCGGATTTTCCAATAACAACTCCTCTATCTTTTTCACAAACTATTACTTCTAAAATAGTAGAGTCATCTTCACCACCAAATTCTGATACTTTAACCATATCAGGTTCAGTAACTATACTTTTAACTAAATATTCAGTAAATTCTTTTATTTTCATATACTACTTCGCTTTCTTTTCTGATTTTTTCTTAGAATCAGCAAATTTTTTCATTACACCAGTATTTGAAAGTATAGATTTAACAGTTTCAGTTGGTTGTGCTCCTTTTGAAAGCCAAGCAATAGCTTTTTCTTCATTAACATTTACTTCAGCAGGATTTTTAATTGGATTATATGTACCAACTACTTCAATAAATCTACCATCTCTTGGACTTCTAGAATCTGCAGCAACGATTCTATAGAATGGTTTTTGTTTTGCACCCATTCTTTTTAATCTTAATTTAACAGCCATTTTTCTCTCCTCCTTTTTTCACTTGTACTAATAATATCAAATTAATAAAGAAGTGTCAACCTTTTTTGGTTAACACCTATTCTAAATAATCATCATTTACCTTATCAATTTCCTCTTCACTACTAATAATATTAGTAATATCTTCATAATCATCATCTATAGATTCAACAGATACCTTAATTTTAGTATTTCCAACAACCTCAACAGCAAGTTCTTTATCAATTGATAACTCAACCTTATCATTTACTATTTTAACATTACTTACAGTTGGCTGTTTTAAACTTCTTACAATTACTTCTTTACCGTCACTAATATTTTCTTTTAAATTAACTGTTAAAGTGTCATTATATGTATATGTTTCTTTTGATACTCCTGTTTTAGTATCATTATCATAAGAATACCACACATTAACATCATATGATCCATTAACAATAATGTTATCATTTGATGAATAACCATTAAATTTATGGTTAATTACCCAACATCCTAGAATTGTATTTGGAGTATTTTCACAAACTATTGTAAAATTATCCGTTGAACTTTTTTTAGATTTACCAACTATAGCCTTTGTAACAATTTCCTTATAATTATTCAAATTAATCACCTTCTAATGATAATTTATGCATTTAGCCTATATTAATTGACTACTTAATATATTTTTCTTTCTAATGTAATATTTTTGTGATAATATTGGCTAAAGGAGATATAAAAAATGATAGACATAATAATACCTTTATATAATTCAAGAAAATATCTAGTGAATTTATTAGATTCATTATTAAATCAAACTTATCAAAAATTTTATATTATTTTGGTTGATGCAAATTCTAAAGAAAGCTATAATGATATACTAATAAACTATCAATATAAATTAAAAATTAAGTATTTTAAACTAAATAAAAAATATCCTCCATCAATGGCAAGAAATTACGCTATTAAACAATCTAATCATAAATATATTATGTTTATAGATCATGATGACACACTAATAAATAATGATGCAATTAACGTATTAATTAATAATATAAATGAGTATGATGTTATTTCATCAAGTGAATATTATGAAGCAAATAAAAAGTATATAATTAATGATATTAGTTTACATGGAAAATTATATAAAAGAAAGTTTATTATTGATAATAATATTAATTTTAGCAATTTAAAATATCATGAAGATACCTATTTTAATAATTTAATAATTATTTATAATGCTAAAATTAAAAAGATAGATATTCCTACTTACTATTATCATGACAATAGTAATTCAATTACAAATAAAACGGCTAATATTGAATTTGATAAACTAGAATACTTAATAAAAATAATAAGCATAATAAAAAAGAAAATACCTACAAATAAAAACAATATTAATAATTATAAAAAGATAATTTTTGAAAATTATAACTACTTTAAAATACTATTTGGAACATTTAACAAAAATCAAAAACAAATATTTGCCAATCTAATATATAAATATGATAAAGAAGATGCACCATTAATGTTATCTAAAAATAGTAATGAATTAAAGCAAAAAATAGACAATATTTATAACTTTATTAATTAATAAAATTATGATAATATTAAATAAGAAAAGGAGAATTTTATGGATTGTTTATTTTGTAAAATTATAAATGGTGAAATACCTTGTAAAAAAATATATGAAGATGATAAAGTTATTGCAATACTTGATTTACATCCATCAAGTGATGGACATACATTAATAATACCTAAAAAGCATGTAACTGATTTGATGGAAATTGATGATGAAACCCTATCTTATGTTAATACCATTTTAAAAAAACTTACACCAATTCTAATGAATAAAATGAATGCAACAGCATTTTCTTTAAGAGTAAATTATGGCACATCACAAGAAATTAAACATTATCACATGCATTTATTACCTAATTATCAAGTGAAAAAAACAACATTAACCCAAGAACAATCATATGAAATATTAAAAGACTCTATTAAATAGAGTCTTATTTTAATTTTATTGATTTACTTCTTGATTAATAGTTTGATTATTAGAATTATTTAATGTATTGTTTTCAACATTATTATCAGTATTGTTTGATACATTGTTTTCAACATTATTATTATCTGAAGTATTTGAATCATTCGTAATATTTTTGTCGCTATCCTGATTATTAGATGAAGTAATATTTACATATTCAACTATCATACCATTAATAATTAATTCAATTTTATTATTATTAAAACGAGGATTTATTTCATCAGTATTTGATACAGTATATTTATTAGATATTTCTTTTTTACTAACTGGATCTACTAAATAATATTTGCTATCAATATCTACTACACCAATATAATCTCCAACAAATTTAATAGATGTCAAACTATAAGTAAGTATTGGTACACCAGACATATTATTAATATAATAATCGCTACCAATTAAAGTAATTACATATTTATCATTATAATCATATATTTGTGTCCTAAAACCAATTGATTTTTCCTTACCAGTATCATCAATTATTTTCCATGAATCTTTTTCTTTTACGATAAATAAACTAGAATCTAAAGTTTGATTAGTATTTGTTTGTTCATTTTCTTGTGTATTTGTATTATCGTTACTTTCATCTAAATTTACTAAAACATTATGAACACCAATAAAATCATATTTAAAATCAATTATATCTTCTTTTGTATTATCTACTTTGATAACGCCCCATAATTCATCTTTATTTTCTACTATATAATAATTATTATATAATCCAATGCCATAATTTTTAACAGCTTTATAAGTATCTACTACTTCAGAACTATCTATGTTATAAAGTAAAATATCATCACCATTATCTTTAATAAACGCATACTTATTATTAATAACCGATAAACTTGTTCCAACATCTTCTTTATAATAATTTAAGTTATATTCGTCATCATCAATAATTGTATTAGCAAATTGACAATCTTCACTATTACACTTATATGTACCAAGTAATAATAAATTATCATAAAAATATAATTTACCATTAAATTTTGGAGCCCTAGTAATATTTTCAGGTTCTTTTGGTTTTGTTATATCAGTAGTACTTAAATATATACCATATCCAGCACAAACTGTTGAAATAACAAGTAAAGCAATGATTAAACCAAATACAACTTTATTATTACTGTTCATTTACTGTTTCTCCCTCTTCTTCTTTTTCTTCACTTGAATTATCAGTTTCTTCTTCTTTTTGAATTATAGTTTTAAATGTTTTTGCATAATCTAAAGTTCCATCAGATTTATATACATTAATAGTTACTAAATTACCATTAGTAGATAATTTAAATGCAACTTTATCATTATTATAATAATTATTAAAGTTTAAATTAATAGTTTCATTATTTAGTTTTTCACCATCATAATTATATAAATCCAATCTATTATTTAAAACAGTTGCAAAACATGTTCCTTTAGATATATCAATATAATCATATCCAGTAGATAGTAATTCATCACCATTACTCTTATAAATATATGCCTTATTAGTATTATCTTTAACAATTAAATGTTTATTAGCATAATTTAGTATTTTTCCAGGAAATTCTGAAGAAGTATAATTACTATTACCATATAATATTTGCCAATTATTATTTTCTAATTGAACAATAAAGTCAGTGTTTGCTCTTTCAACTTTGTTAAATCTAAAGCCATTTTTACTTCCATTTTCTGTAAACAATACATTAGCATCTTTATTAGTTATTTGAATAACACCATATTTATCACTATTTTTTAATTTAGCAATTATCTTAGTATCATTAGTATCAATTAGCGTTAATTCAGTAACATTACTTCTAATATCACTATCAATAGCAGAATATGTACCAAGAACTTTAGCTTGATTTAAATCATAGAATTTAATATCAATATTTTCTTCACTTGCTGGATTAGATGAATCCATTATAAATACATATTTTTTATTATATAAAGCTAGTGTAGAATTATTTTCTTTATATGGAGTTATATAAGAATCACTAAATACACTATTTTTAGCTACATAACAATTATCAAATGTATCACCACTAATATTATTAGAATTACGACATTCATAAGTTCCTAATAATTCCTTCTTTGCTTCATCACCATAAAAATATAATTTACCATTAAAATAACTATAATAATTATATTTAGAAGAAGCGTCACCTTCTCTTAAATTTAGTTCTTCTACTCTGGCAGTATTATCACTATTAGCAAGTTTAATAGTAAGTTTTTTATCATCTAACTCTGTTTCAAAAGCATAAACAGTAGAAATAAGTCTATTATCTTTATCAAATGTATTTACTTTACCCCAATTGTTGTTAGTTAGTTCATATCCTTCTTCATTATATTTATTGTCTGAATAACCTCTTATAAATAAATTATTTTTATCAACTACAGCAACATAATCTTTATTAATTAATCTAATATAATCATAATTTTTATTATATTCTTCACCACTATAATCGTAAACAGTATATTTATTACTACTATTTTTAACAACAACATATTGGTCATTATAATCCATTATGTCGCTAGTATAAACTTTAGTTTTAATTGTATCACTATAATCAACTAAATAAGAACCTTTAGAATCTTTAACAATAACTAAATCATCTTTATCTTTATCAATTAATCCCATAAAATCATATTTAAAATCAATTAAAAGTTGTAATTTAGTATCATTAAATTCAAATAAGCCATATTTATTAGAACTATCCTTTAAAACAACTGCATTTTTATTTTCAACACTATATGCTTTAATTCCAGAATATTCCCCTAATACTTTATTATTTAACATATCATATAATTTAATAGTTTTTGAAGATGCATTTTCATTATCATAAATAAAGACAAATCTATCTTGATAAACACTTGATCTAGACTTAATAATTTCTTCATCACTATATTTATTTATAGCTACTGCAAAAGGATCTTCATTATTATCTAAATATGCAACATAGCATAAATTTTCATCTTTATTTTTACATTCATAAGTACCTAAAGAATTTTCTTTAGAATCAAATATAGTTAGAAAGCCATTTTTATATTCATAATTATCTTTTACAAGAATTATATCTTCTTTTATTACAGTTTTTTTATCTTCTCCCTTTTTAGGAGATAATAAAACAACAAGCAAAACAATTAATAAAACAACAATTAAAATAGATAAAACTATGACCATAATTTTTTTATTTTTAGAAAGATTATTCCATCTTTCTTTAATAGATTTTTTATCTTGTTTTTTATTATTTTTATCTTTACTTGACTTTTCTTTAACTTCTTCATCAGTAGTTAAATCATTATATAACTCTTCTTTATTATCTTTAGTTTCCCTACCATCAATATCATTTATATCATCAGGTATATTAATTTCTTTTTCTTCGCTTTCTTTTATTAATTGTGCTAGTTCATTTAATGCTCTTGTTTTTTCTAATTCATCTTTATCCATATAAAAACACATCCTATCATTAGTTAATATTTTATCATAAACTTGGCATCATTATCAACAATATAATAAATATTTGGATTTATTTTTTCTAAATTTATTATTCCATAGCTAAAAATTAAAACATTTTTTTTATTAAAATAATTAATTAAATCATTTGTAATTGTATTATTAAGTAAAGAAATAAAATCATACTTTGAATAATTATTTTCAGAATTAAAAATATAATTTAATACTCCACACTTAAAATTAATAGCATAATCTTTTATTTTTTTAATTACTTCTTTAGAAAAAGACATAACATAAATATTTTTATTTGCATTATTTAATTTTTCACTTAATTTTTTTAAATCAATATTAAAATCTTTTATTTCTAAAAGAATTATTTTTGATGTATTTAAAGAAAGGACTTCATCTAAAGCAGTAAGTCCTAATTCTTTTAATTTATCTAATTTTTGATATTTAATAATGTTATTTTTATAAATTGCATCATGACATATAACAAATTCTTTATCTAGAGTTTCTCTAACATCGCATTCAAAACCAACATATTTGATATCATCAATTGCTAATTTAAATGCTTCAAGAGAATTTTCTATTACCCCATTTACTACTTTACCTCTATGAGCTATAAACATTATTATCACCTAGTAAACTATATGATTTTAATTAATATTTCATTCATCATATAAATATACTTAGGATTTATTTTTAAATAACCATCTTTATATAATAGATATTTTTTATCTACCAATTCTTTTATATCATATTTTTCTTGTAAATTAACACTATATTTATCATAAAAATATTTTAAATTAATACCTTGAAGTAATCTAAAACCAAGCATAATAGTATTATCCATATCATCACTACTAGAGAGTAATTTTTCAGATAATACATAATTACCATTGATATAATTAGTTAAACTTCTTGTATTTTCATATCTTACATTACCAATATATCCATGAGAAGAAAGTCCAAAACCATAATAGTTTTCATTTAACCAATAATTAATATTATGAAGTGAAGCATAACCTTCTTTAGCAAAATTAGATACTTCATAATGAATATAATTATTCTTTTTTAATATTTGACATATTATTCTATACATTTCACTATCAGTTTCTTCATCAACTGGTACCATTTGATTAATTCCAATCATTGTATTATCTTCAATTATTAAAGAATAAGTACTTATATGTTCTGGATTTAACTTTAGTAATAATTTTAAATCTTTCTTTAATATTGAAATAGATTCATTTGGTAATCCATATATTAAATCTAAGTTAATATTATTAAAATTATATGATCTACATAAATTAATTTTATCTAAAACATCATCAAAAGTATGAAATCTATTCATAAACTTTAAATTATTTTCATTAAAAGATTCAATTCCAATACTTAATCTATTAACACCATTACTTTGTAATACTTTAAGTATTTCTTCATTTATATCATTTATATTACATTCAAAAGTAAACTCTTTTAATTCTGATAAATCAAATAATTTTATAATATCAAATAAATAATTCAAATCCTTTAATGATAAACAAGAAGGCGTTCCACCACCTATATAAAGTGTTTTAATTTTTTCCCCTTGATATCTATCTTTTATTTCATTTAATAAAGCATTAAGATAAGGTAAAGTAAATTTATCATTTAAATATATTTTACAAAAATCACAATAAGAACATATCTTTTTACAAAAAGGTATATGAATATATACTGCATCCATATCTAACACCTTAACTTTCTTATTTATATTATCTTATATTTTCTTATAAAAATCAATAAAAGAAAAAACTAGAGATATTCTCTAGTATTTATTCAGATACTGATAATTCAAAAGGATTAGTTTCAGTTCCTGCATCTGCTTCATCACAATTATCACACACTACATCTGATTTTAAATAAACTGATGGGCGTGCTCCATCTATGCCATCAATATTATCATAATAATTGCTTTGATAAAGAGCTCCACCTACATAAATGATAAAAACGTTACCACTACTTTCAGTATTTAAAGTCCAATAATTACCATTTGAAAACATCCAACTTGAATTTAAACATTCACCATTATTTACATCAGAACTACTCCAACTACTTATATCTTGGGAAAGACAATAAGATCTATTACTTCCATTTTCTATTGAATATCCAAAATCTGATGGATGAGCTAAGGCTACTTTTCCTGTCCACTCTGTTGACCATCCCTCATGTACTGTTGTTCCTCTTTCATTTGTATAAAGTTCTGACACTAATACACTCGCTTCAGATCCACCAAGTTTCCATGTTGCATCATCTATATATTCACTTCCCACATATTTATATGTAGTTCCATTTAATTTTGTTTGTAAACTAGCTGTACTCCAATCATTTACATTATTACTATCATATGCTGTATTTCCTATTGTTTCTGTTCTAATTATTTTTACTCTATCACTTGATGAACCATGAGAATTAGAATTAAACACTCCTATTACTCTCCATGTTTCATATGTTCCATCACTTAATTTAAATTTAACATAATTTGCTGGATTTGTTCCAGTATATCGCATGTTATGATCAACTGTTCCATCATCAGGTAATACTGTAGTTGATTCTTCTAGTCCTCTTAAATATGTTGCAAATGTTTTTGGTGCTTCTGGTGCAACATAATCATCTGCTACAACACCTTCTACTTTTACTTTTAATTGAAATTTTGAATCAACTATTGATTCTTGAGATGTTTTATCTATCCATACTCTTACTACATGTGTTTTAACATCTCCATAATCACCTGAAGCTGATACTGTTAAATCACCTTTTAATATATATTTTATATTATTTAATGTTTCTGATGATGTTTCTGAAGTTTTAGTTAATGTACTTAATGCTTTTATTTCATCATCATCTAATTTTACTTTTATATTTTCATGAGGAAGTTCATTTTCTTCTCCAGTATATATTAATATATCATACTTCATTGGAAGTGTTCCTGTATTTGTTACTTTTATTTCATATCCAGTTGAAGCAGCTGCTGTTTCATCTTCTTCTGGTATTATCTCTCCAGTTAATGTTGTTCCTGTTCCTTGAGTATAATCTACTATTAAAGACCCTGATGTTACTACTTGTTCAGTCCTACTTTTATTCAAACTGCCAAATAAAGCATATGATGCTCCAATTAAAACTAACGTCATTAATATTATAGACAAAGCAATTATAAAAGATTGTTTTTTTATCATACTTTTATAGTTCATATATTTTCACCTACTATGTATAGTTTATCACATTATTTTTTAAAAATAAATATCTTTGTTATTAATTATGTATACCATGATGACAAGTTGGAGTGTTATCATCAATTGCTTTAAAAGTAAATCCTTTACTTTTACCATATTTAATCATATCTTCCAAAGCTGAAGCTGTATAAGATTTAATATCATGCATTAAGACAACATTACTTCTATTTGGATAAATACCAGACTTAAAATTACTTAAAACACAGTATTGTCTATTACTAACATAGGCACATTTTCCAGCATCATTAACATCTACATTCCAATCATAATATTTATATCCTCTTTCTTGAACTTCTTTAGCTAATTTTGTCATTATACCAGAACTATATCTTCTTGAAATAGTATTAGAAGATCCTCCAGGAAATCTTACATATTTTGAATCAATTCCTGTAATATCTTTTACTCTTTTAGCAACTTTATTTAAATCAGCAAAATAGGTATCTACTGATGTATATATTTCATATTTATGAGTAGCTGTATGAAGTGCAACAGTATGTCCTTCATCATATTCTCTTTTAATAACATCATCAGATCCAGCTAATGTTACAAAGAAAGTAGCTTTAACATCATATTTTTTTAACACATCAAGTATAGTATTAGTATATCCTCCAGGACCATCATCAAATGTTAAATAAATAACACCATTAGTATTTTTATTGTTTTTATCAGCAACAACTTGTTCTTTTTGAACTACTACTTCACGTTTTACACTTGATTCATTTCCTTTAGAATCCTTTACAATGTACGTTAAAGTATATGTTCCTTCATTATTTACATCAATACTTCCTTCAATTTGAATATTATTTGTTATATCACCATCACAATTATCGCTTGCTGTTGCCCCTTCTTCTTTATATTCACTATTTAATGTTACATATACTTTTTCATTTCCCTTTAATTTTATTGATGGAGCAACTTCATCATCAATTATTATATTTCTAGTTTTTTTAGTTTCATTATTAGATGAATCTTTAACAATATAATCTATGCTTGAATCATATTTTTTAACTTCAACTTTATCAGTTAAATCACCATCATAGTTATCTACCGCACTATATCCTTCATCTTCAAAGCTATCAACAGAACATACCTTATATTCCTCTTGACCATATAATTTTAATTCTGGAGGAACATTATCAACTACTTTTACCTCAACAACTTTTTTAATATCAAAAATAGATTCTTTTAGTTCATATGTTATTCTATAAGTACCAACATGACTTGTATCAACAACACCATCTACTTTAACTTTATCAGTTACATCTTTACCAATTACTGATGCACTATAATTAATGTTTTGATAATCTTCATTGACATTTATAGTTATCTTATTTTTTTCAATATTTAGTTTTGGAACAAAAAAATATATTAAAACATATAATATTCCAATAACAAACATAGCAAAAACAATTCCATTTTTTACAACGTTACTTTTCATATTTACTCACTCTACTTCATATATATATCATAACATATTTTTTAAAAATTTATTATAAATAATTTAAAAAAGATGTGAAAAAATTCACATCATTTATTTATTAGAATTAAGTACTAATAAAAATGCTTCTTTAGGAACTTCAACAGAGCCTATAGTTTTCATTTTCTTTTTGCCTTCTTTTTGTTTTTCTAATAATTTTCTTTTTCTTGTAATATCTCCACCATAACATTTTGCTAAAACATTTTTTCGCATTGCCGAAATAGTTTCCCTTGCTATTATTTTAGAACCGATACTTGCCTGAATAGGAACTATAAATAATTGTCTTGGAATTATTTCTTTTAATGATTCAACTATTTCTTTTCCTCTAGTATATGCAAAATCTTTATGAACTATTAAACTTAATGCATCGACTACTTCACCATTTATTAAAATATCCATTTTAACTAAATTAGATTCTTTATATCCAGATAATTCATAATCAAAAGATGCGTATCCTTTAGTAGATGATTTTAATTTATCAAAGAAATCATACACTATTTCAGATAAAGGAATATCATAATGAATATTTACTCTTGTTGGATCTATATATTCCATATCAATATAAGTACCTCTTTTATCTTGACATAGTTCCATAATAGCTCCAATATACTCACTTGGTACAAATATATTAGTTTTAATATACGGTTCTTCAATAGAAGCTATTTTAACTTTATCAGGTAATTTATTTGGAGAATCTACTTCAATTTTACTACCATCAGTTTTAGTTACATGATAAATAACTGAAGGAGATGTTGCAATTACTTCAATATTAAATTCTCTAGTTAATCTTTCTACAATTATATCCATATGTAAAAGACCTAAAAAGCCACATCTAAATCCAAAGCCTAAGGCATCAGAATTTTCAGGTTCAAATATTAGTGATGCATCATTAAGTTTTAATTTTTCTAATGCTTCTTTTAAAGCAGGATATTTATTTGGCTCAATTGGAAATAATCCAGAATAAACCATTGGTTTCATTGGTTGATATCCCGCAAGTGGAATATTAGATTTATTTTCTTCAGTTGTAATTGTATCACCAACACGAACTTTATCAATATTTTTAATTGATGCACTTACCCATCCAACTTCACCTGAATTTAATGATTTTGTTTTTACTACATTTGGAGTATTTACACCAATTTCAACAACCTCAAAAGTTGAATTTGTTGCCATCATAGTAATATGATCTTTTAATTTAATAGAACCATCTACTACCCTAATATGAGCAATAACACCACGATATGAATCAAAATAGCTATCAAATATTAAGGCTCTAGTTGGTGCATTATTATTAATTTTCGGAGCTGGAACTCTTTCTATAATTGCTTCGATTAACTCTTTTACCCCCACTCCAGTTTTACCAGAACATAGTAATATTTCTTCATCTTTAAATCCAAGAACATCAATTAATTCTTTTTTTACTTTAACAATATCAGCATTAGGTAAATCTATTTTATTAATAACAGGTATTATTGTTAAATTATCATTCATTGCTAAAAATAAATTTGCAAGTGTTTGTGCCTCAATTCCTTGAGCAGCATCAACAACTAAAATTGCACCTTCACAAGCAGCTAAAGATCTAGATACTTCATAAGAAAAATCTACATGTCCTGGAGTATCAATTAAATTTAGAACATAATCTTCATCTTTATATTTATAATTTAATTTAACGGCATTTAATTTAATTGTAATTCCTCTTTCACGCTCTAAATCCATGGAATCTAGTATTTGTTCTTTCATTTCCCTTTTAGAGACAGCACCAGTAATTTCTAATATTCTATCTGCTAAAGTACTTTTACCATGATCTATATGAGCAATAATAGAAAAATTCCTAATATTTTCTTGTTTCATATTCCATCACGTAAATAATTATAGCATAAAAAAAAAGACAAAACTATCTTTTTCTTATTAGAACAATATCTTTATCTTCTTTATAAAAAGTATTTAAATAAAATTTAGTATCACAATACTCGCAACTAATACTTTCTGATGATTCATTAACATTAAGTGGTGCATTACAACAAGGACAAGTAAATTCATTAAAACTTATTTCTTTATTATTTAAAATATCATCTTTTTGTTTGTTATATACCCTATTTAACATTTCAAGTTGTTTTTCTTCTTCTTTTATTTTTTCATCTATATTATCATTTTCAACAAGCATATCAATATAAGTACAAACACCAACAATTCCAAAAATTCCAACAATGGCTCCAGTTCCAATTAAAGCACTTTTAGTAGATATTAAATCTGCTAATCTAAATACTGAATAAAATCCTGATGAAAAAAGAAATCCAGTAACCCCTATAGATGCTATAATTGGTTTTGTATCAAATTTACTATTTTGTAACTCATCAATTAATTCCTTTTTATTATTAATTTTTTTAAATAAATATTCTAAATTATTAAATTCTTCTTCATTATTTTGCATTTAATATTCCCCCTAAAACGTACATATAATGTATCATATTTGGTACGCAAAGTCAATATATAATACTTATTTTATTGACATTTAGTAATTATAAATGTTAAAATAACTTCCTAGTTTGAGGGGATGATTAATTTATGAAAAAAAATACTCTAAAAAAGGCATTACTTACTACAGTAATGACTAGTTTATTGTCAAATTCATTAAATGTTTATGCTAGTGATGATTTAGATTCTTACTTAGATGATGCAATTAAATATTATCAAGAAAATCCAGAAAAAATGGAAGAAGATGCTAATAAAGACGAAATAGTAGTTGATGAAAGAGGAAATAAAAATTTTGAAAAAGTAGCATTTAAATTAAAAGATATTAAAAATAAACTTGGTGATATTTGCTATTTTAAATCTGATAGTATAGGTAATGAAAATTCTTTAGGAACAGGTGTTCCTACTAAAAATTTTTATGTTGGAGGTCCTGTTGGATATAGAATTGGTGTTATAGTTGGTGTTAAATCAGATGCACCATATCCATTTGCAATTGCAAAATTTGATAAGGAAACTAATCAAATCGGAGATATTATAGGTTGGTATAAAGATGAAGATGTATTTACACAATGTGATACTTATGCCGAAACTATTGAAAAACCAATCGTTAAGTATGTTACTTTTGGCAACATTGATCAATTTGATGTTGTAGTTGATGAAGATGGCAATTTTCATAATGAAAATGAGACATTTTGGTTACCATATGGATATACAGCCTTAGATGATAATAATCGTCATGGTGTATGTATTGGATATTCATCAAGTGAAAGATTTGGATTTGATAATTATTATGATAAATGGGTATCTAAAATTAAATTTGATGTTAGAAGTCAAGTTGATGTATCAAAATTAGAACTAGCAAAAAAATACAATATAAAAAGCAATTAAAATAATTGCTTTTTATTTATTTTCTATAAAATCTTCAATAATACTTATAAAGTTTTTAGTATTACTTTTATATTTTTTTGGTTTAAAATACTTTACTTTCGCTATTGCTTTAGCTAAATCTTTAGAACCATCTATAATTAAACCCATTTTAGAAAATTCTTTAACTATTTCAATTTGATGGTCATTAACATGTTCTTTATATTTTTTTAATCTAGGAACAGCAATTACTCTTTTATTTCTATTTAAAGAATCAATAATGGTACCAACACCAGCATGACATATTATATATTCAGAATTTTCAATATAATCTAGTAAATCTTCTCTTTCCATATATTTAAAAATTTGCATATTCTCTGAACTATATTTGGTAGATCCAATTTGTGCAACCACACTATCTTCAATTAACCCATTTTCAATTAATTCATCTACTTCATTTAAAAGTCTTGGAAAAGCTTTATCTTGAGTTCCTAGTGTTATAAATACCATAATTATCCTCCTTTAAAATATCCATCCTCCATATTTAGCCTTAGGATATAACTTCATCATCGATTTCCATTGTACAACAAAATAATCTGCAAATAAATAAACTATTCTTCCGGTGATTGTTTTTCGATGCACATTGGCAAATGTCTCAATATAAATAATTTTAGCACCTAATATTTTTCCAATGCAACACATAGGACCTGCAGTATGAGTTCCTGTTGTTACAATATATTTAGGTTTATATTTTAAAAAGTAAAATAATGAAATAAAAGAATTTATTAAAAGAACAAAAGGATATATTATCCAATTCTTCTTAGTAGAATAAATAACATAAGATACTTTATTTTTATATTTATCTTTTAAATAGGTAGTTGTAGGTGTCTTTTCTGTAACTATATGATAGTTATAATTATTAAACATAGGTTCTAACTTTAATAATTCATTTAAATGACCACCCATTGATGATATAAATAAAACCCTTTTTTTCATATATTATCTCCTTTTAATAGTTCTACCCATTTATTATACACTTTATCACTACTATATTCCATAACTTTTAAATAAGTATTGTTAGATAATTCTTTTAACTTATTTTTATTATTTAATAAATCAACGGTAATACTCGCCATTTCTTCTTTATCTCTATTACTTATTAAGTATCCATTATAGTTATTTTCAATTATTTCTTTAGAGCCTTGTGCACTATTAAAAGCAACAGGAACAACACCATGAGACATTGCTTCAATTAAAACCAATCCAAAAGATTCAGTATAAGAAGTCATTAAATATATTGATGATTCTTCATATAATTTATCTATTTGATCAGAATTTAAATATCCTGTCATATTTATATTATTTTCTAATTTATATTCTTTAATCTTATTTTTAATATTATTATATTCACTTCCATCACCTACTAAAGTAAGTTTAATACTATCATCTTTTTCATTAATTAATTTAAATACATCTATTAAATCACTAAATCCTTTTTCTTTAGATAATCTTCCTACACTAATAATATTTTTATTTAATAAACTACTTTTAATAGCAAATTTATTATCAATAAAATTAGGAATATATACACACTTACATTTAATATTATTATTATCAAATAAGTTAGAATAATAATTATATATATCTTTACTAACTAATATAGCTTTATTTATATTTTTACATGAATTCATAAATTTATTGGCATAATTAACTGTTTTTTGATAATGATTATGTTCCCAAGCTATTTTTAACTTACAATTACTATATTTACCTAACAATTTATTTAAAAATATATTAGTAGAAATAACAATATCACTATTAGCATTTTTTAAAGCATTAACAATTACTTTTTTCTTTATATGAAGTATTTTAATAGATTTTAATCCTTCCTTAAAAGCTTTAATTAATCTAAACTGTTTTAAATAAGAAATAAATTCATATCTATTAGGTTTTATATTAGTTAAATATGTTATTTTTATATTATTATTAAACTTATATACTTCCTTACCATATAATTTATATATACTTAATATTTCTATATTAAAATCATTAGATAATAAATTTGATACTTCACTAATACACTTTTCTATACCACCATAACCAAGATGTAAGGCTAATATTGTTAGTTTTTTCATTGTATTCACCTATATTTATTATAATTTAAATAATAATTTTAGTAAAGAAAAAAGTCTTAAAACTAAGACTTCTTATTATGGTTTATCAGCTATATCTGTTAAATATCCAGGAGTATCTGATTCTGGTCCACCATCTATTCTTGCATATTCTTTATTAGTATGTGATGAATCAAATGTTGTTCCAGCACCACCAACAAGTTTAGTATCACGATAAAACATACTAGAACTTGAAGTTACAGCATTGGTATTCCACTTAGTTGGATTAACATATATTGTAGTTAAATTTTCCATGGCATAAAACATATTCCACATATTCGTGACTTTTGATGTATCAAACATACTTAAATCTAAATTTGTTAAGCCTTTCATATTTGTAAACATTTGGTACATGTTTTCTACATTTGAGGTATTTAGGGGACTTAAGTCTATACTCGTTAATCCACTCATTCCATAAAACATATTACTCATATTTGTTACATTTGAAGTATCTAAGGGACTTAAGTCTATACTTGTTAAACCACTCAGTCCTGAAAACATCGAACTCATATTTGTTACGTTTGAGGTATTAAGAGAACTTAAATCTATACTTGTTAAGCCACTCAGTCCTGAAAACATCGAACTCATATCTGTTACTTTTGTTGTATCAAATGAACTTAAATCTAAACTTGTTAAACCGCTCATTCCTTTAAACATATAACTCATATCTGTTACGTTTGAGGTATTAAAATTACTTAAGTCTATACTTGTTAAACCACTCATTCCTGAAAACATCGAACTCATATTTGTTACATTGGATGTATCAAATTTATTTCCAAAGTTTAAAACTGTTAAACTAGAACATCCAGAAAACATTCCCGAATTATTGTAAGGTCCATCACCCATGATAGTAACATTTGAAGTATCAAAATTACTTCCTAAATTTAAATTTGTTAAATTACTCATTGTTGCAAACATACCAGCCATATTAGTTACTTTTGAGGTATCAAATGAACTTAAATCTATACTTGTTAAGCTACTCGTATAAGCAAACATTCCATGCATATCCGTTACATTTGAGGTATTAAATGAACTTATATCTATGCTTGTTAAACCACTCATTCTAGCAAACATATTACTCATATTTGTTACATTAGATGTATCAAA
>JAFUTV010000019.1 GCA_017484125.1 Bacilli bacterium
ATTTATAAGTACATATTCTCCATTGTCATCAACTATATTTTCATGTCCTTTTCCATTTTCAAATATAGCTATATCAGATAATAAATAATCATCTCCATCAACTTCATTAAACAATCTATTATGTAGTCCTTTTTTAAATAACTTAAGGTCTTCAATTTTCTTGGTTTGAAGTTCTATTTTTTTATCTATTAATGATAGAAAATTGGATATCTTAGTTTGTTCTTGAATATCGGGTATGTTTATATTAATATCAGCCAAATCATTTGAACTAATTGCTGGGAAACTTGTTCCTGTACATCTATCAATTACTTTATCTAAAAAATCCTTTTTATGTAAAATACTATAGATGAAATATGGATTTTCATTAGTTCTGATTAATGCATATCCTGTTGATGCAACATAAGATAAATCTTTAATTTCTTTAACAAAATAGTTATTTTGTTGATAAGGTCTAACTGTTTGAAATAAAATATCATTCTTTTTTACTGTTCTTTGAGCTCTGCTTGGTGCATCCGATTTAGAGATAATTTTTTCTTGAGATAAAATTCCTTTATTAACACTTTCAAGATCAATATAAATAAATTTATCTGGAATATTTTCGTTTTTAGGATTAATTATTGCAATATTTTTTAAAGTTGTTTTATTCCAATCACTATTAAATTCTGTAAATCTCAATTTAGGTTTCATTATCTCACCACCAAACTAGTCCTTAAGTTTAATAATGAGATAATGAACCAATATAATATTTCTCTGGAAAGGAGGAATATTATATGTTTGCTAAAAAAAATAAGATTTTATATAGTGATTGGATTTATGAATGGTTAATTGACAAAAAGGAATATATTAAAGAATCTACTTATGCTAATTATTCAAATAACATTTTTAATCATATTATTCCAAAGCTAGGAAATTACTATATTCAAGATTTAAATCATAAAATTATTCAAGATTTCTTACTTGAATTATTCAAAAATGGTAGAAAAGATGGATCTGGTGGATTATCCGAAAAAACAATAAAAGATATAACAATAATTGTTAAAGGAAGTATCAAAAAAGCTATTAATGAAGAAAAAATAAGGCACTTTGAATTATCATTTAACTATCCAAAAGACAATAAAGATTCTAAAATTTACATATTATCCAAACATGAACAAAATAAAATCACTAATTATGTTTTAGAAAACTTAACTAATAGAAATATAGGATTATTAATATCTTTATATTCAGGTCTAAGAATCGGCGAATTATGTGCATTACAATGGAAAGACATAGATTTTAAAAAGAATATTTTATCTATTAATAAAACTATTCAAAGAGTTTATATTAAAGATAGAGATAAAAATATTTCAAAAGTAATAATAACAACTCCAAAGACAAAAAATGCTAATAGAGAAATACCTATTAACAAAGAATTCTTAGAAATACTAAAACAGCTTAAAACCAATAATGATGATTATGTAATTACTGGGAATAGTAAATATTTAGAACCTAGAACATATAGAAAATACTTTAATAAAGTATTAAAACAAGTAAAAATAAAACAATTTAATTTTCATTCTCTTAGACATACATTTGCAACTAATTGCATCTCATTAGGAGTTGACTATAAAACTGTTAGTGAATTGCTTGGACATGCTAATGTAAATATTACTTTAAATTTATATGTTCACCCAAGACTATCACAAAAAAAGAAATGTATTGATATGATATGTAAGATATTTCACGAAAGTAATTAAAAATCGTTTAAAATTGTGATATAATGTTAAGTAGTTAAGTTAGTATCTATTTATTAAACTTAAGGACTAGTTTGGTGGTGAGATAATGAATGTTCCAAAAATAAGATTTAAAGAGTTCAAAGATGAGTGGAAAAAAGAAAAATTTTCACAATTTTCTTATAATTCTGGAAAAAGAAACAAAGATAATTTAAATCTTGTTCCTTATGCTATCACAAATACATTCGGATTTGTGCCACAAAATGAAGCACATAATGAATTCGGATATATGAAAGATACAGATAGAAAGGCATATAACATAGTAACTAAAAATTCATTTGCATATAATCCAGCTAGAATTAATGTTGGTTCAATTGGATATTATTCAGATAATGAAGATATAATTGTAAGTTCATTATATGAGGTTTTTAAAACTAGGGATTATATTAATGATAAATTTATTTGGTATTGGTTAAAATCTGACAAATTTCCTAAATGGATTAATAAACTTCAAGAAGGAAGTGTTAGACAATATTTTTATTATGATAAATTATGTGAAACTCCAGTATATTTACCATCACTAAATGAGCAAGAGAAAATATCAAATACATTGGAATTATTGGATAAAAAAATAGAGCTTCAATTAAAGAAAATTGAAGACCTTAAGTTATTTAAAA
>JAFUTV010000020.1 GCA_017484125.1 Bacilli bacterium
ATTATATCTATAAAGATAAATAACATTTGTTGTGTCCTTACTATTACAATAAGGACAAGTCATTCTTGCTCCCATATTTATTACACCTTTCTTGGAATCTTATAACCTTTGCATATTTTCTCCCACCACAGGTAATAGCGGAGTAATAATGGGAGAATTTTTAGTAAGTAAAAAAGGTATAGGATATTTAATTATATATGGTACACAAGTATTTAATTTAGATTTAGTTTACTCAGGAATACTTATTTTAATTATTCTTTCTTATATAATTTATAAACCAATAAAAATATTAGAAAACAAAACCAAGAACAATTAGTTCTTGGTTTTTGGTAATGTTAAACTATCATCTAAAGAATTTAGTTTAGATATATTAACCATTACTTTATTAACATCAAATTTTTCTTCTTCATCTTTTACTTTTTCAATATTATTAAGTACTTTATTCATGTCAAAATCATTAATGTTATCATTAATAATGGCAGGTTCAATATTTTTTACAACGCCTAAATTTTCTTTACTAAAATATTCATCTTCGCCATCTTTTTGAACTTCATTAGTAATAAATGGTGTAATATTTTCTTTAGTGTTATCATCAAAAGTGTTTACTGGTTCTATAATAGGTCTAACTGCAGCAACACCAATATACTTTTGCTTTAAGTCTTTCTTTAAATTATCTGTTTTATTTTTTAATTGGATATTTTCTTCAGGTGCCTTAATAGATTCTTCAACTTTTTGTTTAATACTTGATAATCTAACAACTTTAACAACATCGTATATTACAACAATTAATGCAGGAATTAAAAGTACAAATAACAATCCGCCTTTTGATTGAAGTAAAAACTGAACATGACCAAGTAAAGGTATTTTAAACATTACTTTTCCTAAAATATGATCACTGCTTACCAAAGCAGAATCAGCTATTGCATTATTATCTCCTTGAGTTCTAAATTTAACACCATTATCAGTAGTAATAACAGACTTAACTCTATGTGTGATTGTTAACCCTTCACCTAAAGTACTTGTTGAAACATAGGTTATTATATCTCCTTCTTTAATAGTTGATGGATCTGTTACTTTCCTAGTAACAACAACATCATATACTTTAATTGCAGGTTCCATTGATGGCGAAATAATTGTATATAACGATACTGCTGGTTCATAATTTTTTCCTTTAATTTCATATATTTTTGAACTTATGACATAATAAATTAAAAGTAAAGCAAGTAAAACTAAAAACACTAAAACAACCCAAGATATTATCTTGGTTATTATTTTAATGATAGGATTTTTAAAAAAATTCTTTACTTGTTCCACACTATAAGCCCCTATTCTTATAAAAATTATAAGATAAATTAATTACAATATCAATTAATATTAGATTCTTTTTCTTTATTTGACATGTTTTTAACAAATAAAAAATTGAGATTAATTATCTCAATTTTCTACTTGACCTGCTTTAACTAAAATATCAGTTTTAAATACTTTATTCATATCTACATTTTGGTTTTCACCAGTTTCTTTGAATTCGTATCTAATTTCATATCTATTTTCAGAATTAGCATTTACAATTTCATTTTCAATTAACGCTTGACCATTATATGGTAATGTTGCATCAGATACAATTACTTCACCATTTCTAATTAAAGTATATTTTAAATTATTTGTAGTAAATGTATTAGTAACATTTATCCATTCTAAGCTATATGAAATATTAGCTGGGTTAGAATTCTTTATTGAAAACGATTGTGATCCACTCCAACCTGGGACTATATTTCTTCCATTAATTGAATTAATATCACCAAGTGAAATATAATATGTTCCTTCTTCAACATCACAATACATATCGCATATTCCATCACCATCTGTATCGCAATATTTGTCACATACTCCATCATCATTTGTGTCACAGTTTAAGTCGCATTTGCCATCACCATCTGTGTCACAGTTTAAATCGCATTTACCATCACCGTTTGTATCACAGTTTAAATCACATTTGCCATCGCCATTTGTATCACAGTTTATATCGCATTTGCCATCGCCATTTGTATCACAATTTATATCACACTTACCATCGCCATCTGTATCACAGTTGAGATCACATTTGCCGTCTCCATTAGTGTCACAGTTTATATCGCATTTACCATCGCCGTCTGTGTCACAGTTTAAATCGCATTTGCCATCACCATTAGTGTCACAGTTTAAGTCACACTTACCATCGCCATCTGTGTCTATATTAGTATCTGGCTTACCATCACCATTAGTGTCACAATTTAAATCGCATTTACCGTCGCCGTCTGTGTCACAGTTTAAATCACATTTACCATCACCATCTGTGTCTATATTAGTATCTGGTTTGCCATCACCATCTGTGTCACAGTTTAAGTCACATTTTCTATCACCATCTGTATCGCAATTTAAATCGCATTTACCATCACCATCTGTGTCACAGTTTAAATCGCATTTACCATCGCCATCTGTATCACAGTTAAGATCACAAACACCATCACCATTAGTATCGCAATTTATATCACACTTACCATCACCATCTGTGTCACAGTTTAAATCACATTTGTTATCGCCATCTAAATCGATATTTAAATCTGCTTTGCCATCATCATCAGTATCGCAATTTATATCACACTTACCATCACCATTGGTATCACAGTTTAAATCACATTTACCATCGCCATCTAAATCACAGTTTAAGTCACACTTACCATCGCCATCTGTATCTAAATTAGTATCTGGTATTTTATCACCATTAGTATCGCAATTTAAATCACATTTTCCGTCACCATTAGTATCGCAATTGTAATCGCACTTACCATCACCATTAGTGTCACAGTTTAAATCACATATACCATCACCATTGGTATCAATATTAGTATCTGGTTTGCCATCTCCATCTGTATCACAATTTAAATCACACTTATTATCACCATTAGTATCAATATTTACATCAGGTAATCCATCACCATTGGTATCGCAATTGTAATCACATTTACCATCACCATTGGTATCACAGTTTAAATCACATTTGCCATCGCCATTTGTATCACAGTTTAAATCGCATTTGCCATCGCCATTAGTATCGCAATTGTAATCACATTTGCCATCGCCATTTGTATCACAATTTAAATCACATTTTCCGTCACCATTTTTATCACAGTTTAAATCGCATTTGCCATCACCGTTTGTGTCGCAATTTATATCACACTTACCATCACCATTGGTATCACAGTTTAAATCACATTTGCCATCCTTATTCGTGTCGCAATTTAAGTCGCACTTGCCATCGCCATTGGTGTCACAGTTTAAGTCGCACTTTCCGTCACCATTGGTATCGCAATTATAATCACATTTGCCATCACCATCTAAATCGCAGTTCTTTGAACACTTATCAGGTTCTGGCTCAGGTGTTGGTTCTGGCTCTGGTTCTGGTTCAGGCTCAGGTTCTGGCTCAGGTGTTGGCTCTGGTGTTGGTATTGGATTATATAAGCAATTATAATCACAAATTCCATCACCATCTATATCAACATTAAGATTTGGGAATCCATCACCTGTTGTATCACAATTTAAATCACATTTGCCATCACCATCTAAATCTTGATTCATAAGATTTTCATCAGGTTTACCATCATTATTGGTATCACAGTTATAATCACATTTATGATCACCATTTGAATCTAAATTTAAATCTGGTATTCCATCACCATTGGTATCACAGTTTAGATCGCATTTGCCATCGCCATTTAAATCAATATTTAAATCTGGTTTTCTATCTTTATTTGTATCACAATTAATATCACAAATTCCATCAGAATTATTATCACAATTTAAATCACATACCCCATCACTATCAGTATCAACATTTCTATCAGGTATTCCATCACCATTGGTATCACAATTTAAATCACACTTTTTATCACCATCTAAGTCTTGATTCATCAAGTTAAGATCAGGTTTGCCATCACCATTGGTATCACATGCATAATCACAAACTCCATTACCATCAACATCAATATTTAAATCTGGTACATTATCACCATTTGTATCAACATTAATATTTGGTTTGCCATCACCATTAGTATCAAAGTTTTTATCAGGTATTCCATCACCATTGGTATCACAATTTAAATCACAAACTCCATCATTATCAGTATCTTGATTAATTAAATTTTTATCTGGTTTACCATCACCATTGGTATCGCAATTAAATTCGCATCTTCCATCACCATTTTTATCAATGTTTAAATCAGCAATTCCATCACCATTGGTATCTAAATTAGTATTAGCTTTACGGTCTCCATTACTATCACAATTATATTCACATTTTTTATCATGATTTGGATCACAGTTAACATCACATTTACCATCGCCATTGGTATCAATATTTATATTTGGCTTTAAATCTCCAGTAAAATCAAGATTTAAATCAGGCATTCCATCACCATTGGTATCACAGTTTAAATCACATTTACCATCACCATCTAAATCTTGATTAGCTAAATTAGTATTAGGTATGTTATCACCCGTAATATCACAGTTAAAGTCACATAACAAATCGCCATCATAATCAAGGTTAATGTCAGCTTTTCCATCACCATTTGTATCAATATTTATATTTGGTTTTACATCACCGTTTTTGTCAATATTAATATCTGGTTTTCCATCACCATTAGTATCACAATTTAAATCACACTTACCATCACCATTTGTATCTTGATTAATTAGCTTAGTATCTGCTTTCCCATCACCATTTGTATCGCAATTAAAATCACAAATATTATCACCATTAACATCAATATTTAAATCTGCAATTTTATCATTATTTGTATCAATATTAATGTCTGCTTTACTATCATCATTTATATCACAATTTAACTCACAATAACTTAAATTATGAACATAAACATTTCTATCAGGAAATCCATCGCCATTTGTATCACAGTTTTTAGTACAATATCCATATCCATAAACATCAACATTAATTAAATTAGTATCTGGTTTTCTATTTCCTGTTGTATCAATATTAAACATTTTAATTCTATTACCATTAAAATCTAAATTTAAATCAGGAATTCCATCACCATTTGTATCGCAATTGATATCGCAATATCCATCACTATTAGTATCAACATTTAAATCTGCAACTCCATCACCATTTGTATCAATATTTAATTCACTCTTTTTATTATTTAAAATTAAATAATAACCAAATAATAATACTAATAAAATTATTAAAAAGAATAAAAATATTAAAATAATAATGCGTCTTTTCTTTTCTTTTTCTTCTTCATTATTATTGTTATTATCAACAAATTTATTATTATAATCAAATTCATTTAAGACATTTTCTTCATTCATTTTAAATAACTCCTCCTTATTTCAACTCAATTTCTACAACATTAGATGAACTATTAGTATTATTTTGATTTTCATATTTTTGCTTGGCCTTTATATAATTAGTAACTGACAATATAGCACTTGTTAAAACAGCAAGAAAAAGTATTACTGAAGCAACATTTAATAATATTTTAAAAAACTTATTTTTTCTCTTATCGTGGTCTTCAATATTACTTATTTTTTCTTCAAATTCTTTTTTTATATCTACATTAACATTGTCCATAACAAAGACACATCCTATTCTTAATAAATATACCATAAAAGAGATATAAAGACAAGAAAAAAAGTCCCTTAATAAGAGACTTAATCTTTAACAAAAGGTATTAAAGCCATAAATCTTGCCCATTTGATTTGTTCAGCAATATGTCTTTGATGTTTGGCACAAGCTCCTGTCATTCTTCTTGGCATTATTTTTCCTTTTTCAGTTATATATTTTGATACAACGGCTACATCTTTATAATCAAATGATTTTCCAGCGCACATTTGACATACTTTTTTCTTTTTACGATAAAATTCAGCCATAATATTTTCTCCTTTCTTAATTAAAATCAAAAGGTAAATCATCATCAGTTAAAGCAACTTCATCGCCCATATTTGCATATGGATCATCATTTAAATTAGCTGTTTCAATATCTGGTGATGGTTCACTATAAGAATTATTATATGAAGAGTTTTCTTCGTTATTATTAGAATTTTTTGATCCTAAGAAAGTTACATTATCACAAATAACTTCAGTAACATATCTTTTAGTACCATCATTTGCATCATAATTTCTAGTTTGAATTCTTCCTTCAACAGCAACTTGGCTACCTTTATTGCAATATCTAGAAATATTTTCAGCTTGTTTTCTCCAAGCAACGCAGTTTATAAAATCTGCTTCTCTTTGTCCAGTTTGTTGATTAACAAAATTTCTATCTACAGCAATAGCAAATGTAGTTGTAGCAACACCACTTGGCGTTGTTCTAAGTTCAGGATCTCTAGTTAATCTTCCAATTAAAATAACTTTATTCATATATTACTCCTCTTCTTTTCTAACAATTAAATGTCTAATAACATTTTCATTAATAGATGTTTTACGATTTAGTTCTTCAATAGCTTCTTTTGGTGCTTCAAAAGTTAATAGATAATAATATCCATTAATTTCCTTTTTAATAGGATAAGCAAGTTTTTTTAAGCCTAATTCTTTAAATTCTGAAACTTTTGCCCCATTATCTTTAGCTACTTTTTCAATTGAATCAGCAACTTTTTTAACATCAGCTTCTTCAGTTTGTGACTTAACAATAAACATCATTTCGTATTTGTTCATTTTTTACACCTCCTTATGGTCATTACGGTTTCATTTATTAATATGAAACAAGGAGTAATTAAATTACTCAAGACATATTATAACAAACAAAGCACTTAATATCAAGAAAAATAAGCATATTTTATGCTTATCTTTTAATTATTAAAAGTCTCTATTTATAGCCCTAACTAATACTTTCTTATCCACAATTTCTTCTTCTTTTAAACCATAGTTATTTAACATATATTTTAAATTATGTTTCATTCTTCCAAGCATAAATCTTGTAATATTTTCTTTAGCTTTATCTATATCTTCACCTAATTTTGATAATGCTAAATTAAAATCATAATTGTCATTATATTCTTTAACAACTTTATCATCAACAAAATATTCATTATCATAGTATTTTTTCATTAATAAATTTAATTCTTTTAAAATATTTATTTTAATTTTTTCCCTTTAGCAATATCTTTTAATTGTATTGCACTAGCTATTAAATCATCTTTTAATTCATTATCTAAATTAGCATTTATTCTTTCTAAATCTTTATTTATTGCATCTTGTAAGCTCATAAAACCCCCACTTATAATTTATACATTAAATCTAAATAATACTATATCGCCATCTTGCATTAAGTAATCTTTTCCCTCAAGTCTTAATTTGCCAGCTTCTTTTACTTTTAATTCTGAACCTAAAGTTCTTAAATCTTCAAAAGAAGTAACTTCAGCTTTAATAAAACCTCTTTGAAAATCACTGTGAATTATACCTGCACATTCTGGAGCTTTCATACCATCCTTAAAAGTCCATGCTCTTACTTCATCTTTACCAACAGTAAAGAATGTTTTAAGCCCAAGTAATTCATATGTTGCATATATCAATTTATCTAAACCTGAATTAGTAATTCCCATATCATTTAAAAATACTTGTTTATCATCATCATTTAATTCAGATAATTCTGATTCCATCGCACAAGACATTACAACAACTTCAGAGCCTTCTTCTTTTGCATAATTTGATACTTCATCAGTATATTTATTATGACCAATTACTACATCATCTTCACTTACATTAGCAACATATATAATTGGTTTTAATGTAATAAAATTAAAATTTTTTAATAATAGTAATTCATCTTCAGTTAATTCAACTCTTCTTAAAGGAATATTATTATTCAGTGCCTCAATACATTTATTTAAAACGTTGTATTCTAAAACAGTTTCTTTTTCTTTAGTAGTTTCAGCCTTTTTAGCTATTTTATTTAAACGAGTTTCAGCAATTTCCATATCCGAAAATATTAATTCTAAATTAATTATTTCAATATCCCTAATAGGATCAGGATTACCCTCAACATGAATAATATCAGGATTATCAAAACATCTAACTACCTCAACAATAGCATCTGTTTCCCTTATGTGTGATAAAAATTTATTTCCTAGCCCTTCACCCTTAGATGCTCCTTTAACAAGTCCAGCAATATCAGTAAATTCATATGTAGTTGGAATCATTCTTTCAGGAACATACATATTATTTAAAAACTCTAATCTTGTATCTGGAACAGTAACTACACCAACGTTAGGATCTATAGTAGCAAATGGATAGTTAGCTGCTAATATATTTTTTTTAGTAATTGCATTAAATAATGTTGACTTACCAACGTTTGGAAGACCAACAATACCTGCTTTTAATGCCATAATAAATCACATCCTTAAATCTTTATTATTATAATTAATATTTTATATTTTATCAAGAAAATAATCATAAAAAAATTAGAATTAAACTAATTCTAATTTTACTTCTAAAGCGTCGTCTCCAACTCTTTCTTTTAATTTGATTATTCTTGTATATCCACCATTTCTAGTTTCATACTTTTTAGCAAGTTCATCAAATAATTTACTAACTAATTTCTTATCATTATGTAAGAAAGCAAGTGCTTTTCTTCTAGCTACAAGACTACCATCTTTTCCATAAGTAATCATTCTTTCAACATATTTTCTAGCTTCTTTTGCTCTTGCATCTGTAGTTACAACATAACCATGTTCTAATACACTTTTAGTAAGACTTGCTAAGATACTTCTTCTAATTCTTGATTCTCTATTTAATTTTCTATATATAGCCATAGCATTACCTCCTTACTATTCACTAAATTTAAGTCCAAGTTCTTTAACTTTATCAATTACTTCTTTTAAAGACTTTTTACCTAAATTTCTTATTTTTGTTACTTCTATTTCTTTCTTATTAATTAAGTCTTGAACAGTATTAATTCCTGCTCTTTTTAAGCAATTATATGCTCTTACTGAGAATTCAATTTCTTCAATAGGAGTTTCTAATGTTCTTGTAATAGTATCTACTTTCTTTTCTGCCATCATTCCAGAAATATTAGAAATATTATTTAAATCAGCAATAATATTTAAATGTTCCATTAATATTTTAGCAGAAAGTGCCATAGCCTCCTCTGGAGTTAAAGATCCATTAGTATAAACTTCCATAATTAATTTATCATAGTTTTCATTTTGACCAACACGTGTAGGAAGTGGATCGAAAGCTACTCTTTCAATTGGTGAGAAATCTGAGTCAATTCCAATAACACCAACTTTGTCATCAAACATTTTTTGATTTTCTTTTGCATCAACATATCCACGACCATTAGCTACAGTCATTTCCATTTCAATTTTTCCACCTTTAACAAGTGTACAAATAACTTGATCTGGATTAACTATTTCTAAGTCAGCATCATGTTCGATATCACCAGCAGTAATTACTCCTTCTTTATTTGCATTTAAAGTAATTGTTTTAATTTCATCTCTGTTTTCAGAATGATTTAATAAAACAACACTCTTTAAATTTAATACAATTTGAGTAACATCTTCAACTATACCTTCAATTTTTTGGAATTCATGCATAACTCCTGCAATTTTAACAGATGTTATAGCAGTTCCTGGCATACTTGATAACATAATTCTTCTAAGTGCAGTACCTATAGTTTGAGCATAGCCTCTTTCAAGTGGTGCTATTTCAAACTTTCCATAGTGTGCATCTTCAATATATTCAGTTATTTTATATTCTGGTTTTTCAAATTTAATCATATTTCTACCCCTCTTTCCTATATTCTTGGTCTCTTAGGTGGACGACAACCATTATGTGGTACTGGTGTTACATCAGAAATTGATGTGATTTCAAGTCCAGCAGCTTGAAGTCCACGAATAGAACTTTCTCTACCTTGACCTAAACCTGTAACAACAACTTCTACTTTTTTAACACCAGAATCCATTGAAGATTTTCCAGCAGCTTCAGCAGCCATTTGTGCAGCATAAGCTGTTTTCTTTTTAGATCCTTTATATCCAATAGTACCTGAAGAAGCCCAACTAATTACATTACCAGCTGTATCAGTAATAGATACTACTGTGTTATTGTATGAAGTTTTAATATGAGCTTGAGCTTCAGGAATATTCTTTTTAACTTTTCTTTTTCTTCTATTGTAAGCCATTTAATTTACCTCCTATTTAGAAACTTTTTTCTTATTAGCAACAACTTTTCCTTTACCTTTTCTTGTTTTAGCATTTCTTGAAGTTCTTTGTCCACGAACAGGTAATCCTTTTTTGTGTCTAATACCTTGATAAGAATTGATTTCCATCTTATTTTTAATGCTCATTTGAACATCTCTTCTAAGATCTCCTTCAACTGTATATTTATCAATTTGTGCTCTTAATGCTGCAATTTCTGCTTCAGTTAAATCAGCACCCTTTTTACTTCTTTCAACTTTTGCATCATCACAAATTGTTTCAGCTAATCTTCTTCCAATTCCATAGATTGCTGTTAAACCAATAACAATATGTTTTTGGTTTGGTATTTCAATATTTTTAATACGTGCCATTTAATAACCTCCTATTAACCTTGTACTTGTTTGTGTTTAGGGTTTTCACAAATAACCATAACTTTACCTTTTCTTCTAATAACCTTGCATTTATCACACATAGGTTTTACTGATGGTCTCTTTTTCATAAATAATTCCTCCTTGATTATCTATTATTCCATATAATACGCCCATGTTTTATATCGTAAGGCGATAATTCAATTGTAACTGTATCACCTGGTAAAATACGAATCATGTTCATACGCATTTTACCAGAAACATAGGCCTCTACAGTATGTTTATTTGGAAGTTCAACAATATAACTTCCACCTTTAAGTACTTCTAGTACTTTTCCTTCAACTTCTATTTTTTCACTATCTTTTTTAGCCATTTTTTTATTCTCCTGTCAATATTTTATATCCAGTTTTAGTAACCAAAACAGTGTGTTCAAAATGTGCACTTGGTTTTCCATCGGCAGTAACAATTGTCCAATCATCATCTAACATATAAACGTGTTTTGTACCTAAATTAAGCATAGGCTCAATTGCAAATGTCATACCTGCTTTAAGAGTCAAACCAGTTCCTTTTTCACCAAAGTTTGGAATATCTGGATCTTCGTGTAATTCTGTACCAATACCATGTCCACATAACTCTTCAACAACACCTAAGTGATGACGATGAGCATATGTTTCAATAGCATTAGATATATCACCAAGTTTTGCACCTTCCTTAACCATTTTTAGGCCTTCCATAAGTGCATCCTTAGTATTTTTTATTAATTCTTCTTTTTCTTTTGTTATTGTTCCAACAGGATAAGTAGCAGCAGAATCAGAATGATAACCTTTATAACTCATACATATATCAAGTGAGACAATATCACCATTTTTAATTTTTCTTTTGCCACCTATTCCGTGAACAACTTCGTCATTAACTGATATACAAATATTACCAGGATATCCTTCATAACCAAGAGATGAAGATATACAACCATGACTAGTTATAAATTCACCTGCAAGTTTATCAAGTTCACCAGTAGTAATACCGGGTCTTAATTTGCTTTCTAAGTATTTATGACATAAATAGTTAATATGCCCAGCATATTTCATTAATTCTATTTCTCTATCACTTTTTATACTAACCATTAACTTATAACCCTTTCAATTTCATTTATTATATCATCAACATTTTGTGTTGCGTCAATAACTTTTAATAAATCTTTATCTTTATAGTAATCTATAATAGGTTTTGTTTGTTCCATATAAGTGTCATATCTAATCTTAAATGTTTCTTTAGTATCATCACTTCTTGAAACAAGACTAGTACCACAATCATCACAGATACCATCTTTTTTAGGCTTTAACAAAGTTGAATACTTATTATATCCTTTATTACAATTAGGACATGTAAGTCTTCCTAGAGTACGATTTAACGCCTTTTCAAAATCAATTTCTAAGTATATTACAACAAAATCACTAACTTGTAAATCAACAAATAATTGATCTAAAGTTTTAGCTTGTGCAATATTTCTTGGATAACCATCAAGTATGAATAACTTGTCCTTATCCATATTTTTTAATTCTCTTGATAATAACTCAAGGACAATATCATCACCAACTAATTTACCACTATCAATTAATGATGCAATTTTTTGTCCTAAGTCATCACCCTTCATTTTTGCTTCTCTAAGTAGATCACCCGTTGATATATGTTTGTATCCAAACTTATTCTTTAGAGCTTCACTACATGTGCCTTTACCAGCAGCAGGTGGAGCAACAAAAATTACATTTTTCATCTTCTTCTATATCCCTTCTTATAGCTTCTACTTCTAAGACTACTTTCAATTTGTTTGTTAGTTTCAATTGCAACACCAACAACAATTAATAATCCAGTTCCTCCAATAGTTACAGAACTTGATAGTCCAGATAACTTAGAGAATAAAATTGGAAGTATTGCTATAATAACAAGTAATATAGATCCAACAAATGTTATTCTTCCAAGTACTTTAGTAATATAATTAGCAGTATCAGTACCTGGTCTAATGCCTGGTATATAACCACCATTCTTATTTAAATTCTTACTCATTTCTTCAGGATTCATTTGAAGTAATGTGTAAAAATATCCAAAGAACATGATTAATAATACATAAATAACCATACCAGTCCAAGAAGTATAATTAATATAATTATTAACAAAATCAATTGCTTCTTGATTATTAATTAAATTAACAATAGTAACTGGAATAGTTATTAATGTTGATGCAAATATTACTGGAATAACATTTGCAGCATTTAATTTAATTGGTAAGAACGATTGTTGAGCACCATAGGCAACATTTGTTCTATTTGAATACTGAATAGGTATTCTTCTTTCAGCAAGTTGTGTATAAACAATTCCTATAATAATAGCTAAATCAACTAATACAAATATAATAAATAATATAATACCAACTACATTTGTATAAGTTCCACTTAATATTAATTCATTAAATGCAGTTGTAAATATTGATGGCATAGATTGAATAATACCAGCCATAATTAGTAATGACATACCATTTCCTATACCCTTTTGAGTAATTTGATCACCCATCCAAATTAAGAAACATGTACCAGCAGTCATAACTAATGTTGTTTTAAGTATTTCAACTGATGACATACCATTCATATAAGCAATAGTAAGTACATAAGCTTGAATAAATGCAAATATAATTCCTAACCATCTAGTTATCTTATTTATTTTTTGTCTTCCTGTATATCCTTCTTCTTTTAATTCCTTAAAGTATGGAATAATATCCATTTGAAGAAGTTGGGTAATAATTGATGCAGTAATGTATGGTGATACACCAAGTGCAAATATAGAAAATGACTTTAATCCACCACCAGACATTAAGTTAAATATTTCTAAGAAACCAAGTTCTTGATATATTGTATTAGCCCAAGGAATTGTTATAGTAGTACCAAAAGCGAATACTCCTAAACAAAATAATGTAAAATATATTCTTTTTCTTAAATCTTTATTAGATGAACTAAATAGTTGCTTTATCATAGCAAACATATTAAATCACCTCAGTTTTACCACCGGCATTTTCAATTTTTGTAACTGCTTTACTTGAGAATCTATTAGCTTTAACAGTTAATTTCTTTTCAAGTTCACCGTTTGCAAGAACTTTAATACCAGAAAGTTGTTTTTTAATTATCCCCTTTTCTTTTAAAATTTCAGGACTAACAACATCACCATCATTAAAGAATTTATTTAAATCACTTAAATTGATAGTTGCATATTTTGTTTCAAATCTCTTATTATTAAATCCTCTTTTAGGAATTCTTCTATAAAGTGGAGATTGTCCACCTTGGAACCATGCAGAAATAGATACACCACTTCTTGCTTTTTGTCCTTTTTCACCGTGTCCAGATGTTTTACCTGTACCAGATGCTGGTCCACGACCTAATATTTTTTTATTCTTTGCTTCAGGTAGAGCATTTAATTCATGTAACTTCATATTATAATTCCTCTACTTTCTTACCACGTAATGCAGCAATATGTTCTGGAGTTCTTTGCATCTTTAATGCTTCAAGAGTTGCTTTTGCAACATTAATCTTAGTATTTGAACCTAAAGATTTTGCAACAATATCTTTAACTCCTGCAAGTTCTAAAACAGCACGAGCAGAACCACCAGCAACAACTCCAGTACCTTCTTTAGCAGGTTTTAGCATAACCATAGCTCTACCTACTTTAGCTTGTGCATCATGTGGAATTGTTCTATTGTCAATAATATCAACTTTAAATACATTTTTATTAGCAGCTTGAAGTGCTTTTTTAATAGCTTCTGGAACTTCGTTAGCTTTACCATTACCAAGACCAACAAGTCCTTTTCTATTTCCTACAACAACTGTTGCAGAAAATCTAAAATGACGTCCACCTTTAGTAACTTTAGTAACTCTACCAATAGATATTACTTGATCTTCAAGTAAATTCTTTTTATTATCAAATTTTTCTCTTGCCATAATATCCTCCTAAAATTCCAATCCATTTTCTCTTGCTGCTTCAGCTAAAGCTTGAACTCTACCATGATATAGGTATCCACCTCTATCAAATACTACTTTAGTTATTTTAGCTTTTTTAGCTTTTTCAGCAATATCTTTTCCTACTAATTTAGCACCTTCAACATTTCCACCGTTTTTAAGTTTTAATTCAACAGAAGATGAGCTAACTAAGGTATTTCCTTTAGTATCATCGATAATTTGAACAAAGATATTATCATTAGATCTAAATACATTTAATCTTGGAACATCACTAGTTCCAGAAACTTTAGAACGTACTCTTGCATGTCTTCTTAGTCTTGCAACGTTATTTGATTCTTTCTTTATCATAATCTTTCCTCCTTACCTTACTTAGCTGCTTTCTTTCCAACTTTACGTCTTACATGTTCGCCTTTATATCTAATACCTTTACCTTTATATGGTTCTGGTGGTCTTATAGCACGAATCTTAGCCGCAAAATCAGCAACTTTCTTTTTACTAATTCCTGAAATACTAATTTCAGTATTACTTGTTTGTGTAACTTTTAAATCAGATGGAATTTCAATTTCTACAGGATGAGAAAATCCGGCATTAATTCCAATCTTTTGTCCAGCTACATTAAATCTATAACCTACACCAATTGTTTCTAAATCTTGTGTATAACCATCTTTAACACCAATTAGCATATTATTAATTAGAGAATTTGTTGTTCCGTGAAGTTGTTTATTTTGTTTAGTATCATTTGGTCTTGTAGTATAAACTTCACCATCTTTTACTTCAACTTTAATTGGACTTTTAACTTCTAATTGTAATTCACCTTTAGGTCCTTTAACAGTAACTAATTGATTATCAACAGTTACTTCAACACCCTCAGCAATTTTTAAAATTCTATTTCCTATTCTACTCATAATTTAGACACTCGCATTACCAAATGTAAGCAAGTACTTCACCTCCTAAATTATTAGCTCTAGCTTCCTTATCTGTCATTAATCCTTTTGAAGTTGAAATAATAGCAATTCCAAGTCCATTAAGAACACGAGGAACATCGTCTGCTTTAACATATACTCTTAGTCCAGATTTAGAAATTCTCTTTAAACCAGTTATGACTCTTTCTTTCTTTTCACCATATTTTAAAGTAATATTTAATTTATCACCATTAGTGTTTTTTTGATATTCATAATCTTCAATGAAACCTTCTTTTTTAAGAATTTCAGCAATTCCTAAAGTCATTTTAGTTCCATTTACTTCAACATTTTGATATTTCATAACTAAAGCATTACGCATTCTAGTTAACATATCTGCAATATTATCATTAACCATTGTCAGTTCCTCCTTTCCTACCAACTTGATTTTCTAACACCAGGAATTTGTCCTTTATTTGCTAATTCTCTAAAACAAATACGACAAAGTCCATATTTTCTAAGTACTCCATGAGGTCTTCCACATCTATTGCATCTTGTATATGCACGAGTAGAGAACTTAGGAGTTCTTTGTTGTTTTACAACCATACTTTTCTTAGCCATAATATTTTATCTCCTTTTCTACTTTCTAAATGGAAGTCCAAACGCACTTAATAATGCTAGACCCTCTTCATTACTTTTTGCAGTTGTTACAAGAACGATATCCATACCAATTACTTGTAATACTGTATCATAATCAATTTCTGGGAAAATTAATTGTTCTTTAATTCCTAAAGTATAATTACCTTTTCCATCAAATGCAGTTTTAGAAATACCTCTAAAATCTCTTACACGTGGAAGTGCAATTCTAACTAATTTTTCTAAGAAATTATACATATTTTCACCACGAAGTGTTACTTTGCAACCAATTGATTGTCCTTCTCTAATTTTAAATCCGGCAATTGATTTTTTAGCTTTAGTTACTACTGCTTTTTGTCCAGTAATAGCTTCTAAATCTTTAACAGCAGCTTCCATGTATTTTTCATCATGTGCAGCTTCTCCAACACCCATGTTAACTACAATTTTCTCTAGTTTTGGAACTTGCATAACACTATCGTATTTGAATTCATCCATTAAAGATTTAACAATTTCTTTATTATATTTTTCTTTTAATGTACTCATATTTTCAGTTCCTTTCTAACTAGCTTTCTTTTTAGAAGTTTTAGCTTTAGTTTCTTTTTTTTCAACTTTAGCTTCTTTTACTTCTTTTTTTGTATCTTTTTTTGCTTCTTTTGCATCAATTTTTTTAACATTTGATACATGAATTGGTGCTTCACTTTCAAATATACCACCAGTTTGATTCATTTGATTTGGTTTAGTATGTCTTTTGTGAATATTTACACCAGAAACGATAACTTTACTATCTTTAGCGAAAGTTTTTAATACTTTACCAACGCTATCTTTATATTGACCAGCAATAACTTTAACTTGATCTCCAACTTTTATCTTCATAAGAACCCTCCTATAATACCTCAGGTGCTAATGAGATAATCTTTGTGAAATCTTTATCACGAAGTTCTCTAGCAACTGGTCCTAAAACTCTTGTTCCAACTGGAGTTTTATCATCTTTAATTAATACACATGCGTTATCGTCAAATTTAATATAAGAGCCATCTTTTCTTCTAACACCTTGTTTAGTTCTTACAATTACTGCTTTGCAAACTTTTCCTTCAGGAACATTACCATTAGGAATAGCTTTTTTAACAGTAACTGTAATAATATCACCAATGTTACCATATTTGACTTTTGAGCCACCCATAACTCTAATAACTAATACTTCTCTAGCACCAGAGTTATCAGCAACTTTAAGTCTACTTTCTTGCATTACCATAAGATACCTCCTATAATACTACAGCTTTTTCAACAACTTCTTTAAGAACATATCTCTTAGTTTTAGATAGTGGCTTAGAAGCAGTCAATCTAACTGTATCCCCTTCTTTAGCAACATTCTTTTCATCATGTGCTACATATTTTTTAGAATATTTAACTCTTTTACCATAAAGTGGGTGATTTTTATAAGTTTCAACTAATACAGTAATAGTTTTATCATTTTTTGCAGATACAACTTTACCAACTAATTCTTGTTTATTTAAACTTTCAGTCTTAGCCATTATTTACTTACCTCACTTTCTGATAATTCTCTTTCTTTTAGAATAGTCATAGCTCTGGCTATACCTTTTCTAAGTTCATTTATTCTAGAAGGTTTTTCTAGTGTTCCTGTAGATTTTTTAACACGAAGTTCTAATAATTCTTTTTTAGCTTCAGTAATTTTTTTAGTTAAATCTTCATTACTAAGTTCTCTTAATTCCTTAATTTTCATCAGAAACAACCTCCTTTTTAACAAATTTACATGTTACAGGTAATTTATGAGATGCTAATCTTAAAGCTTCTCTTGCTTGTTCTTCACTTACATCTGCAAGTTCAAACATAATCTTACCTTTTTTAACAACTGCAACCCATTCTTCAACATTACCTTTACCTTTTCCTTGACGAGTTTCAAGAGGTTTTTTAGTTAATGCTAAATGTGGGAAAATGTTAATCCATAGTTTTCCACCACGTTTTAATTTTCTTGATATAGCAACACGAGCTGCTTCAATTTGACGAGCAGTAATCCATGCTCCTTCTTTAGCCATTAGGCCATAAATTCCAAAATGAAGTTCTGTATTACCTTTAGCATGACCATCATAAGTTAAGCGATGTGGTTTTCTATATTTAGTTCTTTTTGGCATTAACATTTTGGTCATCTCCCTTCTTTACTTTATTAGTAGGAAGAATTTCACCTTTATAAATCCATACCTTAACACCAATAATTCCATATGTAGTAGCTGCTTCAGCAGTACCATAATCAATATCAGCTCTTACAGTATGTAAAGGAACAGTACCATCTGTATAATGTTCACCTCTAGCCATTTCTGCTCCACCTACACGTCCTGAAACTAATGTTTTAATTCCCTTAGCTCCAGCTTTCATTGCATTTCTTATAGCTCTTTTTTGAACAGTTCTATAATTTCCTCTTGCTTCAATTTGTAAAGCAATAGATTGAGCAACGATTTGTGCATTTAAGTCAGGATTTTTTACTTCAACGATAGATACATATATATCTTCATCTACTAATTTCTTTAATTGATTTCTTAATTTTTCAATATCTTCTCCACCTTTACCAATAATGATACCTGGTTTTGAAGTATTAATTGTAACATTACATTTATTATCTTTATTTCTTTCAATAATAATTGATGCTACAGAGGCTTCTCTTAATTTTTTATTTAAATATTTTCTGATTTTTATATCGTGATCTAAATATTTAGCATAATCTTTATTAGATGCCATCCATCTAGAATCCCAATCTTTATTAACTCCAATTCTAAAACCTATTGGATTAATCTTTTGTCCCATCTATTTTGCCTCCTTCTTGTCGCTTACTTTAACAATAATATGACTTGTTCTATGATCAGATCTATCGATTCTTGAACGAGAACCAAATCTAATTTTCTTTCTTGTTGGTCCTGGATTGATAAAGCATTCAGAAATAACTAAATCAGATTCTTTTGCATTATTGTTATTAACAGCATTTGCAACTGCAGAATTTAATACTTTAATAATCATTCTACTAGCTTTAGTATTAGTATTAGTTAAAATTGCTCTAGCAGCTTCAACTGATTTTCCTCTAACTAAATCTAAAGTAAGTCTAGCTTGACGAGGTTTTAAATCAGCATTTTTATGTATAGCATATGTTTCCATTTAGTTTCCTCCTACTTCTTCTTACCTTGTTTATCTGCTCCACCGTGTCCAGTGAACTTACGAGTTAAAGCAAATTCTCCAAGTTTATGTCCTACCATATCTTCAGTAATATAGACAGGAATAAATTCTTTACCATTATGAACAGCAATAGTATGTCCAACAAAATCAGGGAATATTGTTGATCTTCTTGACCAAGTTTTAATTACTTCTTTTTTATTTGCCTTATTTAATTCTTGAATTTTCTTTAAAAGTCTATCAAAAACATAAGGTCCTTTTTTTAAACTTCTAGCCATTATTTATTCCTCCTACTTTCTTCTACTAACAATTAGCTTGTTAGATGCTTTCTTTCTTTTTCTTGTCTTTAGACCAAGAGCAGGTTTACCCCAAGGTGTCATTGGTGCTTTTCTACCAATAGGTGCACGACCTTCACCACCACCATGTGGGTGATCATTAGGGTTCATTACAGAACCACGGTTAGTTGGTCTAACTCCCATATGTCTTGTACGTCCAGCTTTACCGATGTTAACAAGTTCATAATCTTCATTTCCAACTTCACCAATAGTTGCTATACAAACACCTAAAACTTTTCTTGTTTCACCTGATTGAAGTCTTAACATAACGTATTTATCTTCTCTACCAAGGATTTGTGCTCTAGTTCCAGCACTTCTTGCAATTGCAGCACCTTTTCCTGGAACAAGTTCAACGCAATGAACAACAGTACCTACAGGGATATTTTGTAAAGGTAGAGCATTTCCAACCTTAATATCTGCTTGTGGACCATTTTCAATTATTGCACCAACTTCTAAATTCTTTGGAGCAATAATATATCTTTTTTCTCCATCTTTATAAGAAATAAGAGCGATATTAGCATTTCTGTTTGGATCATATTCGATTGAAACTACTTTACCAGTTACGCCAGTTTTATTTCTTTTAAAATCAATAATTCTATATTTTTGTTTTTCTCCACCACCAATGTGTCTAACTGTCATTTTACCAGAATTATTTCTTCCACCTGTTTTAGTTTTCTTAGCAAGTAAAGATTTTTCTGGAGCCTTTTTAGAAAGACCTTCATTAGTAAGTGCAGACATACCTCTACGACCATTTGTTGTAGGTTTAAATTTCTTAATTGGCATATTCTTCACTCTTCCTTCCTATATATTTAAGCTTTCGCCATCTTTAAGAGTAACGATTGCTTTCTTATATGATTTTCTTTCTCCAACGTATCTTCCAACACGTTTTTTCTTTGTTTTAGTATTTAATGTGTTAACTGATTTTACTTTAACACCAAATGCTTTTTCAATAGCATCCTTTATTTGAATTTTGTTAGCACTTTTAGCTACTTTAAATGTATAAACACCTTTTTCAGCATTAGCAGCACTTTTTTCAGTAACAACAACTTCTAAAATTACATCTGTATAATCTTTCATTATTTAAGTGCCTCCTCTATTTCTTTAATAGCAGCTTCTTCAACTACAACACTATCAGCGTTAATTAAGTCAAAAGCATTAATTTCATCTGATAACATTACATATACATAGCCTAAATTTCTTGAAGCCATATATAAGTTTTCTAAATCACTTTCACTTGAGCCAATAAATAAAACTTTACCAGTTAATTTCATTGCTTCAATCATTTCCTTAACTTCTTTAGTTTTCATTGATTTAATTGCAAGTGATTCAACTACTACTAATTCTTTATCTTTTAATTTATGAGTTAAGGCACTCTTAAGTGCTAAAACTCTTTCTTTCTTATTCATTTTGAAAGTATAGTCTCTTGGAGTTACACCACCAGCGATACCGCCGCCTCTCCATTGAGTAGCTCTAGTACTTCCTTGACGAGCACGTCCAGTTCCTTTTTGTCTCCATGGTTTTTTTCCACCACCAGACACTTCACTACGTGTTTTTGTTTTAGCAGTTCCTTGACGAGAAGCTGCAAGTTGTAAATCAATAGCTTTCTTTAAAACTATATCATTTACTTCAACACCAAATACTTCAGTACTTAATGTTAAATCTTTAGTTTTTTCGTTTTTTAAATTCTTAACATCAACTTTTGCCATTGTCAGTCACCTTACTTTAAGAAAACATTATTAGTTTTCTTCAGTTCCTTCCTCTGTTTTAGTTTCTTCTTCGTTAGTAGTTTCTTCTACAGGAGCTTCTTCAGTTACTTCTTCTGCTTTAGTTTCTTCTGCAGGAACTTCTTCAGTTACTTCAGGAGTTTCTACTGCACTTTCTTCAACTACTTCATCAACTACTGTTTCTTCAACTGGTTCTTCAACTTTTTCATCATATGAAATAAGTTCAATATTACCTTTCTTTCTTGAATTTTTAACAGCAGCTTTAATTAAAACTAAAGATTTTTTTGCGCCTGGAACATTTCCACTAACTAAAATATAATTTTCTTCAACATTAACATCAACTATTTCTAAATTTTGAATAGTAACAGTTGCATCTCCTAAATGACCTGGTAATTTTTTACCTGGAATAACACGCATTGGACGCATTGTTCCCAGAGATCCAACTCTTCTGTGATAACGTGAACCGTGTGTATCTGGACCTGAATGTTGTCCATATCTTTTAATAACACCTTGAGTACCTTTTCCTTTAGAAGTACCAGTTACATCAACTATTTCTCCTACTTCAAAGATATCTGCAGATATTTTATCTCCTAAGTTATAAGTTCCTTCAAAGTTTCTAATTTCTTTTAAGAAGCGCTTAGGATTTGTATTAGCTTTTTTTGCATGACCAATACTTGCTTTAGTTGCGTTCTTTTCTTTTTTGTCACAAACGCCTAATTGAATTGCATCATAACCATCAGTTTCTTTAGTTTTAACTTGAGTTACAATATTTGGTTCAACTTCAATTACTGTGACAGGAATAACATTACCATCTTTTGTAAAGACTTCAGTCATTCCAACTTTTCTTCCTAAGATTCCTTTCATAATATTTTTTCCTTCCTTTTAATATAATTATTTAATATTGATGCTTACACCACTTGGTAAATCTACATGAGTTAAAGCCTCAATAGTTTCCTTACTAGGGTTTTTAATATCAATTAGTCTTTTATGAGTACGACTTTCAAATTGTTCTCTAGCATCCTTGTACTTATGTACTGCTCTAAGTACTGTAACTTTTTCAATTTCAGTAGGTAGAGGAATTGGACCAGATATTTCTCCCCCAGTTCTCTTAACAGTTTCGCAAATCTTTGCAGCAGCTAAATCAACTAATCTATGATCATAGCTCTTTAAATTAATACGAACTTTGTTACTTGACATAATACATGTCCTCCTTTCGCCTATATCTAGTATAGACTTGCTCCGTAATGAATTACCTGATAAAAGCTAGACTTTTATATTTGATATTCTTGTTTTATCAAACAACTTTGCCTAGTGTATCAGCAACCTCACACATCAACGCAGTCATACGTATATAAGTTTATCATAATTATATGCATAAATGCAAGCATTTTTTTAAAATAAATTTCAAATATTAATTAATATCAAAATATTTATTTAAATCTTCTTCAGATGGTAAATATTCATTGATTTTAAATAAACAAAACACTATCCTTTTTAATTATTTCATACATAAACTTTCTACCTGCATTAAAACAATAAAAAAGACACTTTTCTTTAAAAAGTATCTCCACGTCCATATCATTTATTTCTTGCCTAAATAAATGAACTATAGCATTAAATATATAATAAATCTATATATTTTGTTATTCTTCTTCACTATCAAATAAAACTTCAGAATCCTTCATTTCTTTAGGTATTTTTATATCCATATATTTTAATATTGTTGGAGCAATATTAGTTATAGAACCATTAACTAATTTTACTTTTTTATCAGTAACAATAAATGGAACAGGATATGTTGAATGAGTTGTAATCATATTACCATTTTCATCTTGCATATAATCAGCATTACCATGATCAGCTGTTAAAAATATTGTATAAAAATTTTCTGTTGCATATTCTAAAATATTACCTAAGCAATTATCTATAGCCTCTAAAGCTTTAATGGTTGCATCATAATTACCTGTATGACCTACCATATCAGAATTAGCAAAATTAACTAAAATAAAATCATAGTTTTCATTTAAGCATTTAGTTACTTGTCTAGTTATTTCAAAAGCAGACATTTCTGGTTTTAAATCATAAGTTGCAACTTTAGGTGAAGGTATTAAAAACCTGTCACATCCATCAAGTTGCAATTCCCTTCCACCATCAAAAAAGTAAGTTACATGAGCATACTTTTCAGTTTCTGCTATTCTTGCCTGTGTTAAACCTAAAGTAGAAATGTATACACCAAGTGGATTTTCAACATCAATATGATTAAGTAAATTCTTACTATTTTTAGCCTCATCTATTTTATATATAGTATATACTTTTAAATTAGGCATTTTTAAAGTAGGATATTCATTAAAACTATCATCAGTTATTACTTGCATAATTTGTTTTGCCCTATCTGGTCTAAAATTAAACCAAAGCAACACATCTCCATCTTTTATAATATGTTCTTTATCAAGTAAAATAGGTGGTAAAAATTCATCAGTAACACCTTTCTTATAACAAATATTAATAGTTTCCTCTAAATTATTTACTAAAACACCTTTACCTAGTGTAACCATATCAGAATAATATTTTGTTCTGTTCCACTTTTTATCTCTATCCATTGCATAGTATCTTCCACAAACAGAAACAACATGTCCCATATTATACTTTGTTAGTAATTCTTCAACCTGACTAATATATTTATATGATGAGTGAACATCAGTATCTCTTCCATCAGTAATAGAGTGAACATAAACATTACTAATATTATCTTTATGTAATTTTTCTATCATATTTAATACAAATCTAATATGAGAATGAATTCCACCATCAGAAATTAAAGCCATGATATGAATAGGTTTATTATTAAGCTTAGCATAACTAACCATATCTTTATAACTATCATTATCATCTAACTCATTATTTACAAACATATCATTTATTTGAGCAATATTTTGTTTAATTAACCTTCCAGCACCAATTGATAAATGTCCAATCTCAGAATTACCCATTTGACCTTTTTCTAAACCAACAGCCTCACCTGAAGCCTCAAGTAATGAATGAGGATACTTTTCCCATAAACTATTAAAGTTAGGCATATCAGCATTTTTTATTGCATTACCCTTTACCTCATCTCTAATTCCAAAACCATCTAATACAATAAGCAAAACTTTCTTCATTTATATCACTATTCCTTATATTAAATTATAAAACAATAATTTATAAATGCCAATTATTTTATTAAAAAAATAGCAATTATATTGCTATTAATTATAATTATTTAATTTATATTTATTTTCATTTAAATTTATTCTATCAGCAAGTGTTGCTAAAAATTCAGAATTAGTTGGTTTAGCCCTATCAAAATCTACGGAGTGTCCAAATATTTCATCCATCAAATCATAATCACCCCTATTCCATGATACTTCAATAGCATGACGAATTGCTCTTTCAACACGAGAAGAAGTAGTATTATATTTATCAGCAATAGCAGGATACAATTTTTTAGTAATACCACCAATATATATAGGATTATCATACATCATCATGATAGCATCCCTAACATATTGATAACCTTTAATATGAGATGGCATGCCAAGATCATGTAATAATTTACTTATTTTATCTATAACAAAATTATCAACAAATTCATATTCTAAATAGTTTATATTACTCGCATCAATAATTCTTTCAGCTAGTAAACTATTATCTATACTCTTTAATAAATAGAAAGAAATATTATATTGATGTAATAATTTTATCATATTAGGGTTATTATACTCACTATAAATAATTACCTTACATTTAATATTATTGTCATCTAATTTTTTTAAAATACCTAATCCATCAACCTTAGGTAATATTGGATTTAAAAGTAAAACATCATAATCGTTACTATTTTTTAATAACTCATCTAATGCTTCTTTTCCATCGCTACAAGTTTTCTTAATACAAATACTGCTTTGGTTACTAAAATACTGCTTAACTTCTTTAATAGTAGATTCATCACTATCTACCATAAATACATTAACCATTTTCTTTTCTCCTTACATATTTATATTTTTTACAGCACATGTATATTATATTATTATAATAGACAAATTACTAGAAAATAATATGTCATATTATGTCTAATACTGTCAATATTTGTAGTATTTAAAAATGAAGCTATTTAGCTTCATTCATGAATTTTTCATATTCAGATAAAACCTTGTTTGGTTCACCAATCATTTTTATTTTACCGTCATGAAGCCATAATACTTCATCACATAACTCTTTCAAAGTTGAACTATTATGAGAAACTATTACAACAGTTCTTTTATCATCAGATATTAATTCTTTCATTTTGTTATAACTTTTTTCTTTAAATTTAGCATCACCTACTGATAATACCTCATCAATTAACATAATATCTGTTTCAAGTATGGCAGTAATTGCAAAAGCTAATTTAGAATGCATACCAGAAGAATAAGTTTTAACAGGTTTATAAATAAAATCACCAATATCAGCAAACTTTATTATCTCTTTTTCTTTTTCTTTTATTTGCTCTTCACTAAAGCCTAAAAGCATACCAGATAAATAAATATTTTCATAACCAGTTAATTTTTTATTAAAACCAACACCAATAGATAATAAAGATATGGAATTATCATGTAAATCTATACTACCCTTATCAGGAGAAAATATTCCTGCAATTGCTCTTAGCATTGTAGATTTACCAGAGCCATTTTTCCCAATTATGCCTAATATTTTACCTTCTTCTATTTCAAAAGATACACCTCTTAAAGCCTCAAAAACTTCAATTTTATCTTTAAGTTTATTCCATGAAGCTCTAATAGATGTTTTCTTAAGTCCACGATAAGATATATGTAAATCTTTGACTGTAACAGCTATTTCCTTACTTTTCTTCATCTAAATCACCTTTGCGTAAGAATTTTCATTTTTATGAATTATTTTTATTCCTATAAAGCATAATAAAATACCAATAGCAAACCAAAATAACATTCCTTCAAAACTAGGTAGTTTTCCTTCTAAACAAACTTTTCTAAGTTCATCCATACTAAATGCAGCAGGATTTGCTCTTAATAATACATATTGTAACGTTCCACCAAGTCTTTGTCTTATGTTATAAAAAACACCAGATAAATAAAAGACCATTCTAAGAGCTATTCTAGTTAAATTAGCTAAATCATTAAGTAATACACCATAATGCATTAATATCATACCAAGTCCAAAACAAAGAATATATAATATAGCAAAAATAGGTACTACAAGTAATATAGTTGGAGAAATAGGGACATGTTGAAATAACATAAGAACAAGTGTAACAATAAATGATATACCTGTTTTAAATAAATAAGTATATGATTTAGAAAGTAATAGTATATACTTTGGTAAATATACCTTTGTTACAATTTCTCTATTACCTGCAATTAAACTAACACTACCAGTAATCATTCTATTAAAGAATTCCCATCCTGTTAAACCAATAAATACAAATGATGCAAAATATTGCGTATTATTTTTAAATATATATCCAAATACAAAAGTATAAATAAGCATAAAACAAATTGGTTCAATTATCCACCACAACCAATTAAGATAAGAATCAGCAACTTCACTTTTAAGTTCAGCCTTAGCAGATCTAATAGCATATTTATTATACTTTTTTATATTACTAAAAAATCTTTTTATATCTTTCATTACTTCACCTTCACATAGTATATACATATTTTAACATATTATAAGAAATAATAAAAGAAGATATTTTTTTATCTTCTTTTAACACTATAATTTTCTAGTTTTTTCTTCTTTTAATTCATCTTCAATATGAACTATAGTTCTAGCAAATCCTTCTTTAATAGAATATCTTGGAGTCCAACCAAGTTCACTTCTTATTTTATCAGTAGACAAAATTCCACCAGTAAATGATGCTACACCTTTTAACTGTTCCTTAGGAATATCAAATATTAATTCTAAACCTTTAGATGGATCTATATCAACTAATGTTTGAGCAAGTTCTCTAATTGAAGTCTTAGAATTTTCATCAGCAATATTATAAACTAAATCTTGTGATTTTAATAATACGGAAATAATAGCAGTAATTGCATCACTTATATATGTATAACTTCTTACAGAAGAGCCATCACTTTTAAGAACAATATTTTCATTATGAACAACATTATTTAAAAAGTCAGCTTGAACTCTACCATCATAAATAGACATACCAGGACCATAAGTGTGAGCAAGTCTAACAATTTTAGTGTTAAGTCCATATTCTTCTTTATATCCTGAACATAAATTTTCTGCAGCTTTCTTTCCTTCAGCATATCCATTTCTAGGAACAAGTGGATCAACTTGTCCTAAAGGACCATTTTCATAAAATAATTCTTGTCCTACATTTGGTTCTCCATATATTTCTCTTGAAGAAATAAATAAATAGCCATCCGTATTTTTTTCTTTAGCCAAAGCTAAAGTATTTATAGTTCCTAGTGTATTTGCTAAATTAGTTTCAACTGGATGTTCTTTCATTATTTTAGGACTAGCAGGAGATGCAGCATGAATAATATAATCAATATTTTCATCAATATTAAATGGTTTAGTAACATCTTGAACTAAAATTTCAACATCTTTATTTTCTCTTATAACTGGACTTAGTTTTTCAGGATTTCTAACTACAGTTATTACTTTTGTATTAGTATTATATAATTCATTCATTTTTAATGCTACAAAACAAAGATAAGAACCAACCATACCAGAAGCACCGGTAATTAAAAATGTTTTATCTTGAAACTTATCTAAACATTCATTTAGTTTTGCATCTTTAATAATATTAACAACATCTTCATCAACAATATTAGTATATTTCATAAAATTATCTACCTCTTCCCTTATTTTCATTTAATATAGAAATTTGTTCATAATCTTTCATATTTAAATTAGCAAGTAATGCATAAAAATCTTCTGGTGTAGTAACTTTAATATTACCACGATTACCTTTAACTAAACGGCAATTTACACCATATTTAAACATTAATCCACAAGAATCAACAATACCATCATAGTTTGGATTTACTTGTCTTTCTGCCAAATGACATTTTAATAAATCATTAAGTAAAAAACCTTGTGGAGCTTGCGCCGTATACATTACTTTTCTCTCTGGCATTGCTTCAACATTTTCACCATTATAACTCATTATTGGTGTTTCATAAGCTTCAGTAACGGTAATACCTGTACCATTTGATCTAACTGAATCAATACACTTATCAATAGTTTCTTGACTAACTAAAGGTCTAACACCATCATGAATTAATACAACAGCATCATCATGATCTTTTTTAACTTGAGAAAGTCCAATAAATATTGAATCTTGTCCAGTTTTTCCACCAGGGAAAACTCTTTTTACTTTATCTATATCATATTTAGTAATTAATTTACCAAGATAAGGTATCCACTCTTCAATGCAAGCAACATATATTTCATCTATATTTGGGTTTTGTTCAAACAATTCTAAAGTATGTATAATTATTTCTCTACCACACACTTTTAAAAATTGTTTAGGAATTTCAGCACCCATTCTTTGACCTGCACCACCAGCAAATATAATTGCAATATTTTTCATTGATATCCCACCAATCAACATTATTATATCACTTAAAATATATTTTTAATAGTATTTAATTAATAACTTAAGTCATATTTTTCTACTTCACTACATTTACCATTATCATAGGCATAACATGCATAAACATATTGTTCTTCACTTTTAGCATCTATTTCTTTAATATTTATTACTTTAATAGCCATAGTTTCCATTCCTTCTGTATCAATAGCACTTTGTAAAACACCCTCAATTTCATACCATGTATTGTCTTTAACATCAATATCATTTTTAATATAAAATCCAACATATATAGCATCTGCAGCACAACAACTTATATTATATTTTCCAAGCATAAAATAACCATTTGGAATATAACTATCATTTAATAAAGTAAATCCTCTTACTCTAATAGTTTTTCCTTCATATTTTTTTGCTTTAGGAACAAAAGTAAAATAATTAGCCAAATCATAATAACTAGCATCTATAACATTGAAATCAACATTAGTAAAATCATATTCTATTTCCTTTTCTTTAGTTTCATTTGTTTGGTCTTTTTGTTCTTCAATAGTAGTATTTTCATCACTATTACTTTTTTCTTCAACTTTTTGATTATCATTAGTATTTACTACTCTATTATTTGCAAAAGAAGAAGAAAGTCTTGCATCTCCAGCAAAAATTAACATAATAAATGGTAATAGCAATACTAAATCACTTATTTTAAATTTATAAGAAAACTTATCATATAAAATAATTACCATTCCAAGTATTAATAAAATAAATAAAGATATTTTTATATATATTTGCATTTGGGGTGCTAAAAAGTTTTTTAATTCATCAAAAACCCATACATATAAAATAATAGACATATATAATATACAAATTAGTCCTAAATACTTATTTTTCATATGTATGTCACCACCAAACTAGTAATAAATATAATAATAAATATTAATAATATTAATGTTATAGTAAAACTCTTTTTATAATTGCCTAATAAAACTATAGTATTTTTAATATCTATCATCGGTCCAAGAAGTAAATATGCAACAATAGATGAAGAAGAAAACGATGAAAGAAGTGATTTACCTACAAAAGAATCAGATGTCGAACATAAAGATATTAAATATGCAAATAACATTAATATAATAATTGACAATACTTGATTATTATTAAATATATTTAATATATCTCTTGGAAGTAAAACTTGTGTTAAACTAGCAATTAATGCGCCAAACATCAAATACTTCACTACATCAAAAAAATCTAAAGTACAATGATTAATTATAGATAAAAAATCATTTTTAAAAGTATGTTTATTTTCATGATGATGGCAATGCTTACACTTGATATCAGAATTATTAATAGTAACATCTTTATCTTTAAAAATTAAAGCCATTACTACTCCAATTATCAAAGATATTAATACTCCTAATATTAAACGATAATAAAATATTTTAGGATTAGAATTATAAAAAGCATAATATGTTGAAAGTAATACGACAGGATTAATTATAGGTGAAGCAAGCATAAAAGATATAGCAACATTTATTGGAACTTTCTTTTTTAATAATCTTTTAGATATCGGAATAACAGCACAATCACAAGCAGGAATAAAGAATCCTAATAATATTCCAACTATTGAACCTAATACTTTATTCTTAGGAATAATCTTAGCTATAGTTTCATCAGATACATATGTTTCTATAATTGCTGATATTAAAGAACCTAAAAGTAAAAAAGGTAAACTTTCGAAAAATATAGATATAAATATAATAGATATATTTTTAATTATTTCCATTTTTATTCTCCTAAATAATAAAATCAACCACTATTCCAATTACTACACCAACAAAGTATATTATTGAAAGTACAGTTAAATTTTCTTTTAAATTTTTATTAGTTTTAAATAAAAGCAATAAACCAATTCCACTACCAGTTAAAAGACCAGCAAGTAAATTTCCTATAGTAATTAAATTAGATAAGTATAATTCTGTTATTATTACACTACTAGCACAATTTGGGATAAGACCGATTAAACTGGCAATAAAGTATGTAAATATATTTTTATTTAATAATAATATAGATAGTTTTTCTTCACCAATATAATATATAATTATATTTATTAATAAATTAGCAATCAAAATAAATAATCCTATTTTTAAAGTATGTTTAATACTAGAAATAATTATATTTTCTTCACAATGACAATTATCATGTTCACATAATTCATGAATATGATTTTTTCTTTCTTTTTTTCTATAAAATATATCTACTATAAAACCAATTAAAATACCTACAAGTACTTTAAAACCAACTATTTTAATTATAAACATAATATCTACTTGTTCACTAATCATAATTGGAAGCATTTCATCACTTGTAGCTAGAAATACAGCAATTAATGTACCAATAGTAATTACAGATGAAGAAAATAAATTTGATGCCATAGTTGAAAATCCACACTGAGGTAGTGCACCAAGTATACCTCCAAGAATTGGACCATACTTTTTATTCTTTATTAATATTTCTTCATTTTTATGACTTAGTTTATGTTCAATAAATTCTAATATTAAAAATGTAATTAATAAATATGGTAAAAGTTTTAATGTGTCTATTAAACCATCAATAATTGAATCTAACATAAATAATTACCTCCCACATTTAGAACATAAACCATCAATAATAATATGTTCTTTATTTAATTTAAAATTATGATTCTTATTAATATGATCAGTTAATTCTTTAATACAATCACAATCAATGTGTATAGTTTTCTTACAACATTCACATCTTAAATAAAAATGATTATCTTCTTCACATTTTTCTAAATATTGATAGTAAGTAAGACCATCATTTCCAATATGCTTAGCTAATAAATTATCCAAAACTAATTTATCGACTAATCTATAAATAGTTGTTAATCCAGTCTTCTCATTTAAATCTTTATAAATATCCTTAACAGTAAACTCCTTCTTTTCTTTTTTTATTACATCTAGTATTAAATCTTTTTGTTTAGTCTTATATGACATAGTTATCACTCCTTAATTTGAAAATGGTTTTCATTTTCAAATTATACACCATTTTAAATTTATATACAAGAAAAAATTATAAAATAAAAAAGGAAATTTGTTATTTCCTTTTAAAATATAATATATTATATTTATGAATCTATTTATTAAAGCTAGTTAATTACGGAATCAGAAAGTTTTTGAATTTTATTTTTAAACTTGTTAATTAATTTTTCATAACAAATTAATTTTTTTAACAATTCAATAGCAATAGATATTACTAATGATATAATTAACAAAGCTAAAAATATTTTTAAAAAGTTTTTATAAGAATAAATATATTCTCTTAAATACTTTTGAGCAACAATCCAATGAATTAAGAAAATATTCATTGAATGTTTTCCTAAAAATCTAAGTACATTTTTAATCAATGGAATACTAGAAAAAAATTCAAATAGATAACATATTAATAATGCAGGAAAAATTCCATATTTTAATTCCCACAAAAACTTTGCATCAACTACAACTGAAATTCTATATAGTAAAATTATAATTAGAGTTTCAATAATTAATTTTGTTATTAAATTCAGATATTTATTCTTTTTGATAATCACATAATTGGATAACTTTATAATGATGTTTTCCTTTGAAAATATTATTCCAAGTAGAAAAGGGAAAAGAAAGGCAATATATGAATTATCTACAAAATTCCACCCAATTACTCTTGGTAAAAAAATAACTATTAATAAAACTTTTGTGTACCCATATTTATTAAACAATCTAACAAAAATTGGAGCACTTAATATAAATAAAACCGCTATACTCATGTACCACCATGGTCCACTAAAAACTGCATTAAATATAAGTTTTCCCATTCCAAGTAATTCTACAATCATCCTAATTATGCCATACAATATATCGCCTTTAAAATAAAAGTTAAATGTCTCTCCATCAATAATTTGGCATACAATAAAAGCAATTATAGCAATTATCCAAAAACCAGATAATGTCTTAAAAACTCTATTAATATACCAATTCTTAATTGATTTATGATCATCAATCTTTTCTTTTATTATGGCTTTGTATAAGCCATAACCAGTAAGAAATGCAAAAATGCTAACGCATATTTTAAATATAGTTGTTAATTCCATAACAAAATTTAATGTTAGTGGAAAAAATGAAACTTGATAATTGCTAAATAGTGATTGATTTCTAAACAAATGATGTAGTAGCATCATTATAATAGCTATTCCCTTTATAAAAAGAGTATCATCTTTTGTAAATTCCTTTTTCATATTATTTTTACCTTTCAAAATATAAATCATTAACTCTATCTTTTATTATTTTAAAAAAATACTTTACTTTTTTATTATTCGCTATAAAATCTATTATTACACATATGAAAATAGCACTTAAAACATATACTAGTAAATTTGTAATGTAACCAGCATCTTTATTTAATACCTTTAATAGTACAAGGCGACAATTCCAATGATTAATAAATAATACCATACTAAATCTTTCTAAGTACATGAATATTTTATTATTACTAAAAGAAAATAATACTTTACTTTCATCGGTAATAATTAATATTCCAAATCCTATTGATAATAATAAAACATAATCAAATTGTGCAGGTTGTTTAACTATTGTTGAAACAATAAAAGGTATTCCTAAAAGAATAGAAGAAAAAATAAAATTAAACATTTTTCCAAACTTAGTTAATTTAATATCTTTGTATCTACTGCTTAAATAACTAATAAAAATACCAAAGCACATCCCACATAATGCTCTAAATAGGCCAATAAATATTGGGCCAAGCCATTCATTAGAATATAAGTTTAAATTACTATAATGTGCGTTTAAATATCCATATCCCAATATAAATATAAGCGGACATATTATTAAGCTAAACTTATCATTATGTTTTCTTAATAATGGATACAATAATAGCATTACAATTAACATTGCAGATAAATACCATAATGGTCCATTAATTACAAAAGTTTTTAAACCCGACATTCTTAAAAAGAACAAATCAAAAAATGAAGTGAAAAATTTATAAAAATTCATATCGTAATATATAAAATTAATAAATAATCCAATTAACCATGCTATTAAAACTAATGGTAAGTATTTTTTGATTTTTCCAACTATTAATTCAAATGTTTCAACTCCCAATTTATTGGTATCATTTTTATTATTATCTACTTGTTTAGCTAAATAAAAACCAGAGATAATAAAGAAAAATTCAACTGCTAAATATCCGTTTCTAAAAAAGGCAAAATTACCTCCATTTACAAAAGGAGCACCATGATATACAACTATCATTAATGCATACATAAACTTCCAAAATCCTACTAATCCATTCCTTTTTGACATAATATCACCCACTACTTATTATTTAAATTTTCACTTATTATATATCTAGGTCTTTGTTTAGTTTCATTATATATTTTTCCAACGTATTCTCCAACAACACCAAGACTCATTATTATTATACTTCCTAAAATCCAAATTGAATTAATTGCTAGGGCAAAGTTAGTAACACCTACACCACATATCTTTATAATTAATAATATTATAAATACTAAAATACTAATTATAGTTGCAACTATTCCTAAAGATAATATTAATCTAATAGGTTTAACACTAAAGGATGTGATACCATCCCACGCAAAATTTAACATCTTTTTCAAAGGATATTTACTCTCACCAGCAAATCTTTCAGCTCTTTCATAGTAAACTTTATCACTCTTAAAACCTATTAATGGGAACATTCCTCTTAAGAATAGATTTACTTCCTTATAATTTTCAAATTCATTTAAAACTCTTTTTGATGTTAATCTATAATCGGCATGATTAAATACTATTTCTACACCCATTTTTGCCATTAGTTTATAAAATCCTTCGGCAGTAAACTTTTTAAAAAATGTATCTTTTTTTCTTGCTGATCTTACACCATAAACAATATCGCATCCATTAAAGTATTTATCAAGCATTTCATCAATTGCATTTATATCATCTTGTAAGTCAGCATCCATTGAAATAACCACGTCAGCATATTCTTTTGCAGTCAAAAGTCCTGCAACTAAAGCATTTTGATGCCCTCTATTTCTAGAAAGAGAAATACCAGTAAATAATTCCTCTTTCTTATTTATTTCTTTTATTAAATCCCATGTTTTATCTTTAGAGCCATCATTAACATACATTACTCTACTCTTTTTACTAATAATATTATTTTTTATTAATTCACTTAACTTAGATTTCAATCTTTTAGTAGTTTCACTTATTACTTCCTCTTCATTATAACAAGGAATAACAACATATAATATATTATTTTTCATTTCTTCACTCCTACTTTATTTTTCTATAAATCAAATATTCAAGTCCAACAAACAATAATGTTATTACTAAATATGAAATAGATGAAAAATATACACTGCTATCTGAGTACTTATAAACGCGCATGTATAAATCATTTTTTTGAGACTTGCCATTTAATTTTAAAACACCTTTATAATTATCCATAGTTTTAGATTGAATATAGCCCCATTTAATTGAATCTTCTTTTGATTTGTCGTCCGAATTTTTTTCAATCCTTATAATATACTTTTTATTATTTTCAATATTTAAATCATCAGGTAAGGATAATGTAATAAAATCATTGCCTTCATTTACTTTATTACTTGTAATGGAAGTTTTATAAACTATATTATCATCAAGTAATAAACTTATTTTATATCTTGTATTAGTATTATTTATTTTTTTGGCAAATAATGCAATTCTATTAAATCCATTCTTTGAATAGAATTCTTGTTCTATAACATTATCATCACTTATAACATTATCTATATACTTTCTTCCAGATGTATTAGCAACATAAACACAATGATCTTTTGTAACAATCTTATCCTTTGTAAATGATTTATACTCTGAAATAGATAATATTAATGTTATTGATACTACAATAATGAAAATATTTTTCTTTGAAATACTGCTTTTTTCAATTTTTTTATCAAATAGTTCAACACCATATGTTCCTAATATTAGCATAATTGGTACAAATGGAATACTATATGACGATTTAGCCTCCCATAGTAAGTAAAATAATATTGCACCAAAGAATGTTAAAACATATAAATTTATATTATCAAATTCCTTCTTTTTGTATAATTTTATTAAAAAGAATAATATCATTAAAATAGTGAATATTCTAAATGCTTGGCAATAAACCATTATGAAATCATTTCTATCACTTATGACAAATTGATATAAATATCCAATATTTTTTTCTTGTCTCATTCTTAAAGTATAATTAGAAGTACCGTCATCCCATGTAATTGGCAATTTTACAATAATATGATTAATCAAACCAGAAATGCCATATTCACTTAAAGTTTTCTTAATCTCCTCTATATTAGCTTTTTTCATCTCATCTTTTGTTTTAAAACTTGCAGTGAAAGCATTATCTTCAGATGAAAGTGTTCCGTTACCATGTAATCCCATCATTATCCAATGTGTTATTGGAAATGTATTTTCTTGATTACTAATATATTTATTAAAACTAACTTTTAAAACAAAGGATGTTGAAATACCTGAAACAATAATTAAACTTACTGGCAATATGCATTTTTTAAATCCAATTTTTTTCTTTGATAATTCTATTAAAAATATAATTAAAAATGCAATAAATGGAATTATAATAACAGGCCTCATATAATAACCTAATACACCAAATATTCCAAATAATAATGATACTATTACAGTCTTTTTCTTTGAAGACAATGAGTCTTTTAATAATAACCATAAATAAATGATTAACATAATAAATGGTAACGAATAAGTAACAGTATATGTCCAAAAAATCATAAAATAATTTAAAGGATTAAGAACACTTATTGCTAATGCTAAAGTAGCAATTTTATCATTTTTTTCACGTTTAACTATTAAATATGTTAATAATATAGAAATATCTACCATTATAGCATTAAAAAGTACCAAAAACTTTGCATAATTTGATATTCCAAACAATTTGGCAATCCTTAATACATTAATAGTTAATAATAACACAAAATTGTTGTTAGAATAACGTGTGAAATAATTTGAGTAATCATTATCTACTACTTCATCTATACCATCTACAATTGATGCTGCTTGATCATTTACAAAGAAAGGATCAGTTATTTGAACAACATCAAATGATTTTATCAAAA
>JAFUTV010000021.1 GCA_017484125.1 Bacilli bacterium
GAGGACCGGAATGGACAAACCTATGATGTACCAGTTGTCACGCCAGTGGCACTGCTGGGTAGTTATGTTTGGACGGGATAACCGCTGAAAGCATCTAAGCGGGAAGCCTCCTCCAAGATGAGTTTTCCCATTTTTTATAAAGTAAGTATCCTTGTAGACTACGAGGTTGATAGGCTAGAGGTGGAAGCGTAGTGATACGTTGAGCTGACTAGTACTAATAATACGAGGATTTAATCCCAATATTCTTGAGATTAATGAGTGCATTATCATGTTTTTAAAGGACAAAATCCTTTATTGGTGATTATAGCTAAGTGGATACACCTCTTCCCATCTCGAACAGAGAAGTTAAGCACTTACACGCCGACGATAGTGTTAAGCAAAAATAGGTAGTCGCCAATTTTTTTTTTGCTCTAAAAATCATAACTTTGTTTATGGTTTTTTATTTTTTGTTAAATTCTTGTAAAATTTATATCATATTATTGAACTTCATTTTATTTTTTGCTATTCTTAAATTGGTGATAAAAATATGGATGAATATAAAATAACAACTCATAGTGTTGAGGAAACGTTAGAAATAGCTCAAAATCTTGAATCAGAAAAATTCCCAGGAATGGTTATTTGTTTAAATGGTGAACTAGGATCTGGTAAAACTGTTTTTGTTAAAGGATTTGCTAGTGGTTTAGGTATTCAAGAATCTATTACTAGTCCAACGTTTACTATTGTTAAAGAATATCTTGACGGAGAAGCTCCTCTTTATCATATGGATGTATATAGAATTAATGAAAGTGATCAAAGTGTTGGGATAGAAGATTATTTTGATAAAGATGGTATTTCTATAATAGAATGGGCGGAATTAATTGAGGATAAATTACCTGAAAATCGCCTTGATATTTCCTTTGTAGTAATAGATGAAAATACTAGAATATTAAAATTTACTCCACATGGTGAAGTATATGAAAATTTATGTCACAGTGTATTATAAGCACTGTTTTTATTTTGTATAAATTGTGTTATAATATTTAGTGTTTGGGGGATTGTCTTATGTTAACTGATGATTTAGATAATTATATAAAAGAAAAGTTTAAACTAATATATGCAATATCTATGATTTATCAAACATATTTAATTGGTGGAGCTATTAGAGACATAATGTTAAATAAAACACCTAGAGATTTAGATTTTGTTATAAGTTCTAATGATTTTGTAGAAGTAGATTCATATATAAAAAAATTTATATACAAATATAATTTAAGTTATACTTTAAATCATTTTAATGGATACAAAATATTATATAAAGGTATTGAAATAGATTTATGGTATACAAAAGATTTATTTGATTCAATTGAATATAATGGTGATGGATTATTATATGATATAGAGCATCATCAATTAATATCTTTAACATTTGATGATTTTTTAATAAATGGTCCAAGAATTGTAAATAAAACTGTTGATATGAATAACAAATCAAATGAAAGATTATTAAAATTACAAAAGTTTCATGAAGAATTAAAAAGTAAAGGAATGTGATAATATGTACACACTATTTATTGATACTCATTATAAAGATGTAATAATAGTATTATTTAAAGATATGGTATTATTAGATAAAAATATAATATTAAATGTAGACAATACTAGTGTTGAAACTATGCCAACAATAATAGATATATTAGAAAAAAATAGTTTAAAAGTAAAAGATATTAATAAGATATGTGTTTGTATTGGACCTGGTTCTTTTACTGGTACTAGAATAGGAGTAACGATTGCAAAAACACTAGCTTATACTTTAAATATACCAATAGTTACCTTAACATCAATAGATTTAATTGGAATGAAGTTAGATAATGAATCATATGTTGCCGTTTTAGAAAAAAACGGAGCATTTATTGCTCTATATAATAATGAGATAAAAGGTGATATTAAGTATTTAAAATTATCTGAATATGAAGAATTTAAAAATGGTAATAGTGTTATAGAGGATAATAACATAGATTATGATAAATTAATTAACTTTATTAATAATTTAAAAGAAGAAAATGCTCATAATGTTATTCCATTATATGTTAAAACTATTGAGGCACTAAAATGATTCAAGAATTAAGTATTAATGATAAGAATAATTATTATAAATTAGGAATTGAGTTAAATCCTAATTTTATGAGAGCATATAATATTGATGTTGTTTTACAAAAAGAATTTGAAAAAATATATGGCTATTATATTAATAATGAACTAATAGCTTTTATTCATATTCAAATTATGATAGATGAAGCTGATATAGTTAATATTATAGTTGACAAAAAATATCGAAGAAATGGTATTGCAACTAAATTAATTGATTATGTCATAAAAAAGTATCAATTTAAAGCTCTTAATTTAGAAGTTAAAGAAAATAATCCAGCAATTAATTTTTATCAAAATTTAGGCTTTAAAACACTTAGAATTATACCAAATTATTATAGTGATGGAAAAGATGCTAAATTTATGAAGAAGGTGATATAAATGAAAGATGTTTACATATTTGCTATTGAAAGTAGTTGTGATGAAACAAGTGCAGCAGTAATAAAAAATGGAAAAGATGTTGTATCTTTAACTGTAGCTACTCAAATACCTATTCATGAAAATTATGGAGGTGTAGTTCCTGAAATAGCTTCACGTATGCACAGTGAATGTATTACATATGTTATAGATGATGCTATAAAAAAATCTGGTATGAAAATGCAAGATATGGATGCTATTGCAGTAACTTATACACCCGGACTATTAGGTAGTTTATTAGTTGGAATAGAAGCCGCTAAAGTTCTTTCTTTAGTATATAATAAACCACTTATTGCTGTTAATCATATAGCAGGACATATTTATGCAAATAATTTAGAAGATAATAATATTGTTTTCCCATCTCTTGGTTTAGTTGTATCAGGTGGACATACTGAGATTATTTATTTAGAAAATGATTATAATTTTAAAGTATTAGGTTCTACATTAGATGATGCTATTGGTGAAGTATATGATAAAGTTGCTAGAGTACTTGATTTAAAATATCCTGGTGGTCCAAATATAGATCGTTTGGCAAAAAACGGAAAACATTCTTATAATCTTCCTATACCAATGAAAGATGAATCATTAGACATGAGTTTTAGTGGATTAAAATCAAGTATAATTAATCTTGTGCACAATGAAAATCAAAGGGGAAATGTTATTAGTAAAGAAGATATGGCTCGATCTTTTCAGGATGTAGCAATTGATGAATTAGTTAGAAAAATGGAAATAGCTATTAATAATTATAAAGTAAATAATATGATAGTTGCAGGTGGAGTTAGTGCAAATACAAAATTAAGAGAAGAAATGCAAAAACTTGCAGATAAATATGATATAAAACTATCTATTCCAAAAATTAATTATTGTACTGATAATGCTGCTATGATTGGTGCGGCTGCATATCCACTTTATTTAAAAAAAGAATTTAGTGATTATGATTTAAATGGTAAAAGTACAACTAATATTTTTAAGTTTTAATTTGTTATTGTATTATTTTATTTTTTCTTGTATAATTAAGTAGAAAATAGGTGATTGGTTATGGATGAAAAAGTAAAACATACTAAAAGAAATGTTATATTATATGTTAGTGTTTTAGTATTATTACTTTGTATAACATATGGATTTTCTTATGCATACTTTAGTGTAGGAATAGATGGTAATGATAGAGTTTATCAGACTGTTATTAATGCTGGTAATTTAGAGTTAGGTTTTATTGATTCTCAAACAATCAATGCTCAGTCAATTGTTTTTATTGGTGAAGATGAAGTTGCTGCTAAATCTGAAAAAAATACATTTGATGTTAAAAATATTGGAAATGTTGATGCTAGTTATGAATTAAATGTAAATGTCATTGAAATAGATAAGCTAAATCATGAAGATTTTAAGTGGGAATTATTAATTGATGGAGTATCAAGAAATAGTGGTAATTTTGCTAATGTAGTTTCAGGAGATTCTATTACAATCACACCAAATAAACTTGATCTTTCACCTAATTCAAAAAATAGTTTTGAACTTCGTGTATGGCTTCAAGATGCTAACAGAAATCAAATAGATTTATTAAATGGCTCATTTAGAGCAACAGTTAGTTTAAGTGCTGTAAACAAATAGAAAGTATCTACTTTCTTTTTTTATTAATATATTATATAATAGTTAGAGTTAAGAGGTGATATAAATGGGAAGATTTCCATCTATTGCTGCCGATAAAGCTAAAACTGGTGCAGCTAAAGGTAAGTTATATTCAATGTATTCAAGAGATATTTATGATAAAGCAAAAAAGGGTGGAGCTAATCCTGATGCAAATTTTGCTTTAAAACAAGTTATAGAAAAAGCAAAAAAAGATCAAGTACCTGCAGATATTATTAAAAGAGCATTAGATAAAGTTAATTCAGGTGCTAGCGAAGATTTTGAAGAAACAAGATATGAAGTTATTGGCCCTAATGGCTCAACTGCAATTGTTGAATGTTTAACAGATAATGTTAATAGATCAGTAAGTGATGTTAGAACAGCCGTTAATAAAGCAAAATGTAAAATGGGTGGTATTAATTCTGTTTCATATAATTATGATAATTTAGCAATTGTTACTTTTAAATGTGATGATGAAGAAAGTGTTCTTATGGCATTACTTGATGAAGGTATTGAAGTAATCGATGAAGAAGTAGAAAATGGTAATATTACTATATCAGTTGTTCCAACTGACCAATACAAAATGAAACAAGTAATTGAAAAAATTATACCTAATGTTGAATATCTTCAAGATGAAATAGGTATGTATCCTAAAGAAAAAGTAACTTTAGATGGTGAAGATAAAGAATACTTTGAAAGATTAATACGCTTACTTGATGAAGTTGAAGATGTTAAAACAGTTTATCATAATGTTGAATTATAAAATCCTAATTATTTAGGATTTTTTCATATAATTTTCACATAAATGTTATAATATTGTTGTATTAAAAGAAAGGAATTTGTTTATGAAAATATTAGTAGTAGATGATGAAGAACTAATTAGAAATGTAATTAAAGAATATTTAACTATAGAAGGTTATAAAGTAGATGAAGCAGAAGATGGAAATATTGCTATTAACAAAGCTAAAACAAATAATTATGATTTGATTATAATGGATATAATGATGCCTAATAAAGATGGATTTAGTGCTATAAAAGAAATAAAGGAAGATAAAAATGTGCCTTGTATTATGCTTTCTGCACGTGGTGAAGAATATGATAAATTACTAGGATTTGATTTAGGAATTGATGATTATGTAACAAAACCATTTTCACCAAAAGAATTGGTAGCTCGTATTAAAGCTATTTTAAAAAGAGTTAATAATGAAGAAGAAAAATATAAATTTGGTGGTTTAACAGTTGATGATAAAGCACATGTAGTTTTAGTTAATGAAAAAGAAATTAATTTAACACCAAAAGAATATGATTTACTTAAATATTTTATTAAAAATAAAAATATTGCTTTATCTAGAGAACAATTACTTTCTGCAATATGGGGATATGATTTTTATGGAGATGATAGAACAATTGATACTCATATAAAAACATTAAGAAAGAATTTATTAGAATATGGTAATTTAATTACCACAGTAAGAGGAATGGGGTATAAATTTGAATACAAAGAAGAAACTAAATAGTATTAATTTTAAAACATTATCATATCTTATATTATTTTCTTTTGGTATACTTGTTCTTCTTTGGATAACACAAATAGTATTTTTAAACGTTTTTTATGAAAAATATCAAGAGGATAATTTAATAAAATTAGCTAATGAAATATATGATACTGATGAAGATGATATTATTGAAAAAATTGAAGGTTTAACATTTGATCCTAATACTTGTATTGCGTATGTTGATAAAAATAATATGACTTATTATTATAATAATAGAATTAATGGCTGTATGTTAGGAAAAAATGGGGCATTAAATAAATATATTTTAGAAATAGAAAGTTCAAATGAAGATTTAAAACCTATTAAATTAATTAATCCTATGAATAAATCTCAAAGTTTATTATATGGTGTTAAAGTAGGAAGAGGTAGAGTATATTTATATACGATGCTTGAAGATATGAACTCAACAACATCTGTTTTAAAAGGGCAATTGATATATATAGTTATAATAGTTTTAGTTTTAGCTATTACTATATCATTTTTCTTATCAAGAAAAATATCTAAGCCAATTGTTAATATTACAGATAAGGCTAAAAAATTAGCAGAAGGTAATTATGATGTTAAATTTGATAAAACTGATATTTTAGAAATAGATGAACTTTCTGATACATTAAACTATTTAGAAGATGAAATATCTAAAACTGATGAATATCGAAGAGATTTGATGGCTAATGTTTCTCATGATCTTAAAACACCTCTTACAATGATTAAAGCTTATGCTGAAATGGTAAGAGATATATCATATAAAGATGAAGAAAAAAGAAATGCAAATTTAAATGTAATAATTGATGAATCTAATAGACTAAATATTTTAGTAAATGATATATTAGAATTATCTAAATTACAAGCTAATAGTGCAAACATAGAAAAAGAAGAATTTGATTTAATAACTGAATTAAATGAAATATTAAAAAGATATGATATTATTAAAGAAACAGAAAACTATAAGTTTATTGTTAAAACTCCTAAAAAGGTATTAATTAATGCTGATAAAAAAAGATTATCACAAGTATTATATAATTTAATTAACAATGCTATTAATTATACTGGTAGTGATAAAAAGGTATATATAACAATTACTGATAATAAAAAGTATTATCATGTAGAGATAAAAGATACAGGTAAAGGAATTGATAAAAAGGATATAAATCATATTTGGGATAAATACTATAAAAAAGAAAAAAATCATAAAAGAAACGTTGTTGGTACAGGTCTTGGACTTTCAATTGTTAAAAATATATTAGTTAATCATAATTTTAATTATGGTGTTAATAGTATTAAAGATAAAGGTTCAACATTCTATTTTGATATTCCTAAAATAAAAGATTAAACTTTCACATATACTTCACAAAATAATCACATTTGTAGTCTATACTTAAATCATGAAAGGAAAAGTGATGTGTATAAGAAAACAAAACCTGTATAATTAAAAATAAAAAAACAACAATTTATTTGATTATATATAAAACCCTATAAAATAATAAAACATATAAACTCAAACTCACACTTTAAATAAGGAAGAAATAAATCTTCCTTATTTTTTTATGTATTTATTTAAAAATATTTGATATAATAAAAATGGCCATATGATTATGGCTATATAATTGGATTGCTAAGTTTATTCTTAGCAAATCGGTAGGAAGAGACCCTTCCTACCTTTTATTTATTTATAAATAAGAATATTATTGCTATTATATACGATAGTATCATTATATATTTAATATATTTATTATTTTTAAAATATAATATATAATTTAATGTTGTTCCTATTATCATAAATATAAAATGAGGATAAAACATAAATTCAAAATAAACATTACCATAAGTATCTTTATTTATTAAATAATAAATTGTTCTTACTAATACATATATATCATACGTAGTAAAGGCAATTGCACTAATTAACCAAGTTTTATCTTTTTTCATATTTATTCACCTAATATATTATAACATAAGCACACAAAAAGAGGTAGACCCCCAATGGAACTACCTCAAAAAAAAGAATAAAAAGGGGTTGGCTAGTGTGATACTAGCACCAATTAACCAATAAGCTAATTGGTAAGTATTATACTAATGGAAAAGGCTTCAAAAGTCAACATTTTTTTGCTATAATTGTAAAGAAAGTGTTAAATTGAGGTAAAAAAATGAATTTAGAAGAAATAAAAGGCATTGGACCTAAAACAATTAACTTATTATCTAAATTAAATATATATTATATATATGATTTAATTACATATTTTCCTTTTAGATATAATATATTATCTAAGACTATTTTAGATAATACAATAGATAATCCAGGTTTAATTGTTGGAACTATAGAATGTTTACCAAAAGTAGCTTATATTAGAAAGAATTTTAATAGTTTATCATTTAGGCTTATAACCGAAAACAAAATTATTAAAGTAATTATATATAATAGAGCATTTATTAAACAACATCTTAAAGTAGGTAATAATATTTCATTAATAGGTAAATATAATAATAAAACTAATACTTTTGTAGCAAGTGATATAAAATTAAAAGAAATAAACTGTCTAGAAATAGAGCCTGTTTATCATAGTGTTGCTGGTATTAATAGCAAACAAATAAATAAAATAATTATAAATGCATTAGATAATAGAGTAGATATTGAAGATTATATTCCCTATGAATATATAAAAGAATATAATTTTATTAGTAAATTAGAAGCAATTAAAAGCCTTCATATGCCAAAAGATGCTAATATAATAAAACAAGCTAAATTAAGATTAATATATGAAGAATTCTTTATATTTATGTTTAAGATGAATTATTTAAAATATAAAAGAACTCAAAATGATTATGGATTAGAAAGAAAAGTTAATTATAGTGATGTGGAAGATTTTATTAAGACATTACCATTTGTACTTACAAAAGATCAAGAAAAGGCAATTAAAGAGATATATTATGATTTAACCACACCAAAAAGAATGAACAGACTACTACTTGGTGATGTAGGTTCTGGTAAAACGATAGTAAGTATAATAGCACTATATATTAACTATTTAGGTGGATATCAAGGATCTTTAATGGCACCAACTGAAGTACTAGCCACTCAACATTATGAAAGTATAACTAAACTTTTACCAAATCTTAAAATAGCCTTACTTGTTGGTAGTCAAAAACAAAGTGAGAAAAAGGAAATAATTTCTTTATTAAAAAATAATCAAATAGATATTTTAATAGGAACTCATGCTATTTTATCAGATAATGTCGAATTTAATAATTTGGGACTAGTAATAACTGATGAACAACATCGATTTGGAGTTAATCAAAGAAAAACAATGCAAAATAAAGGATTAATGACAGATGTATTATATATGTCTGCAACACCAATTCCAAGAACTTATGCTCTTGCTCTTTATGGAGATATGGATTTATCATTAATTAAAACTAAACCAAGTGGAAGAAAAGAAATAAAAACTATTGTAAAAAAAGAAAATGAAATAAAAGAAGTTTTACAAAACATTTGGAATGAGTTAAAAAATGGACATCAAATATATATTGTTGCACCACTAATTGAAGATGAGGAAGAATCTAATTTAAATGATATAAAAAAATTAAAAGATAAATTTGATAAAGCTTTTGCATCTAAAGTAAATATTGAAATTTTGCATGGCAAAATGAAAAAGTTAGATAAAAACAGAGTAATGGAAGATTATAAAAATAAAAAGATTCAAATATTAATTAGCACAACTGTTATTGAAGTAGGAATAGATGTAAAAAATGCTACAGTTATGGTTATTTATAATGCCGAACGTTTTGGACTTGCCACTCTTCATCAACTTAGAGGAAGAGTTGGACGAAATGAATTAACATCTTATTGTTATTTGATATGCAATCAAGACATAGAAAGATTAAAAGTGCTAGAAGAATCTAATGATGGCTTTTATATAAGTGAAAAAGATTTTGAAATGCGTGGTGAAGGAGACTTATTTGGCATTAAACAAAGTGGTGATATGGCATTTAAATTAGGAGACTTAAGAAGAGATTATAAAATACTTATGAAAGCTAAAGAAGATTCAGAAAACTATTTAAATAACTTTGATAATAATATATTATTTAAAAATATCATGGATAGTTTAGATATTAATAATTGACTTAGACTTTATTAGAGATATAATATACTTAGAAAAGAGGAAGTTTATATGGAAAATAAAAAAGTTAAATTAGCGTTAGCTTTAGGTTTAGCAACACTATGTATGACAATAATTAATCCAGTAAAAGCGGTAACTTATGATGATTTAGTAAAAGATGGAGTGTTTAATGTTAATGCTATAAAACCAACTACAGAAGATGAATTTTGGCAATTTTATGAAGATATGGAGTATGAAAATAATGGTGAATATCTTTTAGAAAACTGTAATAAAGATTATAGTCAATGTGAATTAAGTATATTGAATAAAGGAACGCAAGAATATAAAAACTATAAGGTTAAAGTAAAATATGCTAAGTCAGATGCTAAAATAGTTGATAAAGTTAATAAAGCCATTAAAAAAATAGAAAAATTAAAAAGCATTACACTTGATGATGTTAATGTAGTACAATATTATCATGGAACTTTATCGTTATCTCAATATATTAAGACATTAGCAGATCCAGATTTAGAATATATTTATAATGGCAAGCTTGGGACTATTGAACCATTTAAGCCAATGTCTAGCGGACTTTTACATATTAAATATAAAGGTATATATTATGATACAGTTCTTCTTTTTAAAAGTGCTGGTTATCCAGAAAAAAACATGTATGTAATTGATGATTGCACTATATATATTCCACAAAATACTAAAAATACGCCTGAAGCCTTTATTTCTGCAGCTAAGAAAAAAATTAAAGCTGTTCTTGGTAAAAATTTTACTATTAATGTTAATAAAAAAATAAATGAAACTATTGATTTACAGGGATTAAATTTAGATAAAAATATTTATGGAGAATATACATATCTCATAACATTTAAAGATGGAGAGGAGCCAATAGATTTCTTAATAGCAAAAGATTCTAAGAAGGGAAATCTAACTTTAACTTCAGATAGTATTTCAGGATTTAAAGAAGAAATGGATTATACTGGTAAAGAAATTAAGCAAAAAGTTAAAGTAACATACTTAGGTAAGAAACTTATTGAAGGAACAGATTATACGATAACATATAAAAATAATAAGAATGTTGGAACATCTACAATAATTATTAAAGGAAATGGAATATTTAATGGTACAATTAAGAAAACATTTAAAATAACTGCTAAAAAAATATCTAAATCAAATATCACTGTTTCTGATAAAACATATAATGCTGGTAAAGCTGTAAATGGTAAGGTTGTTATAAAAGATGGTGATAAAACATTAAAATTAAATAAAGATTATACAATTAAGTATAAAAATAATAAAAATATAGGGCAAGCTTCAGTTATAATAAAAGGTATGGGAAATTATAAAGGAAGTGTTACTAAAAAGTTTTATGTTATTCCTAAAACAACATCAATATCTAAATTAACAACTATTTCAAAAGGATTTATTATTAAATGGAAAAGGTATACTATTGAAACAACAGGATATCAATTAGAATATTCATTAGATAAGAAATTTAAAACATCTACTAAAGTGTTGATAAAAAATAATCAAACAAATACAAAAACAATATCTAAATTAAAATCAAATAAAAAGTATTATGTAAGAATTAGAACATATAAAGTAGTTAATGGTAAAAAGATATATTCAGCATGGTCCAAAATAAAGTCGATTAAAACTAAATAATATTAAAAAAGGAGAGTTTATATGAAAAAATTAAGTAAATTAGTTTTAGTATTATTTTTAAGTATTGTGTTTATTCCAAGTGTATTTGCATCAACAAAATATAGAGTTAAATTTAACGCTAATAAAGGAACTGGTACTACTAAAAGTGTTATATGTATAGTTAATAAAAAATGTAATTTAACAAAAAACAAGTTTAAAAAAGCGGGATATACTTTTGTTTCATGGAATACTAAAAAAGATGGAACAGGTAAGTCTTACAAGAATAAAGCCAGTGTTAAAAATTTAATAAAAAAGGGTACTATTACACTTTATGCCCAGTGGAAAAAAGTTTCGTATAAAATTACTTATAAATTAGATGGTGGAAAAAATAATAAAAATAATCCTAGTAAGTTTGCAATAACAACATCTACAATAAAATTAAAAAATCCTACTAAAGTTGGTTATACTTTTAATGGATGGTATAGTGATAAAAAATATAAAAATAAAATAACTCAAATAAAAAAAGGAACAACTAAAAATATTATTTTATATGCAAAGTGGACAGCAAATAATTACTACATTAAATTTGATGGTAATAATCAAACATCTGGATCTACACAGACGAAAACGTGTATATATGATAAGAATTGTACATTAAAAGGTAATGGTTTTAAGAAAACAGATTATATATTTGCTTCATGGAATACCAAAAAAGATGGAACTGGAACAACATATACAAATAAAGAAAAAGTAAAAAATCTAGCTAGTAAAGGAACTATTACTTTATATGCAATGTGGGAAGAAAATTTTAATTCTACTGTTGATAAAATTAATTTAAATGATAATATTTTAGTTTATCATTCTGGTACTTATAGTCCTTACTGCGCTAGTAAAGAATATGGATATAGATTTGCAATTAATGCTAAAGAAGTATTTAAAGATGTTGCAACCATTAATCAATCTAAGAGCATTCCAAAAGTTAACTGGGTAAGTCCTATTATAAATTCTCTTGATGAGGCAAGTGATGAATATAAAAATGAATGGTCAAATTATTATAAATTATTTGATAAATTGAAATATAATAGTTCAAAAGAGAAAAGTGTTTTAAATAATATTTCTAAACTAAAAATGCCAAATGGTTTTAATAATTATGATTATAATTTTGAAAATCATGTATTTTCTTATTCTGCAAGTAGTATTTCAATATATATTCCATCATATGATGATAGAAAATATATCCCAGTTGAAGAACTAAAAATTGATTTTAGTAAAACCCCGAATTATGCAACATATTATGGAAGAACAAACAATAAATTTATGAAATTTGCTAATCAATTTAATAAAAAAATAATGTCCTTTATTAGTGATTTAAATTCAAACTTTAATGATGCCTATGTTTTAGAAGTTGAAGGTGGATGTGGAAGTGCTAATACACCATTTCTTCTTGATGAAATGATATGTAATAATTACAATTTATATTGTGATAGATGGTAAAAATGCATTATTAATGCATTTTTGTTTTATAATTTATATTTTTTTTCATAAGATTTATTAGGAGAATATGTTTATGAAAAAATGTTTAAAGTATATAGTATTATTTAGCATAGTATTATTTAGTTTTTATTTAACTGAAAGACAAGCAATACTTAATCGAAGTGAAGATCCAATTATGAAAAGTATATTAGATTGTAAAGATACATATAATAGTGATGCAGTTAATGCTAGCATTGATGATTCACATATAATTCCTGGATTATATGGAAAAAGAATTAATGAAATTAAATCATTAATGAGAATGAAAAGTGGTGGTGCATTTAATTCATTATTTCTTGTAACTGATTATATTAAACCTGATGTTTCTTTAGAAGATAATAAAGATAAAATTATAAATAAGGGTAATTCTTCCAAAAAAGCAATTAGTATAATATTAGAAAATGATGAATCTAATATTGTTACTTATTTGATTTCAGAAAATATTAAAGCAGACATTTTAGTTACTAAACAAAGTGTTAATTCTAATTTAAAATTTGAACAAATTAATAATGATTTTAATAATTATCATGATGTAGAAAAAATACTTAATAAGAGTAAAATAAATAAAAATATTTGTATAATAGGAAGAAGTAACAAAGAATTTTGTCAAAGAAATAAAAAATATTTAATTGAACCAACATATGTTTTTTCATCAAACAATTTATTATCTATAAAAAATAAGATATCATCAGGTGATATTATTTTAGTAAAAGATAGTGTATCAATAGATGATATATCGTATATAATAAAATATATTAAGACAAAAGGATTAAGTATTATTTATTTAAGTGAATTAATTAGTGAAATGCAATAAATACTTGACAAAAACATAAAAAATTATTATAATCTTAATTGTTATTGAAAAGGGAAAGAAATTTGTATCCACAAATTCACCTGATTGCCAAATAGGGTAATAGGTTAAATGCCAAGATAATTATATATTTTATAATAATATTAGGCTTATTAGGTGGATACAATTAGTATCTACCTTTTTAAATTAATTGGAGGTGTATTGCTATAGCAAACAATAAGAATGATAATTCTTTAATTAATGACCAAATTAATGTTCCCGAGTTAATGGTTATTGGACCAAACGGAGAACAAATGGGTGTTAAAAAATTAAATGATGCCCTAACACTAGCTAATTATGCAGGATTAGATTTAGTATTAATGAGTGATTCAGGAACTATTCCTGTTGCTAAAATAATGGACTATAATAAGTACCGTTATGAAAAGCAAAAAAAGATGAAAGAACAACAAAAGAAACAAAGAGAGTCTAATAAAGAAATAAAGGAATATCGTTTATCTGTTGATATCGATATTGGAGATTTTAATACTAGAAAGAAAAATGCATATGATTATCTAATTAAAGGTCATAAAATTAAAGCAACTATCAGATTTAAAGGAAGACAAATGGCATATACTGATCAAGGAAGAGAAGTATTGTTAAAGTTTGCTAATGAATTAAGTGAAGTGGCAGATATTGAAGAAAAGCCATCAATGAATGGTAGAGTAATGTCACTATTACTTGCTCCAAAAAAGAAGTAAGAAAGGAAGTTATATTATGGCAAAAGGTGCTAAACAAAAAACACATAAAGCAAGTTCAAAAGTTTTTAAAGTAAAGAAAAATGGTACACTTACTTATAAGAAAGGTAATGGTAACCACAAAACTGCAAAAGATTCTTCAAAACAAGGAAGACAAAGAAGATTAAAAGGAACATTAAGCAAAGGAATGGCTCACGGATTAAAAGCCGTTATAAAGTAGAGGTGTAAAACATGACAAGAGTTAAAGGTGGAACTGTTTCTAAAGACAGAAGAAGAAAAGTATTAAAACAAGCTAAGGGTTATTTTGGTTCTAAACATAGACTTTATAAAACAGCTCAAGAACAAGTTATGCATTCACTTAGATATGCATTTAGAGATAGAAAACAAAATAAGAGAAACTTTAGAAAATTATGGATTACAAGAATAAATGCTGCTTGTAGAGAAAATGATATTTCTTATTCTAAGTTTATTGCAGGACTTTCAAAAGCTGGAATAGAAATTAATAGAAAAATGCTTGCTGAACTTGCTGTATCTGATGCAGAAGCATTTAAAAATATCGTAAAAATAGCAAAAGATGCTAACGATGGTAAAATAAAAGCTGAAGTAAAAAAAGAAGTTAAATCAGAAGTTAAAGCTGAAGTTAAAGCTGAAGTTAAAGTAGAAGAAAAAGTTAGTGAAAAAGAAACTCCAAAGAAAACAACTACTGCAAAAAAGACTGCTACTAAATCTACAACTAAAAAGACTACTGCTAAAACAACTACAGCAAAAAAAACAACAACTAAAAGTGCCAAATAGGTACTTTTTTTTATGCTTGAAATAAGATATAATAAATACGAGGGTAGTATATGAAGAAGTTAAAGGATTATCTATTTTCAAATAAGAAAACATTTGCTAAAGGAATATGTAAGGAAAAACTATTCTTTATATTTGTTTTTGGATGCATATTTGGTTGTGTTTATGAAGAAGCTTTGGAAATGTTTGTTCAATATACTAATACTGGAACCTTTCAGTGGGTTACTAGAAGAGGCTTAATATATGGTGAATTATCACCAGTATATGGAATAGGGGCTGTTGCTTTAGTATTTTTATTAGCGAGAAAAGAAAGAGCATGGTATAAGAATTATTTGTATGGTTCTTTAATTGGTGGTGGATTTGAATACATTTTAAGTTTAGTACAAGAAAAGTTTACAGGAACTGTTTCTTGGGATTATACAGGATATCTTTTAAATTTAAATGGAAGAACAACAGTACCTTTTATGCTCTTTTGGGGAATATTATCTTTGATGATGGTTTATATTTTTTATCCTATTTTATCTAATTTGATAGAGAAAATACCATATAATTTAGGAATGATTATTTATTATGTATTATTGGTATTAATATCTATTGATATAATTATTTCTTTTAGTGCAGCAGTTAGACAAGCAATTAGAAGATTGGGTGTTAAGCCTATTTCACCTGTTGGTGAATTTATTGATAAAATATATACAGATGAGCGGTTGGCAAGGGCATATACTAACGCTATTGTTAAATAGAAATTCTACTTTTTAGTAGAATTTTTTAAATAATTTAAATAAAAAAATGAAATTATGTATTTATCTTATATATATTATAGGAGGTAAATATTATGAATGATAATATATCTACTAGAAAATATTGATATTTTTTTATTAGAACTATGTAATGAATTTTCTTATATTGGTTATGAATATAAAATAAAAGTGTTGATATATTTTTAATCAAAGTGTATAATTTTTATAAATTAAGATAAGGTTGTAAAATCTATGAAAAAGATATTTATAAAGAGTAATATTTTTAGTTTTTTATTAGGAGCAATATTATTTGGAAGTATTGGAATAGTTTCTGCTTACACTATATTTGCAAATGATATAGGATATACATCAAAAGATGAAGATTGGGAAGTTGAAAACGTTAATGATGCAATTGATGACTTACATAATAGAGTTAAAAAAATAAATCTTGATAATTTAGTAACTGAAGAGATATATACGAATCATGTATCAGGAGCTACTTACACATATACTATATCTAATGTGTCTGAATATAATTATTATTTTCTTATTAATATAACTTGGCGTAGTGGTTCTGCTGATTATGCTTCATCATTAAATGCTTTAACAATAAAAACGATTACCAATGCAACATATATTGATTATGGCTATGTTGGAGCTCAATGGAAATCACGTGAATCTGCTGCTGTTAAAACATATTTAATATATCCTGATAAAAGTGGACAAGATATTACTATAACACTTAATGCTGGTGATGGCTTTACAGTATATGGAATAAAAAATAAAGAATAATTATTATATAATATATGATTTATGTTGAAAAGATTGTATATAAAAAAGGAAAATAAGTATTTAGCTATAATATATATAATTGAGAGGGATAAATAATAAAGGATGTTTAATGGAAATTAAAGGTAATAAAAAATGATTCGTTGACAAAAAATATATGATATTATAAAATTATTTATAGAAGGAAAACAGGAGGATATTTATGAAAATAAAGGAAGTAGAAAAGGATAAAGATAAGGCATTAGAACAAGTAATGGCAGACATTGAAAAACAATTTGGTAAAGGTGCTATTATGCGTTTAGGAAGTGATTCCCATTTAAATATTGAGACTATTTCCAGTGGCTCAATGTCACTTGATATTGCTTTAGGGGTTGGAGGTTATCCAAAGGGTAGAATTATAGAAATATATGGACCTGAATCATCTGGTAAAACTACTTTTGCTTTATCAGCTATTGCTGAAGTTCAAAAACATGGTGGAAGAGCTGCATTTATTGATGCTGAACATGCTCTTGATCCTGTTTATGCAAAAAACTTAGGAGTAAAAATTGATGAATTATTACTTTCTCAACCAGATACTGGTGAACAAGCATTAGAAATTTGTGAAGCTCTTGTTCGTAGTGAGGCAGTTTCAATTGTTGTTATAGATTCTGTTGCTGCATTAGTTCCAAAAGCTGAAATTGAAGGTGAAATGGGAGATAGTCATGTTGGACTTCAAGCTAGACTAATGTCTCAAGCTTTAAGAAAATTATCTGGAACTATTAATAAAACAAAAACAACTGCAATATTTATTAATCAATTAAGAGAAAAAGTTGGAGTATTATTTGGTAATCCTGAAACAACTACTGGTGGTAGAGCATTAAAATTTTATGCATCTGTAAGACTTGATATTAGAAGAGGCGAAGCAATTAAACAAGGCGATAAAATAATTGGAAATAAAACAAATATTAAAGTAGTTAAAAATAAAGTTGCACCACCATTTAAGAGTGCTACTGTAGATATTATGTATGGTGAGGGAATATCAAGAGAAGGAGAATTAATTGATATTGCCGCAGACATTGATATTTTAGAAAAATCTGGTGCATGGTATGCTTATAATGGTGAAAAAATTGGTCAAGGTAGAGAAAATGCCAAAGAATATTTAAAGTCAAATCCAGACTTATATAATGAAATAGAAAATAAAGTTAGAGAGCATTATGGTTTTAATGCTGAAAAAAAAGAAAGTAAAGAATAAAAATATTCCACTTCTAGTGGAGTATTTTTTAATTTAATGATATAATTTATTTGTGGTGATTAAAAATGGAAAGTAACTATAGTATTTTAGAAAGATATGGTGAAGATTTAATTGCAAGAGACTATATAACTGATCCAGCAATTGCTAGAGAAGAAGAAATAAAACAATTAATCTTAATTTTACTTACTCCTGAAAAGAGTGGATTACTTGTTGGTAAGGCAGGAATAGGTAAAACTGCTATTGTTGAAGGACTAGCTTATCGAATAAAAAATAATATGGTACCTAATGCTTTATTTGGATATTCATTATATAAGTTAAATGTAACATCACTTTTTGGTAACTTAAATGTAGATGATCAAAGTGAAAATAGGGTTGATTTATTGGTAAAAGAACTTGCAAAAAGAGAAAAGACTATTGTATTTATTGATGAAGTTCATTTACTTGCTAAAAGTGATGGAACAACAAATATGGATTTTGCTAACATGTTTAAAGCAGGACTAGACCGTGGTGAAATAAAAATGATTGGTGCAACTACAACTGAAGAATATGAACAATATATTTTAAGAGATAGAGCATTTCTTCGTCGTTTTCAAAAAGTTGATGTATTAGAACCAGATCAAGATACAACTGTTAAAATAATGATGGGAACTTATCCAAAACTTGAACAAGAAATGAACGTTAAGATGGGATATACTCCATTTATAAACGAAAAAATAATGCGCTTTATTGTTGAAATGACAGATGAATACAAGAGAATATATGAAATCTCTTCAAGATATCCAGATATTTCATTAACAGTACTTTCAAATGCTTTTACCTATGCACTATTTGATAATTCAAAAGAAGTGAAAATAAAACATATATATGAAGCAGTAAAAAATGCTAGAAATATATATGATGATGCAAAGAAAAAAGAAGTCGAAAGATTTAAAGAAGTGTTTAAAGACTTGATTTTAGAAGAAAATTTAGAATTATAATATTCTAAATTTTTTTCATTTAACTTACTTATTTATTTCACAAACTCTTCACATTTTTTGAATATATTATTTACATGAGGAGGGAGAAAACTCATGAATAATATTGAGATTTTTAAAAGAATAGAGCAAAAATATCTATTATCAGAAAATGAATATAATAAATTGATGAATAGATTAAAAGATCATATAGTAAAAGATAAGTATTTTCAAAGTACTATATGTAATGTCTATTTTGATACTGATAATTACGACTTAATAGTTTCATCTATTGAAAAAGATATTTTTAAAGAAAAGGTTAGACTTAGAAGTTATAATATTCCAAATTTAAATGATATAGTTTTTTTAGAAATAAAAAGTAAATTAGATGGTGTAGTTTATAAAAGAAGAGTTACTTTAACATTAGATGAATTTTATAATTATTTAAATGGAAAAAAGGTAAGCACTAGTAATAATCAAATTATGAATGAAATTGATTATGTTGTAAAAAAAATGCATTTAGCTCCAAAATATTTTATAGCATATGATAGAACATCTTATTATGATAAAAATAATAAAGATTTTAGAATTACTTTTGATGAAAATATTAGAAGTAGACAAAAAAACTTAAATCTTGAAAATGGTGATTTTGGAAAACTATACTTTAAAAGCAAAAAATATATTATGGAATTAAAAAATAATGGTGGATTACCTTTATGGTTTACTCATATATTATCTGATTTGAAAATATATCCAACCTCATTTTCAAAATATGCAAATATATATAAAGAAAATATAAAGGAGGATTTGTTATATGTTTAGTAGTATTTTAGAAAGTAATTTAACAATAAAGTCGTTTGCTATATGTTTGTTAGTAGCATTAGCATTAGGATTTATTGTAGCATTTATTCATAAGAAAACGACAAAATCTAATAAAAATTTTGTTACAACACTTTTAATATTACCATCTCTTGTTACAACAGTAATACTTTTAGTAAATGGTAATTTGGGAACGTCTGTTGCCGTACTTGGAGCATTTTCTCTAATTAGATTTAGAAGTATTCCAGGCAATTCTAAAGAAATATTATCAGTATTTTTTGCAATGGCTATTGGACTTGCTGTAGGTGTTGGATATATTTTATTTGCTACAATATTTACAGTTATTATTTCCTTAGTTATGGTGTTAATAAATCTAATAAAATTTGGTGATGAAGGAAATACTAAAAAATTAAAAGTTTTAATCCCAGAAGATTTAGATTATAGTGAAGTATTTAATGATATTTTTAATAAATATTTAAATAGTTATGAATTAATTCAAGCAAAAACTGTTAACATGGGAAGTATATTTGAATTAACATATGATGTTAATTTAAAGAAAAATATAAATGAAAAGGAGTTTATTGATAAGCTAAGAATAAGAAATGGTAATTTAAAAATATCTCTTTCTCATCCATTAGCTGATCAAGAATTGTAATTATGAATAAGAATGTAAAAAATGTATTAATTATTATTGGTATTTTAATAATTTTATTAGTTGGTATAGCATTTTATTTTATGATAAATGATAAAAAAACTTCATCAAGTAGTGAAGATAATACTTCAAGTAGTGCAATACTAACTATTGAAGAAACTAACGATTCTACTATTTTAGATGATATAGATTTTACCAACTATTATAGCGAAACAATTAATTTATCAAATAGCATAACAATATCAAAAGAAGGAGTATATTATATAAGTGGTACTTTAGAAAATGGCTCAATTACTATTAATACTAATGGTAATGTAAAATTAGTTTTAAACAATGTATCTATTAGTAATAGTAGTGGTCCAGCAATAAATATTATCAACTGTGATGTAACTTATATTGAACTTGTTGGAAATAACACAATTAATGCAACTGTTAGTGATGAAGAAGATGGGGCAATATATTCAAGTGATGATTTAATATTATTAGGTGATGGAACACTAAATATAAAATCAAATATTGATGGTATTGTATCTAAAGATGATTTAATGTTTATATCTGGAACATATAATCTTACTACAACTGATGATGGTATTAGGGGAAAAGATTCTTTAACTATTAAAGATGGAGTTTTTAATATAACTTCAAATGGTGATGCAATTAAGACTACTAATGAGGAAAAAGGATCTATTTATATTGAAAATGGAAAATTTACAATTAATTCTTATATGGATGGTATAGATTCAATTTCAACGTTAACTATAAAAAATGGTGAATTTGAAATAACAAGCGGTAAAGATAATTCTTCTAGCAGTGATTCTACTAAAGGAATTAAAGCTGCTTCAAATATTTTAATTGAAAATGCAACATTAAAAATAGTATCAAATGATGATGCTATTCATTCTAACTTAGCAATAACTATTAACAATGGAGTATTTACATTATCATCTAATGATGATGGAATACATGCAGATAATACAATAAATATTAATGGTGGTAATATAAACATAAATAAATCGTATGAAGGAATTGAAGCTAATTATATTATTATAAGTGGTGGTAATATTAAAGTTGTTTCATCTGATGATGGTATTAATGTTTCAGGTGGATCTAATTCTAACAATTCAAATAATATGATGGGAAGAAAAGATGAATTTTCTGATAATGGTGGATATTTGAAAATAACAGGTGGAACACTTAATGTTAATTCTTCTGGTGATGGACTAGATTCAAATGGCTCAATTTACATGAGTGGTGGTTATGTAAGTGTTGATGGACCAACAAATAATGGAAATGGAGCATTAGATTATAATGGTACATTTGATATAAGTGGTGGAACATTAATTGCTGTTGGATCATCTGGTATGGCTGAAAATGTATCTTCTTCATCAACTCAAAATACCATTCAAATAAATTTATCATCATCAAATAATGGAACAATTGAATTTGGTGGTATTTCATATACTCCAACAAAAAGTTATCAAAATATTGTTATATCTTCATCTGATTTAGAGTTAAATAAAGAATATACATTAAAAATTAATGGAAGTAGTATAGGAACATATTCACTTACTTCAACAGTAACATCTAATGGTGGAAGTACAATGGGTGGCAATATGCAAGGAGGAATGAATCAAGGTGGTATGGGAGGCAGAAGATAATTGAATAAAATTGCACTTATACCAAGTTATTGCCCTGATGAAAATTTAATAAAATTAGTAAAAGAATTAAAAGATAATAACTATAAAATTGTGGTTGTAAATGATGGTTCTAATCCATCATTTAATCCTATTTTTAATGAAATAAAAGAAATATCACATGTAATAACTTATAAAAAAAATATGGGTAAAGGATATGCTTTAAAAAAAGGATTAAAATACATTAATGATAATTTTAATAATTATATTATTGTTACTTTAGATAGTGATGGACAACATAAAGTAAGTGATGCTAATAAACTAGTTAATTATGCTAAAAATAATTTAGATACTTTAGTTCTAGGTAAAAGAATAAGAAGTAAAAAAACACCTCTTAAGAGTAGACTTGGAAATTCAATTACTAAGCTTGTATTTAGTTTAAATACAGGACTAGATATATATGATACTCAAACTGGACTTAGAGCATTTTCAAATAAACTTATCAATTATATGATAGAAACTAAAGGAAATAGATATGAATATGAAATGAATGTATTATTATATTTAAAACAATATAATATTAAGTATAAAGAAATAGAAATTGAAACTATTTATATTAATAATAATAGTAATTCTCATTTTAATGCAATAAAAGATTCATATAAAATTTATAAAGAAATAATTAAATTTTCAATGTCTTCTTTTATATCTTTTATAATAGATTTTATCTTTTATTCAATGTTTTTAATAATATCTAATAACTTAATAATATCTAATATTTTAGCTAGGTTTATTAGTTCAATATGTAATTATAATATTAATAAAAAATTAGTTTTTAATTCTAAAAATAAATCTTTAGTATCTTATTATTTACTTGTAATTATTGTATTATTACTAAATACTTATTTATTAACTTTATTAACTTATATGAATATCAATAAATTTATAGCTAAATTACTAGTTGAAATAATATTGTTTATTTTAAGTTATATTGTTCAAAAGAAAATTATATTTAATAGAAAAAGAAAATATGAAATAAAACAAGAAAAAATTGTTTAATAAAGGAAGTGAAAATAATTAAAAAATTTTATAGAATATATTTAATAGTTATCATATTATTTAGTATTTATATATTACTTGATACATTTGTTATAGTTAAAGAATATAAAAATGTTTCAGAAACTAAAACTTTAGTAAAAAATAGTGAAACAGGTAATGTAAATAAGAGTGATTATTCATATCAAGATGATAATATAAAAATAGAGTTAAAAGAATATCAAGAATATGATACTAGTATTTATGTTGCTGATATATTGTTAAGTGATTCATCATATTTACAAACAGCATTAGCTAACAATAAATATGGTAAAAATGTTACTGCAACTACATCAACTATTGCTTCAGGAAAAAATGCTATACTAGCCATTAATGGTGATTTCTATGGGGCTCAAGAATATGGTTATGTTTTAAAACAAGGCGTTCTTTATCGAAGTAGTGCTAAAACAAATCAAGAAGATTTAGTAATTTATGAAGATGGTAGTTGGGAATTTATTAATGAAAGTTATGTTGATATAGATAGTCTTATTAACAAGAAAGCTTACAATATATTAGCATTTGGTCCAGCTTTAATAAAAGATGGAAGTATATCTGTTACTACATCAAGTGAAGTAGGTAAATCAATGGCTTCTAACCCTAGAACTGCTGTGGGAAAAATAGATGATAATCATTATGTCTTTGTAGTTAGTGATGGTAGAACTTCAAATTCAGTTGGATTATCACTTTATCAACTTGCAAGTTTTATGAAAAAAATAGGTGTTATTGATGCTTATAATCTTGATGGTGGAGGATCATCAACAATGTATTTTAATGGTAAAATTATAAATAATCCTACAACTACTGGAAATAAAATATCTGAAAGAAAGGTAAGTGATATTTTATATGTTGGATATTAAAAAGAAAATTAATAAATATATAATATTTACTTTAATTACACTTTTATTCTCTATAATTTATGAATTATTTAGTTTTAATGTATTATCATTATATATGTTGTTAGCATTTTTAATACCTTTATTTGGTTTAATAATATATCTTGTTATGTATAAAATAAATAAGGTTAATTATAATAGCTTAAGAATACTTGATTTATCATTAGTAACATTAACATTAGGAAGTATTATTAAAGGAATACTAGATATATATGGCACTACTAATTACTTGATATATATTCATTTAATACTAGGAATTATATTATTTATAATAAGTATAATTATATTATTAAAAAAGGTGAATAGTTAATTATTTTAACTATTCTTTTTTTTATATAAATGTTATAATTAATTTATAAAGATTAGGTGAAGTATATGAATGATAAGTTTTTTGAAAGCAATGAATATTATTTAGTAGATACTTTTAATGGCGAAACAAAGAAAAGTAAATTATATTTTAGTGTAATAAATAATACTAAATATAAATTAAAAAACTCTAAAGAAATTGCTATTGAAAGTACTAATAAAGAAATAGATGAAATAACTGGTGAAGAAAAATACATTAAACATGTTTATGAGGCTTTTATTAAATCTTCCGTTGATACTTATAAAGATGATTTAGATGTTATTAATTCTGAAATCGCTGAACTGCTTGATATTTCTTCATCTAAAGTATATAAAGTTGAAACAAGTGATAATTTAAAAGGTGTTGTTAGTATTGGAGTAAAAGAAAAAGAAGAACAACAAATTAATCTTGATGTATTAGTTAATAAATTAATTAAAATGATAAAAGATAAAGGTATTGCTTTAACTTCATGGTTAAAAGATTATTTTTCACTACCTAATACTGATCCTAATTTATTATTAAATAGTGAAAAAGATATTGTTAGTGTTATTGAGATGACTATTAATACTATATCAATACTCTTTAGATTAAATAGTGAAGAACAAGAAAAATTAAGAAAAGATTATTTAAAAATGATATTCTTTGATTTAATATCAAATAATACAAATAGATCATTTAATACATATAGTATATTAGTATCTTATGATATTAGATTTTCAAGATTATCACCAATATATGATTATAACAATGATATAGATAGTAAAAGTTATTATTTATTAAATAATCAATATATTGATAAAAGTGCTATATTAAGTGTTTTATATCATAAATATTATGTTTATATTAAAAGATTATCAAAAGGTTTAACAGATAATTTGGGATTATATTTAGAAAGCATAAATTTAATAATTGATAATAATGTTGATAGTTTGTATTCAAATAGTATTAAAGATAATTATAAGAATAATATTGATTTAATAAAAAACTTAGAAAGTATTCATTCTAAGAATTACTTTGAAAATAAATTAGATATTGCTATGACTCAAACATCTATTAATTTAAATGCTTTAAATAAAAATCAAATGATTCATAGTAAATATAGACAAAGAAATAAAAGTGAAGAGATAAAAGTTGAAAGTTCTGATGCTGTAAAAATTAAAATAGAGCCAAAAAAAGAAGAAAGTAAATTATTTTCTAGAGTTATGATAGTATTATTTGGCATAATACTAATTAGTGCTATTATTATTGGTATAATTTTTATTATAAAAAAATTTGCATAAGGAGGAATTATTATGGGTGCAACATATAATGAATTGAGTAAATATTTAAAAAAATATCCTGGAGGAATTGCTTGGCGTATAAAAAAGCATTGTGAAATTGTTGATTTGCATATTAATAGTGATGAAATGATTTTGTATGCTTTTGCAGGACAAAAAAATGATTCATTTACTCATATTTTTTCAAGTTGTGTTGTAGTATTAACTAACAAAAGAATATTGATAGGACAAAAAGGAGTATTATGGGGATATCATTTAAATAGTATTACTCCTGATCTTTTTAATGATTTAGAGGTTCACGAGGAAATTATTTGGGGTAGAGTAATAATTGATACTGTTAAAGAAGTTGTTACAGTATCAAATATTGATAAAAGAGCTTTACCAGAAATTGAAACAGAGATATCTTCATTTATGATGAAGGAAAAACAAAAATATGGAAGAAAAGATGATTAATAATATAAAAAAAATAATATTATTAATTTTATTAGTAATATTAATTGTTTATATAGTTATACCTAAAAGTTATGATAAAAAATATAAAATAAAAGAATATGATATTCATGAAACTTTTAATAAAAAGAATAATAGATATAATATAAGTATCTCTAAAGATAGTAATATTTATGATTTTAATTTTGATAGCAAATATATTGGAAAAAAATTAATTAAAGATATAGATGTTAAAGAAAGTGATAAAAGTATTTGTATAATACCTAAAATAGATAAATTTAATACTATTCCTTTATGTAAAAGAAATAATGAAAATATTGATTATCACTTAATAGATGATATAGATTTAAGTAATTATTTTAAAGAAGAAACAATAGATAATAAAACAACTAATAATATAACTACATATAATTTATTAGATAAAAAATATTATATATGGAATTATAATGGATTTACTTATATAGATAGTAAAGGAAATGATACAATTAATATATTTAATAATGATCAATATGATATTTCTTTAGCTACTAAAGTGAAGAATTATTTAGTAATTCCTAATTATGATAGTTCATATAACTTTAAAGAATTAATAATAATAGATATTAATAATCAAAAAAAAGATACATGGAGTATTAATTTTGATATATCTTTTGATAGTTATATTTTGGGCACTATAGATAATACTATATATTTGGTAGATAAAAAAAATAAAGTTGAATATTCATTAGATGTAAAAAATAAGAAATTAAAAACTATTGGTAATGAAGCAATTGATGGAGTTATTTATACTAACAATAATCTAGAAAAAATATCAATGTCAAAATTATTAAATAATAATTTGTTATTTGATTATTCTTATGATCAAAATTTTATTTTAGAAGATAATAAATTATATCTTCAAACTAGTAATATTAAAATTTTAATATCAAATAAAAATATAAATAAGATAATTACTAAAGATGATAATTATGTATATTATTTAGTCGATGATACATTATATTATTATGATGTATTTATGGGTGAAGTAAAAGTTATGCAAAATTTTGAATGGAACTTTAATAATGATAATATGATATTTATCTATTAACAATAAATAGGTAAATATCATATTTTATATTAGGGTGATAAAAATGAATAATGATTACTATGAAATATATACTATAAAAAGTGGAGATAATTTATATTCAATAGGTAAAAAGTATAATATTAATCCTGCATTACTTTCTGCTTTAAATGGACTTAATGATGATGATTATATTTATCCTAATCAAGAGATATTAATTCCTAAAAGTGGATATAGTTATTATATTAGTACTAATGGTGATACTTTAGATATGGTTGCTAATAAATTTAATACAAATATAGGTGATGTTGTTGAATCTAATACTATTTATTTACTTCCAGGTCAATTATTAATTCATAAAAATTAGAAAGTATTTCTAATTTTTTTATTGTATTTAAAAATAAAAAGTGATAGAATAAAAAATAGAATAGAGGAGTGTAATATATGAAGAAAAATAGAGGATTTACAATAACAGAATTACTAGCAGTAGTAGTAATACTAGGACTAATAGTAGCAATAGCAGTTCCAGTATATTTTAATGTATCAAAAAGTGTAAGAGAAAATGAGTACAAATCAAAGAAATCATACATAGAAAGTATAGCATCAAGATATGCAGAAGAAAATAATGCAACAACAGCACAAGTATTTTCAGTAGGACAATTAGTAGCAAGTGGATATATGAGTGCAGAGGATTATGTAGATAGTGATGGAACAAGTATACCATATTTAGCAAATCCAACAAATTCAAATGATAACTTAGCATGTCATACAGTAACAATAACAGTAGAAAATTATGATTATAATGCAAGTATGAGTGATGAAAGCAATTGTGAAATAGTAACATCAGAAGTAAAAGCATCAGAAATGGGAATAAAAGCATATAAATTATATGGAGATAGTGTAGGAAGTGAAATAAATATAATAGGCCAAAGCATAGATTGGGTAAATACAGATGTATTAATAAGTGTAAATCCAAAATATGAATGGAATAGTATGTCACTATCAATAAATGGAGAAACAAAAGAAGTAGATAAAGAAAAGGTATGTACATCACCAGTAGTAAGTGATTGTTCAAATATAATAATAGTAAGAGCAGAAGTAATATTAAAAAATACAGTAGCAATATCAGTACAAACAGAAGATAAAGTAAATGCAACGACAATAGAAGTAAAAATAGATAAAGAAGCACCAACAGTAACAACAGAGAAAAATGATGCATGGGTAAGTGAAAATAAACAAACAATAGTATATGCATCAGATGGAAGTGGATCAGGAGCAAAATCAGTATATGTAACAAGTACAAATGTAAGACCAAATGTAGGTACAAATAGTTGTACAATATCAAATAGATGTTTTAGTGTAAGTGATGAAATAACAGGAACAATATTAGTTGAAGGACTAAATAATGGGATATATTATCTATGGGGAATGGATAAAGCAGGAAATTTAGCAATGACATCAACAGTACTAACAATAACAAATGTAGATGATAGTCCAGCAATTGGAGAAATGACTGTAAGATCATCAAAGAGTGAATATAATTCAAAAGAAGTGGTAGTATCATTAAATGCCAGTGATAGTGAAAGTGGTGTAGTAGAAGCATGTGTAACAACTGAAGATAGTTCAGCAAATTGTAATTGGCAATCATATACAAGTGATATATTTACAACAAACTATCAAATAGCAACAGATGAAGGAAGTGGAAATAACTATACAATATATGGATTTATAAAAGATGGGGTTGGTCATGTAACAAAATTAGGAAGCAAACCATATTCAGTATATAAAGCATGTAGTATCGTAAAATATGTAAATGGAAAAGAAGCATATGATTCAAATTTAAATACTAGATGTCCTGAGCAAGATAAAGTAAATGAAGCATACTTTAATACTGGAAAACAAGTTAACGAAATTATGAAAAAATTGGCTAATGGTAATGGAGCTACTTATTCTACAGGTGATACTTTAATACAAGGATTTCAAAAGAGTGATGCATTACAAAACAATTCAGTATTATTATCATCAAGTAATTCACCACTTCCAATATATGCATGGTATAAAAATAATACAATTTATTGGTACACACAAGCAGAAGATGTTTATTTAAATAAGGATAGCAATTGGATGTTTTATAATTTTAGCGGAATGAAGACTTTAAATCTAAATGATGTTGATTCATCAAAAGTAACTTCGATGTATTATATGTTTGGTAGGATGTTTGAGTTAACAAGTCTAGATTTGGGTGATAAATTTGATACCTCGAATGTAACATCTATGACAGCTATGTTTGATATGGATTTTTTATTAAAAAGTAAATTAACAAGTCTAAATTTAGGCGATAAATTTGATACTTCAAAAGTAACATCTATGTATAGTATGTTTCACGGTTTGAATAGTTTAACAAGTTTAGATTTAGGTGATAAATTTGATACCTCAAACGTAACAAGTATGGGTTTTATGTTTGTATACATGAAAAGTTTAACAAGTCTAGATTTAGGCGATAAATTTGATACTTCAAAAGTAACAGGCATGAGTGGTATGTTTAATGGAATGAGTAGTTTAACAAGTCTAGATTTAGGCGATAAATTTGATACCTCAAATGTAACAGATATGACTGGTGGTAATGGTCCAATATTTGAATATTGTTCAAGTTTAACTACCTTAGACTTAGGCGATAAATTTAATACTTCAAAAATAACAAATATGGATAGGTTATTTCAAGGAATGAGTAGTTTAACAAGCTTGAATTTAGGTAAAAGCTTTGATACTTCAAACGCCACAAGTATGAAAAGTATGTTTTCTGGATTGAGTAGTTTAACAAGTCTAGATTTAGGAGACCACTTTGATACTTCAAAAGTAACATCTATGAATAGCATGTTCTATGGAATGAAAAGTTTAACAAGTCTAGATTTAGGAGAACATTTTAACACTTCAAACGTAACAAGCATGAGTAGCATGTTTAATGGAGTACGTAGCTTATCAAGTCTTAACATTGGATCATGGAATACTTCAAACGTAACGACAATGGAAGCTATGTTTGCTTCAATGAATAGTTTAACAACACTTGATATTGGATCATGGAATACTTCAAGCGTAACTAATATGAAAGAAATGTTTGATAATAATGGTAAATTAACTACATTAAATGTTAATGGATTAAATACATCAAATGTAACAACAATGGAGGGTATGTTTAGAAATGATAAGTCATTAACAAATTTAGATTTAAGCTCATTTGATACAACAAATGTAACAAATATGCATGATATGTTTGATGGTGCTACTGCAATAACAAGTTTAGATTTATCAAACTTTAATACCTCAAAAGTAACAACAATGGAGGGTATGTTTGCTTCAATGTATGAATTAACATCATTAAATGTAAGTAGTTTTGATACTTCTAATGTTACTAATATGGGTGCTATGTTTGCTAAAGATAGCAAGTTAACAACTCTTGATTTGAGTAATTTTAATACATCTAGCGTTACAACAATGTATGGAAAAGGTTATTTCGACCCTTCATCAATATATTACACTGGAATGTTTGGACAAATGTCAAATCTTACAACAATTTATGTTGGAAATAACTTTAATGTTAATAATGTTAGTGATAGTACTAAGATGTTTGAACAAGATTATAAATTAGTTGGTGGTTCAGGAACAAAATATAATTCATCACGTGTTGATAAAACATATGCAAGAGTTGATGGAGGAACATCAAGTCCTGGATATTTAACTAGAAAATAGACCTTTTGGTCTTTTTCTTTTTAAATTAGTTATGTATTATTGTATAAAAAAATAAAAAGTGATAGAATAAAAAATAGAATAGAGGAGTGTAATATATGAAGAAAAATAGAGGATTTACAATAACAGAATTACTAGCAGTAGTAGTAATACTAGGACTAATAGTAGCAATCGCAGTACCGGTATATTTTAATGTATCAAAAAGTGTAAGAGAAAATGAGTACAAATC
>JAFUTV010000022.1 GCA_017484125.1 Bacilli bacterium
AATAATATCACATCTTTACAAGAATACCAAAAACTTGTAGAAGATTGGATATTATTTTACAATACAACTAGATTAAAGTCAAAAAAATAGGAAGTGAATAATCACTTCCTTTAAAAAGTCCTTTTTTATTACTGTGAACTACTTGGGGTTCACTTCATTTAGTACTTTTTAATTTGTTGATGTATATTTATAATTTTTTTGGTATACTATTATTTGAGGTGGATAAAAAATGAATCCAGTTATGTTTCAGATAGGAAATTTTGAAATTAGATGGTATTCTGTCTTTATTTTAATAGGTGTAATATTAGCTTATGAATTAGCAGAATTTGAAGGTAAAAAATATAAAGTACCTAAAAATTTTATTTTTAATATGACATTTTGGGTAGTACTCTTTGGAATAATTGGGGCTAGAATATATTATGTTATATTTAATTGGTCTTTATATAGTCATGATATTTTATCTATTTTAAAGTTTTGGGAAGGTGGACTTGCAATACATGGTGGCTTTTTTGCTGGACTTTTAACAATGTATTTATATTGTCAAAAATACAATGTTAGAATTCTTAAAATGACTGATATTGCTGCACCATCACTTTTAATAGCACAAGCAATTGGAAGATGGGGTAATTTCTTTAACAGCGAAGCACATGGCTATGCTACAACGCTTGCAACTTTAAAAGATCATAAAATAATACCACAATTTATTATTGATGGAATGAATATAAATGGAGTTTATTATGAACCAACATTTTATTATGAATCATTATGGTGTATATTAGGTTTTATTATTGCATTAATAATAAGAAGTAGAAAGAAAACTAAATTAGGTACAACAACTGCTTTTTATTTGATATGGTATAGTGTTGGAAGATTCTTTATTGAAAGTATGAGAACTGATTCTTTAATGCTTGCAGGATTTAAAGTAGCTCAAATAGTATCAGTTATATTATTTATTATTGGTATAGTATTAATTATGTTAAATGCAAGAAAAAAAGCAAATGATGATTTATATAAAGATACTAATTTAGATAATATTAGATTTTAATTTACTTGTTTTTAAAAGGGTGGTTTAAATGAAACTTTATATTGCAGATTTAGATAAAAAAGAAGTTATTTTAAAGTTTTATAATGCAGTTAATGAAATATATTTGAAAAATTATGGCATGCATTTTAATGAAATTAATGATAAGCAATTAAATTTAATTGCTAAATTAATATTTATTAAAGATATTAATGGTTTAGTATTGAATTTACATTTTGATGATGGATATGTTGAATTAAATGGTGCTTATGAAAGTATTTTATTAGATACAATTTATCATATGAAGATTTTGTCAGGAATAATTTCTTATACAGACTCTAATGTATTTATAATAAATATGAATAATGATTTAATAAATGAAGCAAAAAATAAAATAAATGATAATAATGCAAAATTGTTATCAATGGGATTTAATCCTAATGATACTAATTTAGCTAAAGTACCAACAAAAACAGTAATAAAAAATAACTTTTATGATATTTGTGCTCTTGAAAGTTATAAACTGTGGCAAGAAAATCAAAATTTAAAAGAAGACATAGCTATATATAGTAGTAATAATACTGAATTAATGATTAATTTAATAAATAATCAAGTAACAAAAACTTTAATTTTAAGTTAAAGAATAGTTGAATAAACTATTCTTTTTATGTTATTATATTAAATAGGAAAGTAGGGCATATATGAAGAATAAAAAATTAAAATTAAGTTTATTAGTTGTATTATTAATAGGGATTATAGCTGGAATATCTTATGCTGTATGGGTTTTTGCTGTGTCTCAAGAAGGGGAAAATGTTGTTAAGAGTAATTGTTTTGATATTTCATTTGAGGAAAGTGATGATATAAATCTTACTCATACATACCCAATGAGTGATGAAGAAGGTCTACAAACAAAACCATATAATTTTAAAATTAAAAATATATGTCCATATAATATGGCTTATCAAGTAAATTTAGAAACGCTTAGCGATACAACAATTGATTCTAAATATATTAGAGCTAGCTTAAATGGTAATGATGGTATTAGATTAAGTGATTTAGTATTAAATGATAATACAACAGTAGATGGAGCAATAAGTTCTAGTCAATTAAGTAGTGGAGTATTGCTTCCTGATGAAGAAAATGAATATGCCTTAAGATTATATGTTGAAAAAAATGTATCAATTGAAGATGGTAGTAATAAAAACTATGAAGGAAAAGTAGTAGTAATAACTTCTTTAGTTGGAGACAATATGATTACTGTTAATTCTAAAGTTGGAAATATAGTAGATAATAGATTCTTAGCTTCAGTTGGTGAACCAATTGGAAAATTACCTAAATTAAGTGCTTATGGTTATATTTTTGAAGGATGGTATAGTGATGAAAACTTTGAAAATGAAGTCAATGAAGAAACTATTGTAACTGAAGGAATGAATAACATATATGCAAAATGGTATACAAAAACATCAAAGATGAGTAGTTTTCCAAGTGGAAATTTAATTTTAAAATGGAGTGAAAGTATTCCTGAAAATGCTGTTAATAAAAATTTGATATCTATTGAAGGTGCTGAGTATCCACTTTATTCATATAATGTTAATGGAGAAAAATATACATATTTATATACTGAAGCGGCAAAAGTATATCTAGCGCCTCAGCAATATAATTATCTTTTTCAAAATAAAGATATTTCTGAACTAGATTTAAATAGATTTGATACCTCATTATTAACAAGTATGCAATATTTATTTTATCAATCAATAAGTTCAAATTCCATTGATATTAGCTCATGGGATACCTCAAATGTAACAAATATGAGGTATATGTTTCAATATGCAATATTTAAAGATATGGATTTATCAATGCTTGATATCTCAAATGTAACAACTATGTATTATATGTTTTATCAAGCTAGATTTGAAAATGTTAATATGAGTTCACTAGACGCTTCAAGTCTAACAGATATGTCTTATATGTTTTATTATGCAACGTTTGAAAGTGTGGATTTTACAGATATTGATACCTCAAGTGTAACAACTATGAATAGCATGTTTTATTATGCTAATTTTAAAGACTTAGATTTAAGTTCATTTGATGTTTCAAGTTTAACAAATATTGGATATATGTTTAGCAATAGTAGATTTAATAATTTAAACATGAGTTCATGGGATGCAAAAGAACTAAATAATGCATATGAACCATTTTATCAGGCATATTTTAATAGTGTAGATATAAGTTCATTTAATGCTCCAAAATTAACTAATGATGCATTTAGATACTGGTTTTATCAAGGTAGTGGTGAAAATATTAATATAAGTTCATTAAATATTCCAAATGTAGCAAATATAGAATATATGTTTTCTTATGGATCATATAGTAACATTAATATGAGTTTATTAAATGCACCAAATTTAACAAGTATGTATATGGGATTTTATCAATCTAATTTTAAAAATATAAATTTATCAAATATAAGTATACCTAAAGTAACAAGAATGGCTTGGATGTTTGCATATTCTACTTTTGAAAATATAGACTTTACAAATATAGATACCTCAAGTGTAACAGATATGAGTCATATGTTTCAAAGTTCTAAAAGTTCAGGAACTTTAGATTTAAGTGCATTTAATACAACAAATGTAGCAGATATGGATAGCATGTTTTATGATATGACTAATATATCAAGTCTAAATTTAAGTAGCTTTAATACTTCAAACGTAACAGATATGAATGGTATGTTTGAAAAAATGAGTAGTTTAACAAGTATAGACTTAAGTAGCTTTAATACTTCAAATGTAACAAATATGGATTATATGTTTAGAGGAATGAGTGGTTTAACAAGTATAGACTTAAGTAACTTTGATACCTCAAACGTAACAACTATGTATGAAATGTTTAGAGGAATGAGTGGCTTAACAAGTCTAGACATAAGTAACTTTGATACTTCAAAGGTAACAAATATGGAGAGTATGTTTAATAATTCAACTAATTTAGAAACCATATATGTTGATTCAAGTAAGTGGAACACAGATAATGTAACCAATGGTTCTACTATGTTTACTGGAGATACTAGTCTTGTAGGTGGAGCGGGAACAACTTATAATGAGGAACATGTAGATTTAAGTTATGCTCATATTGATGGTGGAGAAAATAATCCAGGATACTTCACTGCAAAAAATTAAAGGAGTGATATAAATGAAAAAGAAAACAAAAATCTTACTTATATCAATTATGGTATTATCTATAATTATTGCAACATCATATGCTTTATGGGCACTTTATCTTCGCCAAGAAGATAAAAATGTTGTAACCGTAGATTGTTTCAAGCTATCTTTTACTGATGAAAATGCAATTAATTTAGAAAATGCAATACCTTATCCTGATAATGAAGGCTCTGTAATGACTCCTTATCAATTTACAATAAAAAATGTTTGCTCTTATAGTGCTAATTATGATGTTAATTTAGAAACATATGATACTACAACATTGGATGCTAGTTATTTGAAATATAAAATAAATGAAGAAGCAATAGCAAGATTAGGTGATGTTGAAGCAACTACTGAAGTACAAGAAACAAATGCCATAAATTCTAGAACATTAGCATCAGGTGTACTTGATGCAGATGAAGAAGCAACATATACTCTTAGATTATGGATAGATAATGACACAACAATTGAACAAACTGCTGGTAAATCATTTAAAGGTAAAGTTATAGTAATTGCTTCATTAAATACAGATGCTCAAGTAATAACACTAAATGCAAATGGTGGTACAATTTCTAAAAGTAAAATAATTAAAAGTATTGGAAAACAAATTGGAACTTTACCTACTCCAACAACTGATTCATCAACCAATGTATTTACTGGTTGGTATAGTGATGTAGCTTTAACTAATGAAGTTACATCAAGTACTATAATAACTAATGATTTAACTAATTTATATGCTAAGTATGAAACTATAGAAATCAACGAAAATGGTTATAATTATTGGAATGATAATTTTTCTGGTATAGAATATACTGGAGCACCAGCATTAGTTTATAAAAATTATGATAGATTTATTACAAATAATGATCCTGCTTTTGTAAGAACCAATTATGTTGATGGTGTTGCTCAAGGATGGAGTGATATATGTTTAAATTATAATAATATTGTATTTTGTGATGCAGGATCATATTTTACTAATGGACAACCTGATCCTGATGGATTAAAAAATGCCATGGCTACTGCCTTTGGCGAAGAGCCAAATTGTTATTGGTATAATTATGGCTACTATTGTAAATTTGGAGAATATTATTGTAGAAATGGAATAGATCACGACACAACATGTGGCAATGATACAAAGTCTTGCTATATAGACTACGAAGGTAAACCAGCATGTGAAACAATTAATTAACTAATTATATAGATAAGTAAGAAAGTAGATGATAAAATGAAGAAGAATAAACCATTATTATTAGTAATAATTGCTATTATGCTTGTTGTTTCAATAGTTGTTGCAACATCATATGCATTATGGACAAGGGTATATAAACAAAATGATGATACAATTGTTAATTCTGATTGTTTTAATATTACTTTTACTGATAGTAATAATATTAGTTTATCACATACACTACCATATAGTGATGAGGAGGCATTAGATTTAACACCTTATACATTTACTATAAAAAATATATGTAATCATAATGCTAGTTTTAATGTTAATATAGAAACATTAGATGATACAACATTAGATGCAAATTATTTGAGAGTAAGATTAGACAATGAAGATTCAAAATTATTAAGTGAATATGATATTAATGAAAACAAGATTATAGAAAATGCAATTTCTTCAAGAATAATTGAAACAAATATATTGTTTTCAGGAGAAGAAAAAACATATAATTTAAGATTATACGTAGATGAAGCATCAACAGTTGATCAATCAACAGAAAAAACTTATCATGGTAAGGTAACATTAGATGCAACTCTAAATAGAAATTATAATTTAGTAAGGTTACTTGCAAATGGTGGTAAATTTGATGATGATTCAACATCAAAAATAGTTTCAACATCAATAAGTGATATTGGTAAATTAACAAAAATAGTTCATTCTGACAATGTAAATGATCAAGGAGTTAGAACAGGAGCATTTAGTAGTTATTTAGCTCAAACAAAAACGGTTTCAATTGATGGTGCAGCAAAACTTCATGTAAAAATTAATTATTATACTGGTGCTACTTATAATTATGTTTGCATATATACAAACAGTCAAACTGTTAATACGTCTTGTAATCCTTCAATATCTGGCAAATTATATAGTTATAGCCTTAATACTAATGAATTTGATGTTACGGGATCAACTGCTAAATTTTATTTTAAGACTAGTTATAATAGTAGTAGCAGTAAATATTATGGATATTACGCTACAGTAACTGGATATGATGAAAATGGAAATTCAATGCTTGATTATAATAGACAAGTTACTGTTGCAGATCTTCCAACTCCATCAATGGATGGGTATGTATTTAATGGTTGGTACACAAATCAAGAATTAACTAATCAAGTAACAGATGATACATTAATAGCAGCTAATACAAATGTATTATATGCAAAATATGTTGAAAATGCTGCAATATTTGATGCTGGATCAACAGTCAATTCAAAATGGAAAACATTAGCTAAAGGAAGCAACACTTCATATTATAGTTCTGATACATTAATAACATCAATAATAAGAAGTGACACATTAGATAATACTGAAAATATAGTATCAACAAGTGATTCAATTAATCCAATATATACATGGTATGATAATGGAACCATATATTGGTATAGTGATTCACCAAAAATATATTTAAATAGTAATAGTTCAAATATGTTTTATTATTTAACCAAAGTAACAAGTTTAGATTTAAGCAGTTTTGATACTTCAAAAGTAACAAATATGGGTAGTATGTTTTATGGAATGAGTAGTTTAACAAGTCTAGATTTAAGTTCATTTGACACATCAAATGTAACAAATATGAGTTATATGTTTTCAGGAATGAGTGGCTTAACAAGTATAGATTTAAGTCCACTTAATACAACAAATGTAACAAGTATGCAAGAAATGTTTTCAGGAATGAGTGGCTTAACAAGTATAGATTTAAGCCCTCTAGATACATCAAATGTAACAAATATGTATGGTATGTTTTTAGGAATGAGTGGCTTAACAAGTATAGATTTAAGTCCATTAAATACCTCAAACGTAACAGGTATGAGTACTATGTTTTCAGGAATGACAGGCTTAACAAGTATAGATTTAAGTCCACTGGATACAACAAATGTTACAAATATGAGTAATATGTTTAAAAATATGAGTAGTTTAACAAGTATAGATTTAAGTCCACTAGATACTTCAAACGTAATTAATATGTCTCAAATGTTCTATAAAATGACAGGCTTAACAAGTCTAGATTTAAGTTCATTTGATACCTCAAAAGTAACTAATATGTCTCAAATGTTCTATAGCATGACAGGCTTAACAAGTCTAAATTTAAGTAATTTTAATACTTCAAACGTAACAGATATGTATGGTATGTTTTATGGAATGAGTAGTTTAACAAGTCTAGATTTATGTTCATTTGACACATCAAGTGTAGTACGTATGGGTGGTAGTTATACGAGTGATGGAATGTTTTCTTA
>JAFUTV010000002.1 GCA_017484125.1 Bacilli bacterium
ATTGATTTAAACTCCTGAGTATATTTATTAAATTTTTGCCCTTTTGAAGCCATTATAAAATACACCTCCTTTCGAAAGTGTATTTTATCATATTTTAAACTCGCGTTTTTTTTGATGTCTACCCTAAGGGGTGCATTTCATATAAAAATGAGTTTTTTACTAATTATTAACGGCACAATAAGAATCATCGTCATTACTATCTTTATATGTATAACATTTTTTAGAACCAGAATGACATGTTACATCACCATCAAATCCGAATTCGCAATAATCAGTTCCATAACCACAAATCATATTATATGGAATAATTTGACATGTCGGTTCTACACCAAGTGCATTTGCCATTGATGTTTTAACATATTCATCACCTTGACTAACCCAAGTATTTGAACCAGCTGTACAATAAATATTATTATTATAATATAGGCATACACTATGATTTTGTGGAATTCCATTTGAATAATTAGTTCTTATAAATACGGTTGATTCACCTTCAGTTACAAGACTAGTATAATTTGGATATACTAATGTAGGTGCTGATGTACTAACATAATTTGTATTTGAATAATTATCATTCCAATAGTTATATCCATTTTGATTTATTGCTATTACATATTTAGCATAAAGATTAGTTAAATCTTGTGATACTATAGTTTCTGATGTAACTTGATTAGTTAGTGCAACATCACTATACCAACCAGCAAATTCATAAATTTCTTGACTACTTGTAGGTGTTGGAAGTATTCCTAATGTTTTACCAACAGTAGTTAATATTCTACTTTTAGTTAAATCTCCACCATTAGCATTTAATGTTATTACATGATTATTTTTATTTAATGTAGCAATTACTACTACTTTACTTTTATACATTTTTTGTGCAGCATTTTCTACTGAAGAATCTTCATCTATCCATAATCTTATTTGATGAGTTACTTCTTCATTTGCAATTAATGTACCTGAAGCAATAGTTCTTGAATCAAATGAATTTGCAATAGTTTTTGTATCATTAGTATTGATACTTCCTAGTAAGAAAGAATCATAATTATCAACTTTAGTTCTTAAATAAGAAGCATCCAGTGTAGTATCCTCTAAAGATTCAAGATTAACTTGATAATCTGCAGTATAAGAGCAAATATTCTTAATAGTAAATTGATATGGAATAGTTAAAGAGCCTTCTGTTTCAGACATTGGATAAGTATCAATTAATTCAATTGCATCTTGATCAGTAAATGATAAATCAAAACAATCAGTTCTAACTACATTTTCTCCTTCTTGATTTAATGTTAATATCCAAAGTGCGTATGATGTTCCAATAGTAAATACTAAAGCAATAGCAATTACTGTTAACAATATTTTATAACCCTTTCTTATCTTCATATTACTTACCTACTTTCTTATTTATTTTACCATACTTTTTCTTTAAAAATCTACCATATATTTCATATATTGAGTATATTAATGCAAATAATAATACAAAACTTATTAATAAACTAATTCCAATATTCAAATTAGTAATACATACCGTTGTAGATACAAAAGATATTATAAATGCATTTATAATTGATATATGGAAATTTAAAATCTTTAAATTAATATTTTTATCATCTAAATTAAATCTACTTATTAAATAATTTCCAATACTTGTAATCTTATCAATTTTGTTCTTACCTTTTTTATCTTTACTTATAATAAAGAAATCAACTAAAAAGACTACTAAAAATAAAACCAAAAAGAATATAACATTAAATAATATATCTTCAAAACTCATAACTATTCTCCTTATATGTATTATCTAATAATTAAATAAAAAAGTAAAGAGTGTTTTTATACACTCTTATATTTCTTTTATATAATCTAATAACTTTAAGAACATCTTTATAAATACTGAATCTAAACCCTTATTTTTTAATTTCTTCAAATAAATTCTTTTTCTAGCTATATCTATTTTGCCAAACATAATATCTGCGATTTCGTTTTTTATTGATGTAGGTATTTGAAGATCACTGATAATAGAATCAATATCATCATTAACAATTCTTTTGGCATCAATTTCAATATTTTGACCACGACATATAATAGTTATTTGCTTTGTTGTATCAACATCCTTAATATCTATTACAAAGTCATTTTCTTCAACATTCTTTTCAAATCTAATATCAGTATTTTCTTGAAGTACCTGTACATCTCTTGGCTCTCTTGTATTTCTAAATCTTATACGATAATTTCTTTTATCAGGAATTATTTTAGATTTACCCTCAAATGGCCTAATAATTAAGTTATAATCATTTTCTAAATAATTATAATCAAATCTAGTAACTATATAATAACCATCTTTATAAAGATTAGAATATCCATCATCTTCATATAAATTATAAATATTACTTTTACCAGGAAATACATGTACTTCCATAGTTTTAGGCGCGTTAGTTACATTAATATTTTCTTCTAAATCACCTAAACAAATAATGGAACCACTTTTAGCAAATACTGGATAATCTTCTTGTTTAAAAAATAAATAATATCTTTTATCTCCAATAAACTTTTTACCTGTTTTAAAATCATACCATGTTCCAGGTGGTAAATATATTTTTTCTACTGATCTTTGCATAATTTTATCAGCTGGTTTAGTAATTGGAGCAACTAGTAATTCTGTCCCAAAAAAGTATTCGTTTTGAAATTCTTTTTCATCATATATTTCAGGTATTGCATAATAAAGAGGTTGAATAAGAGGAAGACCACTTTTATGATACTTATATGCCTCTCCATAAAGATATGGTATTAAGCGATGTCTTAACTTGCAATAATCACTTACTATAGTATAGGTATTAACATCCCATTTCCATGGTTTTCTTTTATAATAATGTCCTGTTTCTGATGAAAATCTAAATATTGGAGAAAAAGTACCCAACTCTACATATCTAATATAAAGTTCTTTATCCTCTATTCCATTTTTATAACCACCAATATCATGACTCCACCATGAAAGTCCTAAATTACTTCCTAAAGAATTATATACTGGTATTTTATTTAGACTATCCCATCCAACAGTAGATTCACCAGAATAATGTACTAAAATATTATGTGGTGCAACATCATTAATTCTTGAAAGAAGAAGTGGTCTTGCTGTATCCATCTTTTTAAAATCATTATAATGGTAATAATTTAAAACATTTAATAATTTTCTATCTCTTGGATAATAATCTATCCAAAAGAAATCTACACCATTATTATATAAAGGAGTAATCAATTTAACTAAATATTCAGAAATAAACTTTTTATCATATGCATTAAATGGAATAATTTGTTTTTCTCTAATACCTAGTGATGATGCTAATTCATCATAGTTTCTTTCATGAGTATGTATTCCTTCAGCTGGATCAATATTTACACCAAGTCTTATTCCACGATCATGTAAATAAGTTGTTAATTCTTCTGGTTTAGTAAAAAACTCAGGATTAAATGTAAAACCAGATTTATATAATTTGATATTATTTTTATCTTTAATATGCCAGTTTTCACCTAAAAGTAGTATACTTAATGGTATTTCATGTTTATTAAAATCTTGAATTAAATCTCTAACATCTTGCATACTATATGGTTTTGTTTTATTCCACCATATACCAAGAGCATATCTTGGGATAAGTGGAGGATAACCAGATAAAGTAAAATAATCTTTTAAACATCTTCCAAAATCTCTTTTATACATAAATAGATAAATATCTATTCTTGGTCTTTCATCTTTTTGTAAATACCCTTGTTCATCTATTATTAATGATTTAGAATCATCAAGAGAAACAAAACCATCAGTTGAATAAAGTCCTTTTAAAGAATATGTAGTCTTTATTAACTTTTTCTTATTCTTTTTATTTTTTTCCTCTAATATTTTATCTGTTTGAGATACATATTCTTCTCTTGTTTCTAAATTATTAATAAAGCCTTTAAAATTTCTAGCTTCATCATGTTTATAATACCATGATTTATCACTATCATTTAAAGATACTTTAAGGTATGAATCTTGAGCAAACATTGGTCCTTGAAAAACTTGTTCTTTTTGATATTGTAATCTAAAGTACTCAGTTGAAATAACAAGTAATGTATCATTTTCTTGTACTTCAAATTTTGGTACAGGAAAATTTCTAAACTTAGCAAGTTCAGTTGGACGATCTTCAAATTTTCCAGAACTATCATATTCAAGTCTTATTAAGCTTTCAGACAATACTGTAAAACGATAATTCTTACCCTTATAAATAGCTTTTTCATTTGCTAAAGCATCTTGATAATTAGGTTTAAATTTTTCACTTAATTCTGCCAAATCTTTTCACCCACTCTTTATTATTTATACATATTTTATCATATATAATCAAAAAATTCTATAAATACTAAAAAAAAGTATAAAGAATTATCTTTATACTTTTGCCATCAGAACTAATTCAGTTCCATTTCTTATATTAGTGTCAATTACTATTTCATTACTTTGATAAATATAACCATTATCTTTATTAATTAAGACAAACTCTTCTTTAGGATTAAATGGAAGATGTTCTAAATCAGATACACATTTAACTATCATTGCCTTTACTTTCCATAATACTTCATTAACAGGAATAAAAACATCATAAGTAGTATTTAATTCAAAGACATCAAGTTTAATTAAAACTTTATTATTCATCTTCTATTTCACTTCCTTCTTCTGAAATAAAATCAATTAAACGACATAGCGTTGCACTACCCTCAGATACAACATATCCCATATCATTTTTAATATCTTGAAGCATTTCTCTTTTAATAGTTGATACACGAAGTAGTGATTGATCACTAAGTCCCTTTCCAATCCAAATACCATCATTAGTATTAAATAAACTACTATACCATGGCTCATAATTATATGATTTAATTTTATTAACATCATCAACAATTATAATTGAAATTTTTTCATATGATTTTAAGGTATTTACTAAATTAGTAAACTTATCTTTTGTTGATAAACTATTCATAAACTTTTGAAAACCATATATTAATATTAATCCAGAAATATCACTATTTTCACTCTTTAATTTATTAATATAGTTTGTAATAGTATCTAAACTTGCTTCTAAATTACTATTATAATAATTTGGATAATCTTTCTTATCTAAATTTAATTCATTTAAACTATCAAATGTTATTTGAACAAATCTAGGTATATATCTTAAAACATGTAATAAACTTAAAGTAAACTTTCTTGTATTAGATATTCTATTAGATGTAATTATATTTCCAAGACTTTGAGTATAATCTACATAAGTTATATTTAAGCCATTTTTTGAAATACCAACAGGTATATTCTTTAAAGATATAGCCTTTTCATTAACATCTTCATATCTAACAATATCTGGTAAAATTGGTATTCTTTTAGCTCTTGTTGGATTAATTTCCTTTTGCTTCTTAATATATTCAATAATATAATCATTTAATGTATTAGAATCTTCAACAATTGAAGCAACTTGAAATTCATGTAATCCATCTTTAACTTTACATATACCACGTCCTAAAACATCTCTTGGTGCATTCTTTAATTTAATATTAAATAAAGAATTATAATCAGATATTTCTTTCAAATGGAAAGCATATATATTAGGACAATTTTGTGATACCTTAGTTGATATAGATGATTGAGTATTAGCAGCAATCATAAAGATAATACCATAGCGATCAGAATCTCTTACTAATTCTGGTAATTCATCAAACAGAAATTGGTTACTTTCATATATTGAATCATAATTATTAAGAATAATTGTCATGATTGGTAATTTTTCTTTAGAATTTAGGTTATAATTTTTGTATTCCCCACCATAATTTACAAATAATTTTTTTCTATTTTGAAGTTCTTCTTTAACCATTTTTAATAAATTATGGAATTTTTCATCTTCACCTTGGAATACCATACCTCCAACATGTGGAAGGCTTTCATATCTTCTTAATGATTCTGAACCATAATCAACAATATAGAAATTAACATCACTTGCACTATAGTTTAAAGATGTTGAATAAATAATAGTATTTAATAGCATTTCTCTTTCAAGTCCATCTAAACCATATATTACAGTATTATCGCCGCTTATATAATTATATTCTAAAACTCCTTGAGTTTGTAATTCTGGAGCATCATATTCACCAATTACTGCTGATACGGCATTTTTATCAAATTTAACACCATATTTATTAATTAATGCACTAATTAATACTATTTGAGCAATATTATCTAACCATAATCTTCTAGATTTTACATTAGCTTCTCTTGCTACACTTATTATAAATTTTAATATAGCGGTAATTTGTTCTCCATCTGCTTGTTTTTTAGGACCAGAAGATTCTTGAATTGTTTTAATTTTCATACCAGCATTATCAATAAAATCAATTGATTTGTCTATTTGCTTAACTATTCTATCTGATGGAAAATATTTAGCACCACACCATGCACTTTGACCTAAAGCATAATATTCATCATAACCTACTTGTAAATAAAATCTTCCTGTTTGTTTTAATTCAGCTGCATCAGGTTTCTTTAACATTTCTTTAGAGTCACTAGCATCTTGAACTTTAAGACATACTCTAAATTTAGTATTAGACCAAATTTGATCATTAACTACACCACTAGGCTTTTGTGTAGCTAAAATTAAATGTACTCCAAGGGAACGTCCAATTCTAGCTGTTGATATTAAACTATCCATAAATTCTGGTTGTTGTGCTTTTAATTCTGCAAACTCATCGCATATAATAAATAAATGAGGAATTGGTTCACTAAGACGACCATCACGATAAAATCCTTGATATTTATATATATCTATTGTTGATTCACCTAAATTGTCTCTAGCTTCATTAAATAAACGTTGTCTTCTTTGAAGTTCACTATCTATTGATACTAATGTTCTATCCATTTCTGCCTTATCTAAGTTAGTAATTGTACCTGCTAAATGAGGTAATACAATACCTGTAACTTTATTTTCAAAGGCACCTGCAAGTCCACCACCCTTATAATCTATTAAAATAAATGATACTTCTTCAGGAGAATAATTCATTGCCATAGATAGTATATAAGTAATTATAAATTCTGATTTACCAGAACCAGTCATACCTGCAATTAAGCCATGAGGTCCATGATATTTTTCATGTAAATCCAAATACATTAAACCGCCAGATGAATCCACACCTATTTCAGCTCTTAAACTTCTTGTTGGATCATTGCTTCGCCATCTATTTAAAATATTTAATTGTTCAACTTTTCCAATTCGTTCCATTTCTAAAAATGTTATACTTTCAGGAAGTTCTGACATTTGATCATCTAATTCTACAGGAATGTTAGCTAACTTTTTAGATAGATTCATCATATCTATATTATAGTGAATTTCATTATTAAATGTTCCTTGTTCATGACTATCAAATGCATTATATAATATATCACTTTTTTTATCTCCCAAAGTAATGAAATTATCGCATTTAGATGGTAAATTCGAAAGTTTATTTTCTAAAAATACAACACTAAATCCAAGATTATCTTCACTTTCAGATATTGTTTTAATTAAATCATGATGTTTGATTCTTTCATAATCATCAACAATAACAAAATAGTAAGGTTTATTTGCACCAGTTTGTTTTCTCATATTTGCTTCAGCATTTAATGTATCACAAACTTGTTTAATCTCATCTATACTACTAGCAAAATATCTAAATGTTTTACTATTATTAAAATTATGGTTAAGATATTTAATATAATCAAAGGTAGACTCTCTTTCTTCATTAGTAATAACTACTAATTTTAAATCATCATAACTATAGAATGAAATAAGTTGTAAAATAATATTATTTAAAAAATTATCCCTTACATACTGATTACCCATTATAGCTGTTAAACGATGAGTTGCAAATGAATATCCAACTGGAACTGATTCAATATATTTAAAAAATGCTACAAGTTCATCTGCTCTTTTTTTCATTTCGCTTTCATCTATAGTAAAACCTTCTTCAGGATATGCTATATTTGCTTGAAGTCTTTCTCTTCCAAGTCCTAAACGTGCAACTAAAAAATCATATTGGTCAGTTCTTTTATCCCAAAATCCAATCGTTTTACTATCGATATTTTTAAGGCAATCATCTACAGTAATTAAATTTTCAAATAAAATAATTGATTGTTGTTTAGATATTTCACCTAATTCTTCTTTCTTTTCATCAAAATATTTAGCATATTTCAAATTAACTTCATACTCATTTATTTCTTTTTGATTTTTATTATAACGTCTAATTAATACAGGCCACAAAAACATTGACGCAATCATTGCAATACTAGTTATAAGTTGAGGCCATGAACTAGAAAGAGATGCTCTACCTGTTGATAATTGAATAACTAAATTAAGAAGAGTTAATCCTGATGTTGCACCCATAGTAATCATTGGTCCAATTGTTAATAATATAGGTAATTCTTGTGTTTGATTATGATTTGGTGGTTTATCAAGTTTTATAATTTTTTCTTCTATTCTTCTTCTTATACGAGGTGATTTGCTATAATAATCATCTTTTTTATATAATGGAGTATCTTTTATTTCTATCTTAGTAGGTTTATCAAGTTCTGGAAATTGATATAGTCTAATTCCCTGATTAAATGAAATCCTATTTTCTATATTATTAATATAAATATTATTTTCAATAAATAGTAATCTTGCACCACATAATTCAATTTCATCGCCATTTTTAATTAATGTTTCTTCTTCTAAAATAATTTTATTATTTTTATATATTACATTGGCATCTTTTTTTAAATATAAAGCTTCATTTCTTTTAGATATCATAATATTTAAAACATTTAAATAAGGACATCTATAAGTAATTATTGAACCTTCTTTATTAGTAATAGTTAACGGATTAACATAATCATATGCAACCATTATAGTATTTTTAAATACTTTCTTTTCTGTATATATTAAATATTTTATTTTATCTCTTTCTAAAATATAAAAATTATTAGGTACTAATTCTACGCTATCAATATATGAATTATTAGAATCAACTATTTTAACATCATCTGTTTGATACAATACCCAAGAGCCATTAATAGCATCAACATTAATTAATTTGTTATCATTATCTTGCCAATCAAAAGAAAAACTACCTGATACCTCTGTAGGTAATTTGAACATAACGATTCTATCTTGTAAATATAATGATATATTCATAGCCAACTCCTATTATGTATCATTATATCATATTTTTTTATATAAATGTAAAAAAGATGATAAAATATCATCCTTTTAATATAGTTCCAGTATTATCTATAGATTTTACTTTAGAATTTGAATCCCATGGTAATTTATATTCATTAGTAGATGTTGGATTTCCATAATTATTTGTATAATGAACATCAGCTGCCCATTCTAACACATTTACTTGATTACCATATGTATGACCATATTTTGAATAATTTGAATCATGTGAACTCTTTGTATCACATATTACGCATGGTATAGTTGTTCCATCTTCTAAATGAACATCAATAACATCTCCTGAAACGCCAAATACTTCAGTAGTGGCAACAAGGTATCTTTTTTGTCCATCAACATTAATAGTTGCTAAACCATTTTCAAATGTTTGTCCTTGATCAACCCACATTTCAGATACTTGTTTCTGTCTTGAACCGTCATGCCATTTTCCAACACGAGTATTATAGTTTTCACAAGTATAGCACTGTCCATTATTAACATCAATTGTTACAGTTTTTATACCATCTGCAGATGTTGAAGAAACACTACTAGTATTAGTTGTATTATCACTTTCAGTTGTTTGTGTATTAGTATCTAAATTATCATCTAATACTTCATTTTCATCAAATGTTATTTCAACTTCATTACTATATTCTGGTTCATTTGTTTGTGTTGTTGATGTTGTAGATGAGTTATCTACTTCTATTTTTGCTATACTTTCTGTATTTTCACTTGTAGTTGTACTAGTATCTTCTTGATCAGGTAATGTCCTTGTTTTATCTTCTTCTATTGCTTCATCAACTTGTCCAGCATGTCCACCTGTATCTTCATTTGGTGCAGTTAAATCATTTTGATTAACAAATCCTAATCCAACCCCATTTCTAGAAACCATCGCAGTATTTGTTGCTTCATCAAATTCAATAGTAAGATCATCTTGTGCTTCCCAAACACCTTTATTAGCTTTTACAGAATTTTGTTGATTAGAAGCATCTGCCCTTGTTCTATAAATCTTATCAAGATCAATTTCTGATACATCAATTCGTCTTATTTCACCCATTATGATCACCTCTTATTATAATTTTATCTAAAACATACTATTAGTGTCAACTTTATTTGTTAATAAGGTGTAAACAAAAAGAAGAATTATTCTTCTTTTTTCTTTTTAGATTTCTTTGTTACTTTTTGCTTTTGTTCTATTTGATTTTTTTCATATTTTATTTCATTTATTTTGCTTCTTAATTTTTTTAACTTAGCTGATAAAAATACCATTATGATTATAGATAACAAAATGACAAATAATGAACCAATAAGCATGTATAAATAAATCTGATTATCCTCAACTAAAGAATTGTATAATTCTTCATCAAATATTTGAAATGTTTTATCATTAACATCATATAAATAATAATTTTTATTTCCATTAGTTAAATCCATGGCATAAATAACAAAATAATTTGATAAATTTTTATATTGAAATGCTTTAATATTATTACCATCAATATTTTTATCTACCTTATTAAATTTTTTATAAGGTATTTCTTCAATTTCTAAAGGATATATTGATAAGTTTTTAGAGTTTAGTTCAATATATTTAATATATGTATTGTTTTCATATCTATAAAAGTTTGTATTTCCATTAGCATCTTTAAGTGCTACTAAAATTATATTTAAGTTTTCATTAATAAAAGCAGGTACTTCTATATCATTAATTGTTATCTTATCTTCCTTAAAATTATCTGGAATAATTATATTTTTAGAGTTTTTAACCACTGTTAAATTATCTAATACTATAATTGGATTATTATCTTTAACATTAACTAATAAATTATAAACTCTAGCATCACCATTTTCTGCAGTAACTTTAATTTCAAATTTATTAGTACCTTCGATAACTTCTTTTTCTCCTATGCCTTCAATACTAGCATGAGATTCTTGTTTTGTTGCATTAATTACAATTGTATTTACTTCATTAGGAACTTCAACACTATATTCCAATACTTCACTATCAAAAGTAGGTGATAATTCATAATTATCGACACTTAATGCTTTTAATGCATTATTAGTTGCTGCTTTTCTTGGTTCTACAACTGATACTCTCTTAGAACCTGATAGGTATATTTTTTGTTCATCACTAGATGTTATATTACCAGATAATACAAAAGCAATTGTTCCAATAGAATTAGATTTGCATGTTGTTGTATATGTTTTAGTGGTATCATTACCATTACTTGTAACATCAGACCACGCTTCATCACATCCATAAGTATTACCACTAGATGTAATTTTAATATCCCATGCAGCTGCATTTCTTATAGTAACTGATGCACTAACAGATCTACCATTTTCAATTGAAGAAGACGAAACATTAAAAGAATAACTAGGAGCTGCTTTTACAGATATTGTTAATAAAGTAAAAGTTATTAACACCACTAATGTATAATATATTTTTTTCATTTTTTACCACCTCTATCCTTGTTTAATTAATTTTGTTCCAAGTAAATGTTTTCTTATTCTAAGTAAGCTTAGCGAATCAACACTGTTGCTTCCCTCAATCTTAGCTGCCTCTAAATAAGCACCACTAAGTTTAGACGTTCCAAGTAAATGTTTTCTTAGCTTTAATAAATCTAAAGAATCTATTAGTCCATCACCTGATAAATCACCATACATAACAACAGTGTATGAAGTACCATCTTTTAAAGATATTTTAGTACCTGTTTTAATTGTATCATTACTATCATATGATATATTTTTATCTTTATTTTTAATACTTTCTACTGTAGTTCCTAAATCAATTCCTTTTACATATTTACCCGAAATAATTCCACCTATATTTTTTATATCGCCAATATCTTCTTTTGTTTTACTATTATCAGTAGTATCTTCTTTGGTTGATTCTTCTTTTTGATCTTGTTTATTTTCCACTGGTGTAGAGTTTTCTGTTAAAGAAAACGATGAACATGAAGTACATAATCCACCACTTGCATAAACTAAACCAGCGCGTAATGGATTTGATGCAGAAGAAAAAGCACCAATATTAAAGAAATTATATAACCCATCATATTCTATTCCATTATAAGTGAATTTTTTACCACTAACTAAAAGACTTTGACTTCCTATTTCTTGTATTGCTAAAGATGCTAAATAAACAGAATTAACATTGGCGGTTTTTCCAGCTTCTAAAAATATTGAAGCGTAGGTTTGATTATCTATAGCATCAAATCCACTTATTAATTCATTTTTGTTTAAAACACTTTGAATAAGTTTTTCACTAACTTCAATATATGATAAGTTTTCAAACATAAATACAAATGTTTCATTTAACCAATTTCTTGGATCTAAATAATACTTTGTAGTAGCAAGATTAGGATAATACCATCCTTTTTCATTAGTGGCCATTAGCCTACCTTTAGAATCTAATTCCACTAATTTTTTATTAGTTGAATTAATTGATCCAGATAGCATAAAGTTTGTAGCTGCAGTTTCAAAATCCAATCCAGTTTTCATTGCAGTAAATGTCCATGATGGATGAATGCTATGTAATTGTCTTAAATATGGTTTGTAACTATCAGGAAAGTCTTTAATAGTTTCTTCAAATTCTTTATCTTTAACTTTATTTAATTTAGATAAATTAGCATCTTGTTTACCATCAGGTTTAGAATATGTTGCTTTCATATTTTCATAGATTGGAATATTAAAGTTAAAAGCTAAATCTATTGAATTATTATTATTATAAGATTTCCAACTAGTTATTGCTTCAGAAGATGGTGCTTGAATATTAGTTTGATATAAATGTTTATATATGTCATAACTACCATTTGGATTAACATTAAATTTCTTTAGATATGAAGTAAATTGTCCTTTAGAAATATAGGCATTACCAATAAACTTAGCACCACCTACTATTGCTTTTTTAGGAGTATTCCAAGGTCTTAAATAAACATCAGATATATCTGTAGAATAATAAGAAGAACATAAATAACCTTCTTTATTATTAAAGCTTACCTTTACCCAACCATCACTACAATCATTATTATCTTTATCATATATTTTATTATCATCTATAATACTTATTGTATCTCCACTATTTAAGGTATCAATTCTAGTAGAATTTTTAGTTGTTGGCTTATCTCTTAAAGCTACAGCATTACCTGTAATTTTGGCAGCGTAACTTTTAGCATACGAAAAAGATATTCTACCAATAAGAGAATATGTTATTAGAGTTAATCCCAAAATTAATATTACTACCTTTTTTAACTTCATTTACCTTATCTCCCATTATTATTAATTATATCATGTCAATAATACTATGTAAAATTATTAAAAAATCACTTTACACTTATTATTATTTGACTTTTTTGTTATATTCATTTATAATAGCCAATGTTGTTTAAAAGAAAGGGGTTGTTTTTTTATGGATTATTCTAAGTTAGAAACGATGTTAGAAATTCAAAAAGAAGGCAAAAGAATAATATTCGAAATATATTATGACAACAAAAAAGATTTTTTAAACGATGCTAAAGAATACCTTAAATTACATAATAATTTAGCAAAAGAAATAAAAATATTGGTTGATACTATTACTTATGGAAACCCTAGTAATACTTTTTATGTTAATGATACTAATGATGATTATTCTCCAAATTATATTTGGCATTTTCAAGAAATTCTTAAATTATATAGTAGAGATAAAATAAGAGGTTTAAGAAGAGCCATGGATTTCAAAAAGAAGGCTAAAGTTTTTGAAAATCAAATAGAGATGTTTAGAAATAGATATATAAATGCCGATTTATATTTGGATACTTTGGAAGAAATCAAAGATGCTATCGAAAAAGAAAACAACATCAAAAAAAAGACTAAATATGTAGAAATTGAGAATATATCAAATGCTTCACTTGATAAGGAAATAATACATGATATTTATTTAAGTGGCTATAGTTTTATAGATTATGCTTTTTATAATCCTATTGATATAAGTGCTTGCTATACATATTTTGGTAATATTAATGAAAATAGTAAAAATAAAGAAGCAATAGAAATTAAACATCGTGAAAGTAAAACTATTCCTCTTATATTAGAAATAATAGAAAGAATAAATAATGATGATCTTGATATAATTGAATATTTTGAAATTACTAAATTAAATCCTACTAAATTAATATTTTTTGCTAAACAATATGGGCTTCGTAGTTATAAGTTAAATAATTTTATAAGTAGTTATAAAGACTCATCAATAATAAATGTAGAAAAAGTATTTAATGGAAAATTAATCATATCTAATCAAGAAGTACCTCTAAGCACTAAAAAGGAGGCAGTTAACTATTTAAATGCAATCAATGCTCCAATAAATAGTATGAGTTATAATGCAATGATTAAAAGATTAGTTAATAAAAAAACTTCAAATTAATGAAGTTTTTTATCTGCTTAAAGTATTAGAAATTTCATCTTGAGGCATTAATTTAGCATCTTGTTTATCTTTTAATACTTGTGGGAATAAACTTACCACTACTTTTTTTGTTTTTAGACTATATATTTGTTCTAATATTTTATCTTTAAAAGCATTAACTGCTGTTCTTGCCGCGCTTACTGCTGTTGCTGTATATGGTACACCATCTTCAATTGTTTGAGTTGGTGTAGTATCAGAATTTGTTGGCATTACAGTTTGATTTGCTTCGTTTATAACACTATTAGTTTGATCTGTATTTAATACTTGCGATTGTTCAACTGCTTCTAATAATTCAGCAGGTGGAGCCATTGTTTCAGAATTATTATCATCTGCTACAGTTTGAACAGCTGGTGTTTCAGGTACAACTGGGGCTTCATTTTGTACTTCAAATGTGCTTTCAGTTGCTTGAACCTCAGGAATTATACTTGCAGGTGCTTCTTGTTGTTGAACTTGTGCTTGATCAGCATTAAGTGCTTGATCCAAAGCATTTACATATTCTTGCTTTTCTTCTTCCTTTATTGGAGTTGAATCAACAACTTGTTGCATTTCACCTTCAATTTGTTCTTGTGAAATATTTTGTTCTTCTTGTGAATTAATTGCATTTGGTGCAACAACATTTATTGCTTGAGTAAGTTCTGGACTTAAACTATCAGATGCAACTTCTTGAACTTGTTCATTAACAACTCCAGGAACTACTTCATTTTCAATATTATTATTTTCTACAGGTAATTGATTATCCATTTGAGGAACTGCTGTATCAGGCACAGCATTTTCTTGTACTACTTCAGTATTTATTTCAGGACTTTCAATTGAATTTTGAACTTCACTTTGAGTTACTTCTTTGTCTAAATCGTTTGCAACTTCTTGATCATAATCAGTACTTATAGTTGGTACATTATTTATTAATGGAGCATCACTTTGTACATATTCACTAGCAACATTATTATTAGCTAATGTTTGACTTCCTAATTCATTAATTCTAGATATAATTTCTGATTTGTTATCCATTGCAGAACTATGCATTTGCTTAATTAATTCTTCTTGTCTTGAAATTAGTTCACTAATATTATTATTATAATTTACTAATTTTGATAATTCACTATTAATTAATTGAAGTTCTTCACTTACCTTAGAATCAAATCCAGTGAACAATTTTTTAATATCATTAACTTCTGCTTTATCAATATGTCCTGAATCAACATTAGTTAATGCACTTTTAATATTATCTAATACAGGTAGTATATCCGATACTTGAGAAACTAAACGGTTATTGTTATCTCTTGTAACATCTAATCTTGCATTAGCTAAGTCTCTTTCTAATTCTAATATTTTAGAATACATTTCTTGAATTAATGAATTTCTATTTTCTTTAAATTGTTCAAAGTATTCAGTCATTGTTTCTGAAGACTCTTTACTTCTAAACTTTAAAATATCGTCAATATTTCCTTTCATAATTTCACTTATCCTTTACTTTAGATTTTGAATTTTTTCCATAATTGTTCTAATTAAATCCCATTCTTTTTCATCGGTAACTTCACCAAGTTCACTAGTTCCAACGCTTGGATCATATGTACTTACAAAAAGATTTTCTTTACCATCTTCTGCTAAAGAATGATCTGTATAAGCAATGTATCCTTTATGAGTTTCATTACAAACAAATGAAAAATAAATATCACAAGTAATTGTTTGTCCATTTTCCATAATTTCTAATTTATCTTGACCCATATTACTTACCCTCTATTCTATTATTAATTTTATCATATGATATTTTAATAATCAACAAATTTTTAGCATAAAATTGTTGACATTAATCATAATAATAGTATATAATGTAATAGCAATGCCCGATTAGCTCAGTTGGTAGAGCGCACGGCTGTTAACCGTTAGGTCGCAGGTCCGAGTCCTGCATCGGGCGCCATTTTGTTTATAGTTGCTTAAGATTGTTAAGCATTAATATTAAAAGAGTACTTTGTTTAAAAAGTACTCTTTTTATCTTAAAAAAATATTTAATAAATAATACTTATTATTAATACTTAATGATATATAATACAGATGTATTTGTTGGACGTGATGTATAGTTAGTACTTTTTACATTTCCTGTGTTGCTTCCTGAAGAAGATATGTTTATATTTGCATGTCCTGGACTTGTATTAATATATGTATCTACATTTGTTACTTCGTTTATTGTTCTTGGGAATTGCACAACATTCCAGCCAGTTGCTAAACTAATAAAATTTGGATTATATGTTGCATCTTGATGAGTTCCAACACTTGCTCCACTTCCTTGGTTTGTGTGCGAGTTAACTCCTGTGCCTCTTAAGAATTCTCCTCTAAGATCTGGAACAGCAAATGTGGTTTCTCCATCTCCTCCAAAGAAGTTATAAGATCCAAATTGTACATTTATATGATTTGCAAGGCGCTCGTAATCACTAATTTTATAGACACTCCCATCACAGGCTAAATATCCATGGGGAGATGTTGTTCCCATATATGAATATACTGAACCTACTAAAGCAGAACCCACACTATCAAATAAATCATCTATTGCTTCTTGAGTATTTGCAACTTTCCAATTACTATCTGTTGGAGTATAAGCTACACTACTTGCTCCAAAAGAGTATGAAAATACACTTGCAATACTACTTAAGAATAAACAGAAAAACATCGCAAAATATACTATTCTTTTAATCTTTTTATTTTGCTTTTCAATATTCTTTTTTTGTTCTTCTCTTAATTTGTTTTCTAAATCAACTTTGAATTTATTTTGTTCTTCTTTAAATTGATTAAGCAAAACTTCTACTTTATCCTTTCTTTTACTCATACTATACTACTCCATTATAAATAATTATATCATATCTTTTAAGAGTTTAATAGTGTATAAAAATATATTTTTAAATCTTTTTTTATTTATAAATAAAAAAGAAAAAGAATATCTTTTTCTTATTCGTCTTTAACTATTCCGAAAAGTTTAACACTCTTTTTTTCTAATCCTCCCGGAACCATTTTATCAAATCCCATTTTATATAATAATTTATTAATTTCTTGAATATTTTCTTGTTTATCATCTAAATAAGGTAAATTTTCAAATGTTTTACAACGAGATTCATATTCAAATTCTTCAATATCTTTAGGACTTAATAAACTTTTATTTAAAATAACTTGATAACTTTTCATTTTTTCTAATACTAATCTATCTAATCTTATCATTTTATTAAGTTTAATAGTAGTAGGTTCAATTAAATGAAGAGCTTCTTTAATTGAAGATAATTTAGGAGAATCATTAATATCAACAAGTATTACTTCATAATCACTATTAGGATTATTTGTTATTGATTCTAATTCTCCAGAAGTTACACTTCTTAAATCACTATCATTAAAATACATAAAGTCATGTTTATCAACTTCAACTGCTAAAACTCTATAGTTTTGTTCAAGTGCTTTTTTCATCATATATGTTAATGTAGTTGCACCTGCTCCTTCAGTTAAATCTTTAATTGCAATAACTCTAGTACCCATAAACACTTTATTAACAGATTCATTAATAAAGTTTGAATCAACTTTTCCAGGATCTAGAGAGATATTTTGATTTTCTGATACTGGACCAGATGATCCTAATATATGATATTGAGCTACATCTTTATAACTATTTGGATTATTAACTAAGTATGCAACTGCATCAATATTTCTTGTAAAATTATATATTCCCATAGATATTAACTCAGAAATATATGATGGAGAATTAACTTCTTGAGAATCATCAAGTAATAATATTACTTTTGACATATCTAGTCCAAATGATAATTTTTGAATAGTTGCTATATTTTTATAATCTTTTACAGCAGTTATATCTAATATCATTTTATTAAAGAAAAAATTTTGAAAATTAGATACTATATCATCTACTTCATACTCTCCTTGAACATTTTTTATAATATCTATTTTTAAATTAGATAACATTTGAGCATATTTATTTGCAATAATTACATTCATATTTTTTACCTCCTAGCTCCATCTACTTAATGTATAAGAATCATAAGTAGAATCTATTTCTGATGTTTGACCATCTACATCAAATGTCATTAAATCACCAATAACTGGCAAATCAAAGTGGAAAAACAATGTTAATCTATAATATGCTCTAGTTTTATAATAAGAATGATATCCAGTATATTTACTAAAGCAATAATAGTATTTTGAATGATTTCCGTTTCTAATATTTTCTATAGTACCATTTAAATCTACTGCACCATAAACAATGGTATTATCTGCTACTTTACATGTACCTGTAGTCTTATATCCTGCTTGTGAAAGATAGTTATTAATTAGTTTAACACCATTATCAGTAAATCCTTGACTCTTTTCAATAATATTTAATACTTCATTTTTTACTCTAAAGGATCTAGAATAATTAATTGTTAATGCTAAATACGATGCAAAAATAAGAGTAAATAACACAACAATCATAAATACCCATGATCCACCTATAGATTGTCTCATGTACTACCTCCTATATAATGCTATCGGGATAAAATAATCTTTTAGTAGATCCCTTTAGTCCAAAAGTAAATAATTGTCTAACAACTGGCAAATCAACAGAAAAAAATACTCTTATTTGATAATATTCTGAAGCTGGGAATTGTTCATCTGAAGGAATTGTTACTGGAGCAATACAAAATACAGACCTATTAGATGATGGGCCAGTTCCAGAAACTCCAAATCCAACTTCATTATTAGAACAATTACCGGTTGTTCTATATCCAACTTTTGTCATATAATCTTGAATTGATGCAAGTGCAGTCGAATTTAAACCATTATTTTTTTGAACTATATTTATTATTTCATTTTTTACTTTAAAAGCTTTATTCATATTTATTGAAAGGCACATATAACTTGTAAAAAGAATAACAAATGTAATAAAAATACCAGTTAACCAGTATGATCCAATAGCTTGCTTCAAATTATATCATCCTTTCCATGGGCAATATATTATTGTAGAACTATCTTTAATATGACATTTGGCTAAAGTATTGGTCATTTCATCACAGGAATTTCTTCCAGACCCATCTCCACATGGATTTTCACAAATAGCTCTACTACAATTACTGTTTGCCTCAAAATTAGCATTTAATGATGGCCATATAGTAAAATAGAAAAAAGCCACAAGAATACCAACGGCCATAACAACTATTAAAGTCACGTTTAATTCTCCTGTAGCTTCTTTCATATTATATTACCTCTCTTATTATTCTTATATTTTATCTACCATGGCTTGAGTCTGCGTCACAAACTATAGTATCTTGAGACATTTGCATGTTATCATCATAATAATGACAAGTACATGTTTTTCCATCTCCTGAAGAGCAATCGCAGTTTACAGCACTTGAGCAATATGTTTGAGCTCTTAAGTTAGCTTGGATTGATGGCCAAATAAATGCATAGAAGAATGCACCAACTGCAGCAATTGCTACAACAGTAACAACTGTCATATTTAATTCTCCTGTAGCTTCTTTCATATATATAATTCTCCTCTCTCCTATTTTTCTTATTTTTATTATATCTATTTTTCTTGTAAATATCAATATTTTTTATATGATTAACATGTATGTACTTTACACTATTACTGATAATCATTTTAATTTCCATACTTTTTTTAAAAAATCAATTCTATTTTGAATGTTCTTTTTTTGGATATTATTAAATTTAATTATTTCATCTATCTCTTTATAAATAGTTTCTATTTCTTTTAAATGTAAATCTTTCTTAGTGGTTGAACTTACATTATTACCATGTACTCTATAATAATTCAAAGGTTTATTTATATATGAAATATCACCATCTTTAATGACATTAACATAAAATAGCCAATCACCTGCTTGTTTATATTTTGAAGATTTTTTAAAATAAGCACTATAATCATTATTTTTTATAAGACAACTTGAAACATTGGCAATTGTATTATTTAAATAACTATAGTTATTTATTTCCTCTATTCCTTTATTAACATAACTATTATCCCAGTGTTTAGTATTAAGAATATCTATTTCTTTTTTTATACTTTTTAAAGTAATATTACCAAATATATCAATAAATGCTGTATCAGAGTATGATATAACAATACTATTATCTTTTTTTATTGGTTTTATTAAATTTGATAAAAGATTACTCTGACAATAATCATCTGCTTCAGCAATCCAAACATAATCTGAACATGCATTTTCAAATCCTTTTTGCCATTGAATGAATGCTGACCCACTATTCTCTTTATTATATATTGATTTTATATTAATATAGTTTTTCGTCTTATTTACTATTTCTTCAATGATATTTTTAGAATCATCTGATGATTTATCATCCAAAATAATTAATTCTGATATTTTATAGTTTTGAGATAAAATAGAATAAATTCTTTGATACATAAATCTTGCATAATTATAGTTTGGAACTATAACGCTAACTTTTATATCTTCTTCTTTTAAATTAGATTGATAGATGGCTTTATTTACTACATCATCAATAGATATATTATCTTTTATAGTTTTCTTTTTTAAAATTTTATATAAAAAATCATAAGTACTTATTAAGTTATTAGCTAAAAAATAATGTCCTTCACATACTAATTTAAATAAGGCTTTATAATATATACGATGTTTTTTTCCACAATCTCTTAAAAAGGATCCAAAATATTTGTTTTGTCTAATATTATATTCTTTAGATAATATAGAATATTTTTTTAAAATATTTTTACGATGTTCTTTATTTTTTTCTTTTGGAATTGCATATAAAAGTAACACTATTATTTGATTAAATATTAAAGCTTCTTTAATATCATTATAATATTTTGAATTAATAATTCTTTTTAATGTTAAATTCACTCCATAAAAAATATCAAATCGTTTATCACTAAAGCCAGAATTTTGAATAGATCCTTTTCTTTGAATATAATTATAATATGTATTTGCGTAAGCAATTTTTTTTGAATTAACAAGAAGTGGTATTACAACTGCAATATCTTCATTTACTTTACCTACTTCAAACTCATAAATATTTCCATCATTTTTAAATAATTTATTACACGCACTTGCAGCAAGTCCATTATTAACAACACTAAGCAAATTAAATTCATCATCACTATAACACTTTGAAATTAATTCTTGATTGTTATCTTCATAAATAATTTTCATGTCACATATTGCAATATCTGCGTTTTCTTTTTTTATTGCTTTATATAACAATTCATAAAAGTTTAAATCAATGTAATCATCACTATCAATAAAGCTTAAGTACTTTCCATTAGCTACTTTCATTCCAGCATTTCTTGAAAAAGAAAGCCCACTGTTTTTCTTATTTTGTATTAGTTTTATTCTATTATCTTTCTTTAAATATTTTTTAATTGCTTTTAAAGTATCATCTTTTGAACAATCTTCAACTAATATTATTTCTAAATTAGAATACGTTTGATTAATAATACTATCTAAACATTTTGATATATATTTTTCTACATTATAACAAGGAACTATAACGGATATTAAATCTTTCAAACCAATCACCTACTAACTACTATTCTTTAAAATCATTAACTGATAAGTTTGGATGATAAGTAGAAAATTTATCATCTAAATAACTTAAAGTACTAGCTAAAAATTTTGATCTATCTTCTTGAATGGATTTATCAAATGGTGTTCTAAATATTGATGTCGTCGTATTAATCATATGAAAATCATGATTTAGTGAAAGTCTAACCCAAAAATCCCAATCTTCTAAAGCATCAATATTTTCATCTATTCCACCGCATTCTTTAAATAAACTTCTTTTAAACATAACACTTTGAATTGGAAACAAATTAATATTATATAGTTTTTTTCTACTAAATTTTCTTGCTTCATATAATCCGTATGCTTTTACTTCATACTTATATGGGTCTTTACTTATAACATTAATTTGAGTTTCAAAGCAACCATCATAAACTATATCATAATTATTATTTTCTAATTCACTTACTAATACTTCTACATGATTATTATAAAACAAATCATCATCATCTAAAAAATTTAAATACTTTCCTTTAGCAAGTCCCATAGCAATATTTGCAACACGAGATCTTCCTGCATGTTCATTTGTTGCTTTATAAACTATATTTAAATCACTAAATTCTTTTTTTATCATTTCTTTTGCTGTTGCTTTTCCATCCTCAACTACCACTATTTCAATATTCTTATACGTTTGATTTTTTAAAGATATTAAGCACTCTCTTAATGCATCTTTTCTATTACATGTTCTAACAATTATACTAACTAATGGATTAGTTTTAATTTTTTTATATTCATAAAAAGGCCCATCTTTTACTACTTCATAATCTAAATTATTAACAAAAGTTGGTACAAAACTACTACTAGACTTAGTAATATTTATCCATGTATATTTTATAAAATTTTTACACAAACTATTTCTTACTGTTCTTTTTATTTTCTTTTTGGTTGCTATATCCAAATTATCAGGAATATATTTTCCTTTAAATCCAAGGTTAAACATATATTGTAAACCTCTTAAATAATTTTTAAATTTACCGTATTTTGCCCTTATATAATAATTACTTACAAATGCATAGACAAATTGAGTATATTTAAATTCATTTGGTTGCTCGTAAGAATAATGAATAATAGGATTATCAAATAAATATTTTATCTTATAATTGTGCTTTCTAAAATTCCATGATAATTCTACATCTTCACAGTACATAAAAATATTAGTATCAAATCCATTTACTTGTTCAAATACTTTTCTTTTAACAACCATACAAGCTCCACTTGCCCAAGTTGTATCTCCATCAACAGGATTATAATATTTTGGATGCTCATATGGTCTTTGTGCAAGTTCAAACATTGCAACATCATCACTAGCATCATTTATTTCTTTTTCTAATTTTGATAATGTGTCAGGAAATATTTCTGTATCTACGTTTAAGAAAAAAATATAAGGTGATTTGCCATATTTAGCTCCTTGATTATTACCATATCCAAAACCTTTATTAGAACTTCCCTCAACAACAATAAAATCATTAAACTTTTTCTTATAATTTTCTTGCATAGTTTTTAAAACAATTACTGTATCATCACTTGAATTATTATCATAAAAAATCAAAGTAACTCTACTTAAGTCATATTTACTTTTCACAATACTTTTTATACAATTATCTAACCATTTTTTTGAATTATACGTTACAAATACTATATCAAAATTCATAATAACACCCCACTACTTGTTTACTATTTTTAACATTTTATTAAGCATTTTCCATCTTTTACTATTAACAATTTTAGATAGTTCTTCTTTTAATTCTTGATTATCATTTTTTAATATTTGATTATCATTTTTTAACTTCTTTAATTCTTCATTCATATTATTATATTGATTTAACATTTTTTCAAAGTAATCATCGTGTTTAACAACATCTAATTTTTTCTTTTTCTTTACATTAGTTAAAGATATTTTATAGACGTTTTGCAATGTCAAATAATCTTCTAAATTACCATCTAAATTAAATAATTCTAGATTCAAATCATCAAAATAAGGTGGTTTAAATAATATTCTTTCACAATGTTTAACATCAAAAAATATATTATATTCACTTTCAATATTTTCTATCATATCTAAAAAAGAATTATTTGTAAAAAATCTAAGATGAGTACTATCTAATATGCCATGTCTATTATAATTAAAATTTCCTTCAATTATGGATTTTATAATATCAATGTGGCTAATGTTTGGTATACAAACAATAATAGCACCATCTTTTTTTAAATACTTACTAACATTAGCTAATACTTCATAAGGATTAGCTAAATGTTCTAAAACATCAGCAAATATTATATAATCATATTTTAAATTTAATTTATCAAATTTTATATATTCTGTTGCTTTATCATTTGATATTGAAAAATTATATAGATTTCTATAAATATTTTTTTTCTTACATACTTCATATGCTTTTTTATCATATTCAATACCATCAACTATACAATTCTTATATTTTGTTAAGATAGTGCCTAAAATACCACTAGCACATCCAATATCAAGAACTACACTATTATTATTTATTTGACGTACTACTGCACTATGACCATCATTTTTTCTGTTTTCATCATAAACGTACTTATTATCATCATAATCATAATTATTTTCTAATACTTTTTTCCCTAATATATTATTTTTAGCACTACCTAATTCAAAATATTTTTTTTGCATATTTTATCCTCACATTTCTTTTAATAATAAATATAATGATTTTAGTCTTTCTTTTTCTCTAAATAATTTAGATTTTCTAATACCATTATTACTTTTCTTAATGCTTGATCCTTCTTTATGAAATACTTTTAAATTTGGATCATAAATACTAGTTAAGTCATCTTTTACTATTCTAACATATAAGAATTCTTCTTCATGAAAAAGAAAAGTATCATTATAAAAAGGATATTTATATTTTCTTATATATTTATCACTAAATATAATTGCACAACCATGAAGTGCAACGCCCTTTTCTATAGTTTTACCATTAATTGGTTTATTATTCTTAATAAACATATGTTTTATTTTTAAATAGCAATTTAATAATATATACAATAAAGAATTACTATATATTTTTATTAATTTATTACATTTTTTTATTTCATTTTCTACATCTTTTTTTTCTTTGATAACAGGAAATGGATTTATTGATTCACCACTTGGTGAGGAAATACTTGGACCCAACATATCAAAAGAATATGACTGATAATCTTTATTTATGATATCTAAAAAATTATTTTGACTAATAAATACATCATTATTTATTACTATATAAAATTTAGAATTATACTTTTTCTTAGCATAAGCTAATCCCTTATTATTTGCTTTAGCAAAACCATAATTACTATCTAACTTAACAATATCATTAGTAAATTTTTTAATTAATTTTATTTCACTATCGCTTAAAGTATTATTATCTACTACAATAAAGTTGGTATCTTTATTTGCAAGATTTTTTAAATTGCTTAGGCAATTAATAGTATCATCTATATTTTTGTAATGTAATATTATAAAGCTATACATATCTATACTTCCTCAGCAAATCTTTTTTCTAACTTTTTAAATATTTCATAACATATAATTAATATTAATAATCCAACCAAAAGTAATATTAATAAATTAAATATTTGAGGTACTTGATGAACATAAAAAATATCACGATATGCACTTATTAAATGTGCTAAAGGATTTAATTTAAATATCCATACTAACCAAGATCCATGAAATATTTCTGTGGAATACAAAATTGGTGTTGCATAAAATAACATATTAATTAAAAAGGCTATAATATATTCAACATCTTTTATATAAACATTTATTGCTGATAATAATAAAGTAAATGCTAAAGTAATAATATATTGAATTAATGCTATAAATGGCAAGAATACTAAATGCCATGATAATCCAACTCCACCAAGTAATACAAATATTAAAATAATGAAACATGATATAAGAAAGTTAACAAGTCCTGATGTAACAACAGAAATTGGAAGTATTACTCTTGGAAAATACACTTTTTTTATTAAATTAGCATTATTAGTAATTGAAGTTGTGCCATTAGAAATAGAATAAGTAAACCAAGTCCAAGGTATAATTCCACATATCAAGAAAATCAAATAATTATCTGTTTGCACTTTCATAATATATGGAAATACTATTGCATATACTAATACTTGTAAAAGTGGATTAACAAAAGACCACAATACTCCAAGAAAAGAAGCTTTATATTTTCCTCGTATGTCTTTTCTTACGTTTGTTTTTAAAAGTTCTCTATATTGATATAATTCTTTAAATGCATTCATAACAAAATCCTTTCTTATGCACATTCTTTTAGATAAGCTTCAATTACTTTATTACTATTTCCATCCATAGCAATCTCACCATCTTTTATCCAAATAGCTCTTTTACATAGTTTTTCTATTGCTCCCAAACTATGAGATACAATAACAATTGTTTTATTGCTATTAGAAAGTTCTTCTAATTTTTGAAAGCACTTATCTTGAAAGTGTTGATCTCCTACTGCTAATATTTCGTCAATAAGCAAAATGTCTGCATCAACGTTTATTGCAACTGAAAAAGCAAGTCGCATATACATTCCAGAAGAATAAGTTCTTACTGGACTATCTATAAAATCACCTAGTTCACTAAATTCAATTATTTCATTTAATCTTTGATCTATTTCTTCTTTAGTTAATCCAAATATTGCAGCATTAAAATATATATTTTCTCTACCTGTAAAATCAGGATGAAAACCTGCACCAAGTTCTAAAAGTGAAGTTAATTTACCATTAGTTTTAACTGTTCCTTTATTAGGATAAATAATTTTTGTCATTAGTTTTAAAAGTGTTGATTTACCAGAACCGTTAACTCCTATTAAAGCAACTGTTTCACCCTTACTAATAGTCAAATCAATACTTTTTAATACAGTCCTAATTTCAGGTTTATTTTTCCATCCTCTAACTAACCTTTCTTTTAAAGTATTAGCTTTATCAGAATATAATTTAAATGATTTTGTCATGTTTACTACTTTTATTGCTACATCATTATTCATATTATATATATCTCCTATTCCTAAATAGTATACCAAAAAAAAGGCAATAATACTATAGAAATATTGACATAAATAAATTATTTAATATATAATTATCATATAAAATAAGGTGGTTGTATGAATAGTGTATATAAAAAAATAAGAAAGAACTATTTATGGATAATTGCTTTTATCGCTTTATTAGTTTTCTTTTTTATTTTAAAAAAGTATTTTTCTAATGACTTAGAAAACTTTGATAATATGATATATAATTTTTTAATAAAATATCAAAGTCCTGCCCTAACAAATATATTTAAATTTATTTCTCATTTATGTGGTCCCATTACTGTAGTGTCTATGTTATTACTTCTTGTAATATTTGGAAAAAACAAGGAATATGATCGTTATACAGTGATTATTACAGCTGGAGCATTTGTACTTAATTATATTGTTAAAATAATTTGTAGAAGGCCAAGACCTCTTGATATTAATTTAATAAATGAGACAGGCTTTTCACTTCCATCATCTCATGCAATGGTTAGTGTAGCATTCTATGGTTTTTTAATGTATTATGTCTATAAATTAGATATGAATAAAAAGAAAAAAATAATTATTGAAACACTTCTTGGTATATTAATTATTTTAATTGGTATTAGTAGAGTATATCTTGGTGTTCACTATGCATCTGATGTATTAGCTGGTATGTGTCTTTCTATTTGTTATTATATACTTTTTATCAAACTTATATATAATAAAAGAAAAATAAAAAACAATTCTAGTTTGTAAGAATTGTTTTAAAAATCAATTATAAATTAAAAGAGGGATTTCTTACTTTTATAATTGAATTTGATGTTTTATGAAATATAATCAAAAATTGAATTAGATTTATTTTGAAGTGTTTTCAATCACTTCTTTTTTTGATGAAATAAAAGTTATTCTTTCTGCAACTACTTCTGTTACATAATGAAGTTTTCCATCACTATCTTCATATTTATCAGTTTGAATTCTTCCTTTTATTCCTATCATGTCACCTGTCTTGCAATATTCAGTAGTGTTTTCTGCAGCAGCATTCCATAAAGAACATCTAACAAAATCTGTTTCATACATGCCTTCAGAATTTTTAAATGGTCTTTGAACAGCAACAACTACAGATGATAATTTTTTACCATCATCTTTTATTTCAAGTTCAGGATCCTTTGTTAGTCTTCCAACCAATACAACTTGATTCAACATAATGCCTCCTTTCTTAAAAGCATACTCTAACAAAGCTATTAAACTAAAGTCAAAACACGATATTTTAATTATTGTAAGTAAAACTATGTCTAAAAAGAAAATACTGTCTAAGCAAAAATTGATGCTTTTTTAAAAAAAATGCTCCAATAATTAAATAATTGCATATTTTTAAAAAATAATAATTTTACACTAATTATTTACATAAAAAAAACTTATTAAATCAAAATTTACGATTTAATAAGTCTATTTAATTCTACAGCATATTCCATTGGAAGTTCCTTTTTAAAATCATTAATAAATCCCATAATTAATAATTCTTTAGCTAAATCTTCACTCATTCCTTTACTTGTTAAATAGAATAATTTTTCTTCATTAATCTTTGATACTGTAGCTTCATGCTCAAGAGTAGATGTTTTATTTTCTAAAACGTTTTTAGGATATGTGTCGCTAATTGATTTGCCATCTAATAAAATAGTGTCACATTTAATTGAAGCTTTTGAATTATATGCATCCTTAGAAATCTTAGTAGTTCCTCGATAATTTGCAACTCCACCATTTTGGGCTATTGACTTACTAACTATATTGCTTTGAGTGTGATGCCCTAAATGAATCATTTTTGCTCCTGCATCTAATTTTTGATTTTCTTTTGCATAAGCAATTGATATAGAATTTCCTTTAGAATAATTTCCTTTTAAAATACAAGATGGATATTTCATTGTTACCTTAGATCCAATATTACCATCAACCCATTCCATTTGTCCGTAATCATCTACTATTGATCGTTTTGTAACTAAATTAAAAACATCAGTTGACCAATTTTGGATTGTGGAATAACGACAATGAGCATGTTTTCCAACATATATTTCTACTACACCTGCATGAAGTGAATTGCTAGAATATGTTGGTGCAGTACATCCTTCAATGTATGACAAATCAGCATTATCATCAACTATTATTATTGTTCTTTCAAACTGTCCTAAACTTTTAGAATTAATTCTAAAGTATGATTGTAATGGTCTATCCAATTTGGTATTTTTGGGTATATATATAAATGAACCACCAGACCATACTGCTGTATTTAATGCCGTATACTTATTTTCATCATACTTAACTAAATTATTAAAATACTTTTTAAAAAGATCAGGATATTTTTTTAAGGCATCATCTGTTGAAGTAAATATAATGTCATCATTTACTGAAGTATTGTGATAAAACACTTCAGATTCAATTTGATTAGTTACACCGCCAAGATACTCTTTTTCAGCTTTTATAACTCCTAATTCATCAAATGTATCTCTTATGTTACATGCTACTTGATTCCAATTGTTAGTCATATCCTTATTTACTTTTTTATAATAACATATATCGTCAAAATCTAAATCTAAAATAGGACCAAACTTAGGATTATCTAGACTTAAAAATTTATCATATGCTTTAAGTCTAATTTCAAGCATCCATTCTGGTTCATTTTTTTCTTTAGATAAATTTATGATAAAATCTCTTGATAGTTTTTCTTTCATATAAATCACATTTGTTATTATACTCTTGTTATTGCAAAAATTCAAATAATCTGATATATTTTATATAATAGGAGTGATTATTATGGATAATAATTCTATTATGGAAGTATTACATAAATATGATAATTTAAAAGATCTTTCATATGAAAATAATATATTATCATATAATGGTCAATCTATAAATATTAGTAATATTAAATTACTTGATTTTTTTAGTAATAGTTACTCACAAATGTACATAGATCAACATACGATAAGTGCTCAAGATTTTTTCTTAATATTAAGTATTCATTCAAAAAAAATTGAAGATGATGATGTTAAGAATGAAGAAGAAAAAAAGTTTGATGTAATTAACGTTAATCATTATTTTAATATATTAAAAAATGAAATAATAAGTAAAAATGATAAATTATATGTGGCTGGATTTGAGTCATATATATCATCTTTAATAGAATATCAAGATTATCTTTTAAAAGATTGTAAATCATTTTTAGATGATTATACTAAAAGAATAATAATATTAAATAGTTTAGAAGAACAATCTTATATAGAAGGTGAAAATTTTGAATACCAATTAAGTGAAAACGAAAAAAATGCTATTTCAAAATTTTATGAAATATCAGAATATGTAAGAAATAAAACAAATGACATAACTAGAAAACTTATAAGAAAAAATGAAGATGTTTCATCAGGTTATATAAATGCATTTATAGTAATTCTTACATTAATTGTATCTGGTATTTCTATTGCTATATCTATATTTTTCATGATAAAAAAATAAAAATTTCACGAGTGTGAAATTTTTTATTTTGCTTCAACAATTAATCTAATAGCAGTTTTTTGTTCATTATTTATTAATACATCATTAAATGCTGGAATAACATATAAATCATATCCAGAAGGGGATAAAAATCCTCTTGCAATTGCTATTGATTTTATACTTTGATTTAAAGCACCTGCTCCAATTGCTTGAAGTTCAACATTTCCATTTTCTCTAAAAATGTTAGCAATAGCTCCAGCAACTTTACTAGGATTAGACTTTGATGATACTTTAAGTATTTCCATGATTTCCTCCTTCACTACAATAAATATATGTCAAAAAAAAAGAAATATAACTATTTCTTTTCCCATCTTGCAAAGTTGCCACAAGGTAAAATAATATTAGAATTTTCTTCTTTGATTCCTAAATCATCAGCAAATACTTTACCACCTAAATCATTAACCAAAGTAATATTTAAAATGTTTTCTAAAACTTGTTTAGGTAGTGCCGTTGTATATGAATTTATTAAAAATAGTAAAGGTTTATCTGATAATAATTCTTGGCATAGTTTAACAAGTTCAAATAAATTTTTTTCTATATCCCATACCTCTCCAGAGGATCCTCTACCAAAAGTTGGTGGATCCATTAAAATTATATCGTATTTGTTTTCCCTTCTTATTTCTCTTTTAACAAATTTTATTACATCATCTTGTAAAAATCTAATTGGTTTATCTTCTAAGCTTGATGATTTAACATTTTCTTTGGCCCAATCAATCATGCCACGCGATGAATCAACATGAACAACACTTGCACCAGCTTTTAAGCAGGCAATACTTGCTGCACCAGTATAGGCAAATAAATTTAATACTTTAATATCATTTCTTTTACTTTCTCTAATTATTTTATCTAAATAATTCCAATTATATGCTTGTTCAGGAAATAATCCAGTATGTTTGAAACTCATTAATTTTAAATTAAAAGTATAATCATGATATTTTATTTGCCATGAAGATGGAATCATAGTTACTACATTCCATTTACCACCACCAGTATTACTTCTTATATATTTAGCATCGCACTTAAAATTGGCATTATCTTTATGCCATATTATCTGTGGATCTGGTCTTAAAAGAGTATATTTACCCCATGTTTCTAATTTTTGACCATCACTTGTATTTATTAATTTATAATCATTAAAATCATTAACTACTTGCATAATTACTTTCCTATTAAATACTTAGTTATTGGATCTATTAATTCTAAGATACCATGAATTAAGAAGAAATATCCAATAATCATTACTTGAATATTACTATTGTAATTGAGTGATAAGGAAGCTAAAATACCAACAACGATAAATAGTATTAAAGATATTACTCTAAATTTCCACATTCTATCTTTTCTATCATTATAATAATCTGTTTTAATAAATTTAATAACTGCCATCATAGTAACCCATGACATAATAGAAACAGAAATAACATCAGTATTATCAAAATTAAAGAAGAAATCAATTATTCCTACTGTAAGAGATGCTAAAAATGTATATAAACCTTCATAATCCTTTGAATCTCTAGTTAAGATAAATTGAACTAAATTAAGTATAGCATAACATATCATTACACTTATAAATATCAATTTAACATCGCTATATTTAAATATTGAAAGAAAAACAATAATTATTCCTATAATAACTAAGAATGAATCAATAACTGTATCTATTTTTTGTTTAGTTTTCATATAATTCATATCCTTTCCAATTCAATCTATCTTTATAATACCACTCATTACTTACTTTGATATAAATATTTTCTAAGTCGACATAACTATTTTTAACATTTAAATATTCAAAAATTTCATCTATTGCATTTATTAGTGATGCTCTTTTACTAGTTATATATATATCTTTTTCTCTTACTGTAACTAATACATTAGGTATTTTATCTTTAAACATATATGGTATTATTAATCTTCGATGATAATTATCACACAATAATTTCATTTCATAAATATTATTATTTTTTTCTTTTAATAAAGTATTAACATTATGAGAGTTTGCATAATTAATAATTTTTTTATTGCTTTTTTCATCTATTGGAATATCTATTATAACATTATTTTTTTCTAAATCAACTACATATGAGCCATTATATAAAGCAACTATTGGTTTAATATCTAAGTTTTCAAATTTCTTTAATTTATTAACATCATCGGTTATTAAAACATACTTAACATCTTTTTCAATGATAGTATCTAATTTCTTATCAATATTTAAAAAAACTACTCTCATATTACATCACAATACTATTATACACTATATTAACAATAAATTTACACAAAATTTACTTCAACTGATGTAAATAAATGTAAAAAGCAAATCTATTTAGATTTGCTTACAAAATATATTAATGCAATACCACCAATTAGTACAACAACAAGCAAAATAATAGTTGCAGAACTAGATGTATTTTTATTTTCACCAATAATTGTTCCATCTTCTAGATTTATATCTTTTTTTATGTCGTATCTATCAGAGGTTTCATATAATTTTTTCACTTGTTCTAACATAGATTGGCCAATTGAATCTTGAAATCCCGAATAATATTGATCACCAATTACAGTAAAAGGAACTCCACTTGTATTTGTTTTTAATTTTTTAGCAACTGTTGACATTAACTTAGAGTTTGATTTATTTTCCCATACTTCATAAGTATAAATATTTGCATACTTTCCAATTTCATCAATATTGTTTGCTAGCCAAACTATTTCATCAAGGCAATGAGGACAAGAATTTCCTCTAAAAACATATATATTTACCTTATTATCCTCCATTTTATAATTAGATAAATCTGCATTTTTTAAAGCTTCAACTTCTGCCACATAGTTATCATTAGAGCCAAAAATTGAAATTTCTTCTGCTACTGCTTCATTAATAGTTGAATAAGTAATTGATTCAGCACTTACCCCTCCTATTAAAACAAAGCTTGCTATTAAAGCAATAATTGTATAAAAAACTTTTTTCATAAAATCCTCCTTAATTACATATTACCATAAATCATTTGTATTTTCCATATCTTTAATACTGCTTTCTATCTTAATAGCTAAATATCCTGTATAAAAAATACCTATACAAGATAATACACCACTTATACAAGATATGATAGTTGAATAAATTACTTCATAAATCAATGATATTGTAAACATAACAGCTGAAAACAATATTGCAAGCAACCATATTGCAATTAGCAAATACATTGTTTTTAAAGTTCCTTTTACATCTTTCATCTAGTATCACCATAAACATAATAGCACATTATTTTACAATTTCATAGTATATAGTAAGGTGATTTTATGGATTATTTTTTAAATTTAAATCCCATTATTCAAACATTGTATGCAACAATTTTCACTTTTTTAGTTACTGCTTTAGGTGCGTCTTTAGTGTTCTTTTTCAAAAAAGTAAATAAAAATATTTTGGATGCAATGCTTGGAATATCTGCTGGGGTTATGATTGCAGCTTCTTTCTTTTCTCTTTTAAATCCAGCCGTATCTATGTCTGAAAACTTAAATATGAATGTTTGGCTAGTTTTATTTATAGGATTTACTTTAGGTGGAATTCTTTTATATGTTACAGGAATTATTTTTGATAGATTATTAATAAAAAATAAACAAAGTACTAGTTTAAAAAGAAGTATTATGTTAGTACTATCTATTACTATTCATAATATTCCTGAGGGAATGGCTGTTGGTGTTGCATTTGCTTCTACCATGTATAATATTGAAGGTGCAACAACATATGCCGCAATAATGCTTGCTCTTGGAATTGGAATTCAAAATTTTCCAGAGGGAAGTGCTATTTCTCTTCCACTTCGAAGAGAAGGGACATCTAGATTTAAATCATTTTTTTATGGTAGTTTATCTGGAATTGTAGAAATTATATCAGGAATAATAGGTGCCCTACTAGTATTAAAGATTCGCATTTTACTTCCTTATTTATTATCCTTTGCAGCTGGTGCTATGATTTATGTTGTAATTGAAGAATTGATACCAGAATCACAATCAAATGAAAAAAAAGATTTAATGGCTTTATTTACTTTAATAGGTTTTTCTATCATGATGATACTTGATGTAGCTTTATCATAATTTATGTTAATTATTTTCTACATAATAAGCATAATATTCATCAAATGTAATATCTTCTTCTCTTATTGTTTTAGCAGCTTTTTCTCCAACATAACGATAATGCCATGGTTCATAAGTGTATCCTGTTAATTTTTCACTGTCTTTAGGGTATCTTAAAATAAAACCATATTTATATGCATTTTCAGTTAGCCAATCATATTCTAAAGTATTTGCAAAACTATCATTGATAATATTAACATCAACTGTTAATCCACTTTGGTGTTCAGAATTTCCTGGACGTGCTGAATAAGTATCTGCTAAAAAACTTCCATCTACACTAACATAACTATTATATATTTTTTCTTGTGAAGAATATGAACGATATGCAGAAGAATTATAAATAATATATCCATCTTCACTTGCTTTTTCACACATACTCTCGAATTTAATTCTTGCCTCATGCCTTAATTTATTATTTCTACCCATGTTATATTTTGAAGAAATAGTTTCTAAATCATTAGGCTCATAATCACTTGTTAAATAATAATACTTATTAATTAACATTAAATAATCTTTAGATACATCTGTTTTTATCATCTTTTCATAATAATTTCTATATGTTCCTGAATTAACAAGTCTAATGACATCAAAAGTAGATGTATCATTTAATAACATCATATTCAAATATTTATCTAAGTTATTACAAATAAAATACTTTTCTTTACTAAGTTTTTCAATATTATCTTTATTTTCTTTACTAATTAAAACATTACAATAATAGTTTTTATTTAACTCATTCATAGTCGTTTTTGTATTACTGCAACCACATAATAAAGTAAAAAAAATTATTAAAAGTATTTTTTTCATAGAGTCTCCTTCTATATATTTAACATACTCTTAATAATATTATGCACATATGGTTTATATTCATTAATAGATAAATCAATTTTTTTAGTTATAACACTAAAACATGTAGCAGAAACAACTTCAAAAATCATAAATAAAGTAATTTCAGGGTTTTTAATTTTTAAATTATTTTCTTTAACACCCTTTAAAAATAAATCATATAGTTTTGTTTCTTTACTACCAATTATATTTGTAAGTTTTTCTTCATAAATTCCTAGTGATAAATCTTTAGATATAAAATTAAGTATTGCCGGCTCATTATTAATATAATCTATAACATAATCTACAACAAAAATAATTTGATCATCAAATTTTTTTATTTGTTTTTTATTTAATGCATCAATTGCATTATTAAATATTTCTTCAGATTTTTCAATTATTAATTCTTCTTGCAACTTATATTTATCTTCAAAATATAAATAAAAAGTCCCCTTTGCAACTCGTGCAGCATCAACAATATCTTGAATAGTAGTTTTGTTAATTCCTTTTTTAGTAAATAATTTATACGCACTTGAAAGAAGTATTGTTCTTTTTGATTTATCTTCCATCTTTATCCCTTCCTGCATAAAAAATATCACTTTTTTTATTAATAGTCAAACAAATTTAGAATTATTTAAAATAATTAAACATATAATGTAAATAATATTGACTATTAGTCATTATTGTGTTATTATACTACTGACTTTTAGTCAGAAAGGGTGATATGATTGAATAAAATAAGTGAAGGAATAGTAAAGAATAAAACAATCATTTTAATAATCGGACTTATACTTTTAGTTCCTGCAATAATTGGAATGATTAAAACTAAAATAAACTATAACATATTAGTTTACTTACCTGAAGATATTGAAACAATGAAAGGACAAGAAATATTAACTAATGATTTTAATATGGGCGCTTTTTCAATTTCTATACTTGATAACATGACTCCAAAAGAAATAATTGATTATGAAAATAAAGTAAGTATGGTTGATGGTGTTGAAAAAGTATTAACTATAAATGATATCATTGGAACAACAATTCCTATAGAAATATTACCAACAGAATTAAGAAATAAAGTATATAAAGATAATTCTACTTTACTTGCTATTACTTTTAAGAATTCTACATCAAATGAACAAACGCTAAATGCTGTTGAAGAAATTAGAAAAATATCTGATAAGGCAAAAATTGGTGGTATGTCTGCTATGGTACTAGATACTATGAACTTATCAGATAAGGAAGTATCTATTTATGTTATAATAGCTGTTATTTTATGTATAATTGTTTTAATGCTATGCTTAGATTCATATGTGGTGCCATTTATTCTATTAATTAATATTGGAATTGCTATTTTATATAATATGGGAACTAATATTTTCCTTGGTGATATATCTTATATTACAAAAGCAATTAGTGCCGTATTACAACTTGGAGTAACAACCGATTTTTCAATATTTTTATATCATAGATATGAACAAGAAAAAAAGAAAACGTCAAAAGATAAAGCTATGGCAATTGCAATAAAAGATACATTTGTATCCGTTGCGGGAAGTTCTTTAACGACTATTGCTGGATTCTTAGCACTATGTACTATGACCCTACTTTTAGGAAAAGATATTGGAATAGTAATGGCAAAAGGTGTTTTACTTGGTGTAATATGCGTTCTTACAATATTCCCTGCTTTATTATTATTATTTGATAAAATAATTGATAAAACTTCTCACAAAGAAATACTGCCAGAGTTTAATCACATTAAAAATTTTACAATAAAACACTATAAACTAATATTAATTATATTCTTGATATTATGCATACCAGCTTATATTGGTAATAAAAATGTTGCATCTTATTATAATTTATCTAAATCACTTCCAGAAGACTTACCATTTAATGTTGCTAATAATGCTGTTGAGAAAAAATTTGATATAGCATCCCAATCAGTAATACTACTTGATAAAAGTATTAAAAATAATACTATAAATGAAATGATTGATAAAATAAATGAAATAGATGGTGTTGTTTTAACCTTATCATATTCAAAAATATCTGATCTTGGTATACCCGAAAGTATGTTACCAAGTGATTTAATCAAAATGTTAAAGAGTGATAAATATCAAATGATAATGATTAATTCTAAATATGAAACTGCAACTGATGAATTAAATAATCAAATAGATCAAATAAATACTATAGTTGATAAATATGATAAAGATGCTATAGTTGCTGGCGAAGGGCCCTTAATGAAAGATTTAATAAAAATAAGTGATACTGATTTTCATAATGTTAACTATACATCTATTGCTGTTATCTTTATTATTATGTTATTTGTACTTAAATCATTATCTTTACCAATTATTCTAGTTATAGCAATTGAATTTGCAATATTTGTTAATATGTCAACTTTCTATTACACTGGAGTAACACTTCCATTTATTGCTTCAATTGTAATTGGAACAATTCAACTTGGTGCAACTATTGATTACGCAATATTAATGACTACTAAATATTTAGAAAAAAGAAAAACATCAGATAAATTTGAAGCAATGAAATACTCACTTGATAATTCTGTCAAATCAATATTCACTTCTGGTTTATGTTTCTTTGCTGCAACATTTGGTGTGGGAATTTATTCTAAAATAGATATGATTGGTGCTATATGTAATTTAATTGCTCGAGGTGCAATAATAAGTATGATTGTTGTTATATTTATTCTACCTGCTCTGCTTTTAGTACTAGATAATTTAATAATTAAAACAACAAAAGGATTTAAGAAAGGAAATGAGAAAAATATGAAAATAAAAAAGATTAATTTAGCAATGCTTAGTGTTGCATTATTACTTCCATTAACTGTAAGTGCTGCAACTAAAAATGAAACTGTATATTCAATTATTAATAATGAAGGAAATGTTTCTACTACAGTTACTGATATTTTAGAAGGAATAAATGGTGATGTTCTTGATGAAAGTGATTTAGAAAATATATTGAATATAAATAGTGAAGAAAAATACTTCAAAAACGATAACTTATTAACATGGAAATCAAATGGAAATAACATTTTCTATCAAGGAACTACAACAAAGAAATTACCAATAGATATTAGAATTACTTATTATTTAAATGATGAAGAAATTAATATAAGAAATTTAAATAATAAATCAGGACATATAAAAATTCAAATAGATTATAAAAATAATGATAAACATGGTGATTTATATACTCCTTTTTTAGTAACAACAGGTATGATATTAAAAGATGATGTTACTAATGCTAAAATAAATAATGGTAAAATCATTCAAACTGGTTCACAAAACATAATTATTGGTTTTGCTGCACCAAATATTTCTGACAGTCTACAAATTAAGGATTTAGAAAAATTTAATAGTATTACTATTGAATATGATACAACATCATTTAAGAGTTTTGATATATATAATGTGTATTCGCCTAATTTATTTTCAAGTGATAGTTTATCTTCATTAGATAAATTAGATGAATTATATTCTAAAATGAATACATTATCAGATTCATCTACTAAATTAGTAGATGGTTCTAGAGAATTAGCTGATAAAATAAAAGTATTAAATGAAGGCACTAATAAATTATCTAATGAACTTAATAATAAAATTAATGAATATGAAAATTTAAAAATAAAATTTTCAGATAAAGAAAAAGTGGAAAATCAGATAACTGATGCAATTAATAAGGAATTAAAAAACTTAATGCCAGAATTAAAACAATTAGCTCAAGATGAGGCAAAAACTGTAATTAAAAACAATTTAAAAGGAGAAAATGGTTTAGAAAGTAAAACAGTTGAAACTATTATAAACTATAGTAATGAGGCAATTAATGAAAAGATTAAAAATTTGCAAAATAAAGATATAAAATTATCCGATGATATAATCAATGCTGTTTCAAAAAATCTTCAAATAGTTCTTAAAAATATTACTGAAAAAGAAGATGTTAAACAATTAGAAAATAATATAAAGCAATTAATAATTAGAGATCTTAAAAAGAGTGTAAAAGAAACAACAACAGGTGCAATTAATGCAAAGATTAATTCTATGAAAAATCAAATTAAAGATCCTTCTAAATTAATTAGTGGATCAGATGCCCAAAATTTAAGTGCTGCAAAAACTCAAATGGCTCAGGCAATGATTCCTGGTATCAAAGCACAATTTGCACAAAAAGGTATAGAAATATCAAATGAAGTTGCCTACTCTAAAGCATTAGAATCTGTAAATAATCTTGTATCAACAATATCTAAAAAGACAATGGATACGACATTAGATCAAGTAGGTGCATTATCTAATGATATATCAGATGAAACTATTGATTCAATTATTTTAAATTTTAATACTTCAGAATCATTAAAAACTGCACTCACAAATTATACATCTTCAATTATTAATGAAATAAAATTAACATTAGGTGAAGAAACAATAAAAGCATTAGAAAAAAATATAGCAAAAGAAATAACAGATGAATTAATTAACACATTTAAAAACGACGAATTATTGCAAAAGGAAGTATATTCAAAAATTCAAAATGAAATAAATATCACAATTGAAAATGTTGCTTTAAAAAGTGCTAAAAAACTTGCCAATGACTTTACTGAAGATTTAGCAAATCAAATAGCATCTAATTTAATTAATAAACAATTTAATGGAGAATTAAGTGAAACCAAACTTAATATGGTATTATCAAAATATGAAAATAAAATTAATACAAAGCTAAGTGAAGTTGATAATGAACTAAAAGTTTTAAAAAATGCATTAAGTCAATTGACTGATGGTACAAATAAGCTTCAAGATGGTTCGTCATTATTAGCTGGTGGTGTAAAAAAATTTGACGATGAGGGAATTAAAAAACTAGTTGAGTACGTTAATGGTGATGTTAAAACATTAGAAAGTAGAATTAAAAATTTAGCAAAATTAGGAGAAAACTATCAAACATTTACTATGAAAAATTCAAAAATGAACGGTGAAACTAAGTTTATTGTTAAAATTGAAGCAAATTAAAACGAAATATTATTTCGTTTTTTTATTTATAATAAATGTATATATATTCTAGTTTTTTTATTATTTTAATGGTATAATTGTCTTGGTAAGGAAGATAAATCATGATAATAAATTTTTTCAAACATTTACATAAAATAAATACACATCGTTTTAAGGTTTTTGTTCTCTGCTGTAAGTGTGGAATTCCTTTTCGTGGGCTTATGCATGATTTATCAAAGTATTCTCCCATCGAATTTTTTGAAGGTGTAAAATACTATACCAATGGGAAACATTCTCCAATAATTGATTGTAAAAAACAAAATGGTTATTCAAAAGCATGGTTACATCATAAAGGAAGAAATAAACATCACTCTGAATATTGGCTAGATCTTGCTGCACCAACAAAAGCACCAATTATTCCATTTAAATATAGTGTTGAAATGATATGTGATAAAATTGCTGCTTCAAAAACTTATAATGGAAAAAAATATACAAATATGTCCGCATATTATTATTGGAATAAAAATCGTGATAATGAAATAATGAATAGAAAAATACAAGGATTTATAACAGAAGTTTTAGAATTACTTGGAGCATATGGAGAAAAGAAAGTATTGAATAAAAAATATTTATTAGATATATATAATAAACATGTCAAAAGGAAAGGAAATTAAATATGGGAAAGAAGATTGCAAATAAAATTAAAGGAAATTTTAAATATTATTATGGTACATACTTTGGAAAATATAATGGATATGACATTTCCATAAGATATGATTATGCATCAATGTTATATAATATTTATTTTAATGTTAAAGGTTCAACAAATATAGATAAATTAAATAAACTTTTATCTAAAATTGATGAATATGCTGTAGCTAAATATAATAATAATAATTTAACTATAACAGAAGCTTGTGATTCCTCAAAAGATATACCAAACCTTGCAAATAATATCTTAGATGAAGTTACTACTTATTTAGGAAAAAACAAATATAAAAATTTATGTAAAATGTGCGGTGAGGAAAGCGAAACTTTCCTAGTAGATATTGATGGAAATGTTATGTATGCTTGCGATAAATGCATCAGAAAAACATCTGAAAAATATGAAAAAGAATTAGAAGAAAAAAATAGTATTAAAGAAGACATCTTTTTAGGAATTATAGGTGCTATTGTAGGATGTATACCTGGATTAATAATATGGTTTATACTAAGTTATTTAAGAATAGATCCAACTGTTATAGGTTTAATAATAATGTTAGGTAGTGCATATTTTTATAGATGGTTTGCTAATTCTATGAAATTACCTGGTCTTATCATTTCTCTACTAATAGGATTTGTAGCTATAATATTTGCAAATGAAATAACCAATGCATATGCTTTATATACTGATTATGTTAATCAATATAATATAAATATATTTGATGCTTATAAAGCGATGCCTTATTATTTAGGTAATAATGAACTATTTAGAAGTAGTTATAATCAAAGTTTAACATTATCTATTATGTTTGGAATATTTGGTGGTTTAACTAACCTTGGTGTATACAGAAGGTATATTGCAAATAATAAAATAAAAAAATTGGAGGTTAAATAATGAAAAATATTAAGAAAAGTATTATTTTAACATCTAGTTTATTTCTTCTTTCAGGTTGTGCCCTACCATTTCAATCTAATAAATATCCAGCATGGACAACTAAAGGATTACTTGAGTCATATACATTAGTTGATGGAAGAACTGTTGATGGTTGGATGGGTCTTGAAGTTGGTACTAAAGTATCAGCTAAATGGTATGATTTCACAGTAAACAATATTGAAGAACTTAGTGAATATAGTAATTATAAAGCAAGTAATGATAAAAAACTTATTCATGCAACAATTACTATTACTAATACAAGTGACAAAGATGTATACATTTTTGATGGTGATTTTGCACTTGTTTGGAATTTAGATAGCGAAGAAAGAAAATATGTTACATCAATGGATGCATTTACTGATACTATGTTAAAAAATGAAACTGTAATAAAAGTTGGTGAAACAAAAACAATTGATACTGTCTACGAAATAGATAAAAATATTGAGAAGCCAATGGCAATATACTACTATGAACAATATAGTGATGGTCAAAAAGGAAATAAATATTATATTTATATAAAATAAAAATACAGAACTAATCTGTATTTTTTATTTATCTAATAAATTTTTTATTGCACTAATTAATCCTAACTTTCCATAAGTATAAGTTAATGCTCCTTGTTGATATGCTATATATGGTTCCCTTATTGGCCCATCGCATGATAGTTCAATAGAAGATCCTTGTGTAAATGTTCCAGCAGCCATTATGACTTGATCTTTATATCCTGGCATATCCCAAGGAAGAGGTGTAACATTACTATCTATTGGTGAACCAAATTGAATACCTTGGGTATATTTAATCAATTTATCTGGATCTCTAAAAATTATATTTTGAACAATATCAACTCGTTCATCATTATATTTAGGACTAACTTCATATCCTAGTTTTTCTAACACATATGATGTAAGTATTGCTGTTTTAAGAGCTGATGCAACAACACTAGGTGCTAAAAATAAACCTTGATATAAATTTCTATTAATTCCCAAAGTTGGTCCAACTTCCCTACCTTCACCTGGTAAGGTTAATCTTTCACCAACTAATTCAATTAATTCATGTTTGCCAACAACATATGCACCATTTGGAGCAATTCCTCCACCTAAATTTTTTATTAGAGAACCTACTACAATATCAGCTCCTACTTCGATTGGATTAATTCTTTCTGTAAATTCACAGTAACAATTATCAATCATTATAATAGTATCTTTGCTTACTTCTTTTACTAACTTAACTACTTTTTCTATTTTTTTAATATTTATTGATTCTCTAGTTGAGTAACCCTTGCTCCTTTGAATTTCAATTAGTTTTACTTTATTGTTACTTAAAAATTCTTTAATTTTATCATAATCAAAATCATTATCAATTAAATCTATTTGCTCATAATTAATATTAAATGATTTCAAAGAAGATGGATTGTCAACTATTCCAATAACTTCATGCAAAGTATCATAAGGAAGGCCAGAAACACTAAGTAAAGTATCTCCTGGTCTTAAAAGAGCAAATAATGTAGTTGATAAAGCATGCGATCCTGATACAAATTGATTGCGAACTAGTGCGTCCTCACTTTTAAATATTTCAGTAAAAATCTTTTCTAGTGTTTCTCTACCTAAGTCATTATAACCATAACCAGTAGTTGAGTTAAAACAACTTTCAGATACATTATTATTTTTAAAAGCATCTATTACTTTTTTACTATAGAAAAACTCGAGTTCATCTATATTTTTGAATTGTTTTGATAAATTTAATTCAGCTTCTTCAATTAATTTTTCAATATTCATGGTCTTTCTCCACCATCTACTCTAATAATTGAATCATTGATATATGGATGTTGCGCAACATAAAATATCGCAGTTGCAATTTCTTCAGGTTCAGCAAATCTACCAAGTAGTATTTTATCAGTTTCTCTTTTTCTAAATTCATCAGTTAAATTTTCATTCATTTTTGTATTTACCCAACCAGGACATACAGCATTAACTCTAACATATGGTGCATACGCTTTAGCAAAATTTCTAGTTAATGATAAAATTCCTGCCTTAGATGCATCATAGTCAATACTTTCAGGATATTGAGTATCAATTCCATTAGTCGATGAAATATTTACAATAGATCCACTCTTGTTATTTAACATTATATTACCAACATATTTAGAAACTAAGTAAGTTCCAATCAAATTTGTATTTAATGTTTTTCTAAAGTTTTCAACTGTTTGTTCATTAAAATCAGAATCAATAGCTATACCTGCATTATTAATTAATATATCAATTGTTCCAAATGCTTGCATAATTGTATTTACCATTGACTTTACTTGTTCTTCATCTGAAATATCACATTTTATAACTAGTGATCTACCACTATATTGATTAATAGATTCCTGCAAAGCATATGCTTCATCTGCAGAAACACTATAATTAATTACAACATCATGTCCACGAGCTGCAAATTCTTTTATAGTTGCCGCTCCAATACCCCTTGATGAACCAGTTACTAATACTACCATATATTTACCTCACTTCTTATCTATATATTACCATTATTTTATCATAAAAAATATAATAAATAAAATGAAAAAATATGTTGCCTGTCAAAACAACATATTTTTAAGTGGAAGAATGAATTATCTAATAAATTGACAGATTCATTAAATAATCTCCTACCTTTGGGGCACTTAATCCCATGTAATTACATCCTTAATAGTAGATAAGAACTTAGCATTCACGAGCCAATTATTATTTTTATTAATCAAAATCATTAATAGAAAATAATAAAAATTATTTACTCGCCCTTGTAGGATGAATCCTACAACAGCCAATATAATAATTACTCTCTATTAAGTAATTATATAATACTATAATTATATGTAATTGTCAATAATCATGAAATAATATGTATGTAAATTAGACATTTTTATCTAATATAACCATTAGTTACATATTTAGTTTCACTAACAGTAATAAAGGCATCATTATCATATTTTTTTAATAGACTAATAAGGTTATCAACTCTTTTTTTGTTAACTTCAATTATTAACATTTTTTTATCATTTCCATCTAATGTTAATGATGATACTCCAAATCCTGCTTTTTTTATGTTATTTATTTCATTATTATTAACTTTTGAAGAAATTACTTGAACACCTACGCTGCCTTTAATAAATTTTTTGCTTAAATAAGATCCTACCAATGTTCCTATAGCATATCCTAAAGAATAAAATATAGCAACTATTATGCTTAAATTAGCACTAGTAAGAGCCTCCCTAGCCACTAAAAACCATATTAGTATTTCAAAAAAAGCCAAAATAACGGCTTTTAATGTTTTATCTTTTACTAATTCAATTGTTCTAATAACACCTATTGAAACATCTAATATTCTGGCAAAAAATATTTCAATACAAAGTAGTGCTACATTCATTTTTATCACCCATTTAATAATATGGCTATTAAAATAACTATTAGTACTATAGCTATAATTACTATAATAGCCCCTATATTAATATGTTCTTCATTTTCTTCAATTTTATACTTTAATTTTTCTTCATTTAGTTTATTTAATCTTTGCATATATGGATTATTATAACCGTTTAGTTCTTTTCTTCTTTTTAATTGTTCTTCACTCATTAGCATACCACAATGAGGACAAATTGGTGAATTATTAGAAAGGGCATGACCACAGTGTTTACATTTCAATTTAATCACCACTTTCTTCAATAAAGTTACTAGATTTATGAGGTTCATCTCTTAAAAGATCTAAATAATCTTGTTGTCTTAATGCTTCATATATCATTATAGCAACAGCATTAGATACATTTAATGCTCTAACTTTATCTGTCATAGGAATTCTCATGCACTTATCTATGTATGGTTTTAAAATATTTGTAGGAATTCCTGTTGATTCCTTTCCAAAGAAAAAATAAATATTTTCTTCTTTATTAGAATAATCAAATGATGTATGTGGTTTATGACCATATCTAGTTAAAAAATAATAAGTACCTTTATTTTTTGAAAAAAACTCATCTATATTTTCATATACTTCATATTCACAATATTTAATATAATTAACTCCACTTCTTTTTATATATTTTTCATCTAATGAAAAACCTAATGGCTTTATTAAATGGAGTTTACTATGAGTAGCAACACATGTTCTCATTATATTACCTGTATTTTGTGGTATTTCTGGTTCAAATAAAACTATGTTTAACATAAAACCTCCTAGTAAAATAAAGAAATAGTTAAACTATTTCTTTGTTTTAAAATTATTTATATCAAGAAGATTTTGAAAATCACCTATGGTAATTAAATTATTATCTTCTCTTGTAATTATATTTTCTCTTCTAACGATATTATCATTATTTACATAAATAATTGTAGGTAACTTAGTTACTAGCACATCAGTATATCCTAAATATTTATTAGTTAATTCTAAACGATTATCATAATCTTTAATAGCATCTAAACTTACATAATAAAATTTATCTTTTAATCCATATTTATCTATTACATTTTCTAATTCTTTTTCAAACGTATTAATTAACGAATTATTAGAGTAAGATAAATATATAAAATAATTCCCATTAAAATTACTAAACTTTGTTCTAGCATCTCTAATATCTATAATATTACTTTCTTTTAATACTTGTTTTGATACTATATAAGAATCAGTATCTACTTTATTAGGTTTAGCATTAATTAATGAATCAATAAATCCAATAACTAATAACACAATTATTATTGTATAAGTCATTATAATAATACTTCTTAATACTAAATCTTTATTTGTGTTAGATTCTTCAACTTTAACTTCTGGAGCTATTTCTTTAGCAACACTACTTTCAATTATTCTTGAAGTAGTTACTTCTTTTGGTTCAGCTATAGTTTCCTTTTTTTTGACAACCTTTTTTGATGTTGTTTTCTTTGCTGGTGCTTTTACACTTGCAGTCTTTTTCGCTGAAGACTTAGCAACAGTTTTAGTTGTTGGTTTAGTTGTCACTTTTTTAGTAGTTGTTTTTTTTGCAGCTGTAGCAGTTTTTGTAACAACTCTTTTTGCAGCACTAGTTTTTGTAGTGCTTGCTTTCTTTGCAGTTTCTTTCTTCACACTTGTTTTTTTTGCTTTACTTTCTTCCTTCATTTTCAACCCTTACTTTCTTATGTTTATTTTATCATAACAAATAAAAAAAGTACAATAAAAAATAGGTAAAAGAACTAGGTACATTTATCTAATAAACATATTTTAATAAAGAAAGGATGATATGTATGTTATTTGATAATGGATTTGATGTAGATTTATATATGAAAAATATTAGTAATCTTAAAAATAATGATTATTTATATAATAATGATAATTCAAATAAAATAGTTAGTGATAAAATAGGTCTTCAAAAAGGAAATATGTTTAAGGATGAGTATCTATCATATAAGGGAATATCACCAGATATAATTGAAGCAAAAACAGAAAAAGATGCATTAATGTTAAAAATATATGAAACATGTTTTGCAATTACTGACTTAGGATTATATTTAGATTTACATCCAAATGATTCTTATATGTATGAAGTATATCAAAATTATGTAAGTAATTTTGAAAAATGCAAAGATATGTTTGAAAAAAACTATGGCCCTATTAATAATACATTTGTTGATAGTAGTAATTATGAATGGATTAAAAATCCATGGCCATGGGATAAAGATGGAGGTACTAAATATGTTTAAATATGAAAAAAAGTTAGAGTATCCAGTAAACATCACTAAAAAAAATTTAGAAATGGCTAAGTATATATTAACTGGTCTTGGAGGTTCGGCAGGTGAACTTGCTGCAGCAACAAGATATTATATTCAAAGTTTTTCAATGCCAGATGAAAGAGGCAAAGCTCTACTTATTGATATAGCAACTGAAGAGCTTGCTCATGTTGAAATTATTTCTACAATGTTTAGACAATTAGTTAAGGATGCTACACCAGAAGAATTAAAATCATATAATTTAGGAGACTATTATACCGAACATGGTAAAGGTGTTTATCCAGTAAATGCAAGTGGCATGCCATTTACTGCAACATATATTCAATCAACAGGAAATCCTGTAGTTGATCTTGCTGAAGATATGGCTGCTGAAGAAAAAGCAAGAGCATCTTATGAAAGTCTGATTGATTTAACAGATAATCCTGAAATACTAAATCCACTGCTATTTTTAAGACAAAGAGAAGTTGTTCATTATAATAGATTTAAAGAATTATATGAAGATTATAAAAATAAATATAAATTATAAAAAATCGATTATATCGATTTTTTAATTTTTTTTATTGCATCAATTGGCTTTTTATATGTTAATCTTTTTGATAGTTCATTACTTAAAGACAAATTATTTCTTAAATCTATATTAAATATTTTTAATATTGCTAAGTAATAATCTTCATCATATTTTTTACAACAGTTAACATATAAATTTTTTATATAGCTTAATAATCTAATTTTATTACCTAATACAAAATCTTCATAAGATCTTTTATTATCTATTTGATATGAATCTGGATCAATTATAACAATATTATCTTTTTGAGTAATCATGTTAAAAGCATGTGTATCACACATTAATATTTTTGATTGATTAAAAATATCTACTAGTTTTTCTAAATCTCTTAAATTATCTAAAGTATAAGAAGTATCCTTTTCTGTAATTTTAATATCATCAGATTTAACATATTTATATGTATATCCTACAACATAATCATTAATAATACGAATTTTTAATAAACTAAGAAAATTTTTATGGTTTATTTCTTTTAAAATATCAAATAATTCTTTATCCACTTTCATACTAATTGGTGTATCAACAAAATATTTTTTATATACTATATTATTTTTCTTTTTAATTGAAGCAGTAGTTCCTCTAGAAAATTCTTTATAAAATAATTCCACTGTTATCACTCACTTAAAATATGAAAGGTATTATATCATTCTATACAAATTGTGTCAAATTGACTCTAGTCTTTTTTTACTCTTTAACTTTATAAAAAAATTAATTGGAATAACACTAATAGATACTAAAATTACAAATACAAGTTCATTAAATGTTAATCCATATGTTCTAAATAAATCTTTACCATAATATATTAAATATATTTGAATTATTAATATAATAGAAAATATCACAATAAATACTTTATTTTTTAAAATATTTGCAAAAATATTAAGTCTTGGTGTTCTAGCATTAAAAGCATTAAATATACCCATAAAAATAAATAAAGCAAAGTAAGCAGTCAATATATATTTTTCTTCATTTCTAATTAAAAATCTAAATAATGGTAGTTTTAAAAATAATATACCTACTACAGCACTATACATACCCATGAATAATATTTGTTTATACATATATTTGTTAATTATTTTAGTTTTATTAGTCTTTGGTTTTTCTTGCATATATTCTAAAAGTGGTGCTTCATAAGAGAATGCTACACCTGCTAAAGTATCCATAATCATATTTATCCATAGCATCTGAATTATTGTAACTGGTGTAGCTATGTTAATTATTGGTCCAACTATTGCCATAATCATTGCACTTAAATTTACAGTTAATTGAAAAATAATAAACTTTCTTATACTTTTAAATATAGTTCTTCCATAAAGAACTGCATTAGTAATAGATTTTATATTATCATCTAATATAACAATATCACTAGCTTCTTTTGCAACTTCAGAACCAGATCCAATAGCAAATCCTACATTAGCTTTTTTTAATGCAACTGCATCATTTACACCATCTCCACACATACCTACTATTAAATTTTCCTGTTCTAAAATATTAACTAATCTACTTTTATCTTGTGGTAAAGCTCGAGCTAATACTTTAAGATGTGGATAAATATTTACTATTTCTTCATCACTTAACTTTGAAAACTCACTACTATCTATTGCAATATCTTTGCTATCACTAATGATATTTGTTTCCTTTGCTATAGATACTGCAGTATTTAAAGCATCTCCTGTAACCATTATAGTTTGAATTTTAGCTTGATTCATTAAATTTATAGCATCCTTAGAACTCTCTCTAATCTTATCTTTTATTAAAATCAAACCAATAAACGTTAAATTATTTATGCTTTTAGTATTAATATAATCTAAAGAAGAACATAACATTAATACTCTTACTCCTAATTTGGAATAACTATCTATTTTATCTTCAATTTTATTTTTACTATATAATACTTTTTTATCTCCATTAGCATCTAAATAATAATTACATTTATCAAGTAACACTTCACTAGCTCCCTTAATATAAGTGATATCATTATCTAATGTAGCTAAAGAATACTTTTTGTTACTATCAAATATTTCTTTGTATATAACTTTTCTTGAATTATCAAAATTAGCAAATGATAATAATGCTCTATCAGTAGAATTTCCCCCAATTGCATTTCCATTACTATTTATCATTGAAGAATTGTTATATAAAATATTATTATTTACTTCATTTTTTAAATTATTATTTAATTGTTCTAAATTATTATATTCTTTTTCATAAGTAACTATTTTATAGACATTAAGTTTTCCTTCAGTTAAAGTACCAGTTTTATCAGTAAGTAATATATTTAGATTACCAGATGTTTCTATTCCTACTAGTTTTCTAACTAATACATTATTTTTCATCATTTTTTTCATATTAGAAGAAAGAACTAGTGTTATCATCATAGGAAGTCCTTCTGGAACACTTACTACGACTACAGTTACTGATAAAGTCAAAGCATACAATATATTACTAAAACTATAATCTTTAGATGTAAACAAATAAACAATAAATACAAATAAAGCACCAATATATCCAAGTATCGATATAATCCTAGCTAATTGGGTTAATCGAATTTTTAGAGGGCTTATTGGACTATCTTCTTGAATATCTTTAGCCATCTTTCCAATTATTGTATTATCTCCGACAGCACTAACCTTCATCTTAGCTTCACCATCAAATACAATTGTTGAAGAATAAATAAAATCATCTTTTATTTTCTTTTTTTCTTTTGCCTCACCGTTTATAGTGGATTCATTAACTAATACTTCACCTTGAATTATTATTCCATCAGCAACTATTTTATCACCTGAAGATAAAATAATAATATCATCTTTTACTACATCAACACTATCAATTTCTCTTATTTGATTTTCTCTAATAACCTTTACTTTTATATTAGAAGTTGTATTTTCTAAATTTTCAAATGCACTATCACTTCCATATTCAGATATAGCTGATATTATTGAAGAACTTAAAATGGCAACTAATATACCTATAGTTTCAAACCAATCAAAATCTCTAAATAAAAATATTATCTTAATTATTAAAACAATTAATAATATCTTTATTATAGGATCTGATAATGTTTCTAGAACTAGTTTAAAAAAAGATTTTCTTTTTAATTTAGTATATGTATTACTTCCATATTTTTTTCTATTACTTTGTACTTCTATATCTGTTAGTCCAATCATAAAAACACCCATTCAATTATATGAATGAGTGTTTCAAAAATTGCATTATATTTTATTATTCACTTCTAAGTGATGCAACTGGATCTTGTTTTGAAGCAACATGAGCAGGAATAGACCCACCAATTAGTGTTAATACAACACTTATTATTATTAATATAGTAGCATGAATAGGATTTAGGGTTGCAACATTATCTAATGTAGTAATATTTTTTATTAATAAATTAATTGGTATTGTTAGTAAGTTAGCTATTAATATACCTAATACCCCAGATGTTACACCAATAATAGTTGTTTCTGCATTAAATACACGTTTAATATCTTTCTTTCTTGCACCAAGACTTCTTAATATACCTATTTCTTTAGTTCTTTCTAATACACTAATATAAGTAATTATACCAAGCATTATTGAAGATACTATTAATGATATTGAAGAAAAAGCAATTAACACAGAAGTAATACCACCCATTATAGATCCTGTCATATTATTAACTAGTTCTGCTTGATTAATAAAATCTATTTTATCCTTTTCATCTTTGTTTTCATTATATTTATTTAAATAATCTACAATATTATCAGTTGAATCAAAATCCTTAGGATAGATATACATGAATCCAGGTGTTTCAAGAGCACCAATATTCATTAAATTGATATGTTTATAATACTTTCCTAAATCAGATTCCATATCATATTCCATTCCTGTAAATACATCAAAATCTACTTCTCTTTGTGTTTTAGCCACTAATGAATTATAATTAATATCCTTTATTTTACTATCTAATTCTTCTAAATAATAAAATGATCTATTACTATCTGAAATACCAATAGTTGAATATTTATCTTCTTTTATACGAACAATTCCAACTACTTTTAGTGTTATATTATCATCTAAATTATACATACTATCGTTTATTTCTTTTGGAATAAAATAATTTCCAATATTTAGATAGTAATTATCATTACTTACTACTTTCATTGTACAAGATAATATGTCATCAAAACTATATTCATTACCTTTAAGTCCTAATGATTTTACAAAATCTTTTGATAAGGAATTGTCTTTGCCTACTTCTACTACAATTTCATCATACTTTTCTGGTCTTCTTCCAGCAAGTAAATCATAATATTTATCTATTATGCTTGATTTGTTATCGCCATATACATTAGGAATAGACATAGAGTTAACATTAAGGTTATTAATAGCAACATATTTATCTTCAGTTTTTTGAATAATATTATATTTCATTGCAGATGCTTTAATAATTCCTGAAACATATTCTTTAGGAATATTATCAACATAATCAACGAAATCTTTAGTTATTGGATTAATAGATGTACCGAATGTTTGTTCTTCTTTTTCTTCTTTTTTAACAGTTTTACTATCTGTAAAATCGTCTTCAGTTTTTTCTGAAGACATACCAGTTTCAGAAGAAATAATACTTGACATATTTTCTGCAGATAAATTCATTTTAGTTGCTGAAATAACTACAGGCATTGCATCACTTACTTGATGTTCAAATTCATTTATTTTATTTTGAAATCCATTAGATAAAGCAAGAATTAAAGCAATTCCAATTATACCAATTGATGATGCAAAAGCAGTTAATATTGTTCTTCCTTTTTTAGTTCTAATATTATTAAGTGATAAATGAAGTGCAGTAAAAAATGACATTTTTGTTTTATTTAGCTTGTAATCATCTTTACCTACATTTTCCTCAACTGGATTTGAATCATTTATAATTTTTCCATCTTTCATCTCTATTATTCTATCTGCATAATCATTGGCTAGTTCAGGATTATGAGTTACCATAATTACTAATTTATCTTTTGCAATTGATTCTATTAAATTCATTATTTGTTTTGATGTTTTAGTATCAAGTGCTCCTGTTGGTTCATCAGCTAAAATTATTTCAGGATCATTAGCTAAAGCTCTTGCTATTGCAACTCTTTGCATTTGCCCACCAGATAACTGATTTGGTTTTTTATGAGCATGTTCTTCTAAGCCAACCTTTTTAAGTAGTTCTTTTGCTTTTTTTCTTCTTACTTTTGAGCTTTTACCAGACAAAGTCATACCCATTTCAATATTATCTATTAATGAAATATGACTAATCAAATTATAGCTTTGAAAAATAAAACCTACTGATTTATTTCTATAAGCATCCCAATCTTTATCTTTAAATTTCTTAGTTGATTTACCTTTGATTATTAAATCTCCTTCATCGTATCTATCAAGCCCACCAATAATATTAAGTAATGTGGTTTTACCTGATCCTGATGGTCCTAAAATAGCTACAAATTCATTTTTTCTAAACCTTAAATCAATATCGTTTAATGCATGTTGAATAAATGTTCCTGTTTTATAACTTTTTTTAATATTTTTTAATTCTAACATATTATCACCTCTTACAATTATATTTTCTTTTCTTAAAAAGTTCAATTAATATTAATAAATTAATATCAAATAAAACATATCAACAACACTTATAACATAGAAAAATTCAAAAGTAAACAATTACTTTTTTTATGATATTATTTAAAATTAAATTATTTTTAAAAAAAGATGCTATTTTTTAATAATTGATTATATAACATAAAAATTTGTAAATAATATTTTTAAAATTTTAATTATTGATTATATAAAAAAGTGCTATTTTTTACATGCACTTTACTATCAAAGATTATTAATTTTTTCTAAAGATTTTAGTGTAGTACCGTCAAAATATAATTCATATACATCACCTGGATTAATATTTGTATCACATACAACTTTATCTTTATAAGTTAATATAATATCATTATCACAGTTATATCCAAGTTCACACCAATTTAATAATAATGATATTAATACTACTTCATGACTTACTATTACTACTTTAGTATAATCTTGTTTTAAAATATTCTTTAATTCTAGGCTTGCTCTTTTTTTTATATCATTAATAGATTCTCCTAGTCTTAATTTATAATCAAAATTATGATAAGTCTTATAATCAAATAAGTCCATATCTACATCGTCAGTTGCACCAAGTCTTCGATCATTAAAATTAAACGAAACATTAATCTTTATATTATTTTCTTTAGCAATATATTTAGCAGTTGATAATGTTGAAATATAATTAGATGAATAAATACTATCAACATTTTTAAATAGCGAATATTTTGATAGTTCTCTAGCATGGTTTTCACCTGTGACTGATAGTATTTCTTTTTCTCTTAATAATTCATCACTATCTTTTTTATTTAAAAAATTATAAGCATTTGATAATGTTTCTAAATTTCTTACTAAATAAATTTTCATCCTAATATACCCTTAAATAATCCTAAAGAAAGTAGTCCCATAATTACACCAGCCAAAAGTACTCCTCCAAAAATGGAAACTACACTCTTTTTAAAATCCATATCTAATATTGAAGCTGCAAGTGAACCAGTTATAGCACCAGTTCCAGGTAGTGGTATTCCAACAAATAACATTAGTGCTATATAAAGGCCATGTCCTGCTTTTTTTTCTAGTTTTCTTCCACCTTTTTCTCCTTTTACTAAACAAAACCTACAAAATTTACCAATTAACTTTTTATCCTTTCCCCACTCAAATATTTTTCTAGCAAATAAATAAATAAAAGGAACAGGTACCATATTACCAATAATTGCAATAATAAATGATTGTACTAATGGTAAATTAAAACCTACTGCATAAGGAATAGCTCCCCTTAACTCTATCAAAGGTACCATTGATACAAAAAAAACTATTAAATATTTCTTAAACATCTATAATCACCTTAAATAATTATATAAAAAAAAATTAAGAAAGTAAAATTTTTCTTAATTATTTTTCTTTAAAACTAGTTCGTGTTTTAATTCTTTACGTCCCCCAATTGGGAATCTAATTTTTTCTTTATTTGGCATAATTATGTGTGCATGTAATCTTTTTAAAGATGCACCAGATAGTGCTGGATCTCCATATCTAAAGCAAAAAGCACCACCAGGTAAATTATATTCATCTCTAATATTTATCCAAATGCTCTTTAATTCCTCCCACATTTCTTTGCTCATATCATCTATAGAGTAGATAGGATATTTAGAAACAATTAAATACTGTTCTCCAGCATCTTGATGTGGAAATCTGTTTTTAGAAATGAACCAATAATTTGTTGTATATAAAATTTCTTGATCTATTACTTGTGGATCCAAAGGATCTTGATCACTATATTCTTTTTCCATCATTATATCAAGTTGTTCTTGTTTTCTAGCATTAGGTGGATAAATATACTTATAATCATAATAATTAATATCATCATTTATTTCTTCTTTTTCTATTATTTTATCATCTAATAATTTAATAGTTTCTATATTATTTTTTTCAGCTAATTCATGAGATCTTTTAGACCAATTACGATCAGGATGATCTTCCAAATAATATATTTTTTTAACACCTTTTTGAATTAATACTTTCATACACTTATCGCAAGGAAATAATGTAGAATAAACAGGTGTATCTAAAACTTCAACATTCCCTAGCTTTTTTAGCAAATTAATCTCGGCATGTTCAACAGTTGCATAATAAAGTTCACTTCTATTGACTACATCAATTTTAGGTATATTAAAATTAGAATGATTTGTCCCATAGTGCCATTCATTATTATAGTAACATGTCGCAGCAACTGGTGTAATCCAATCAGTGGATTCTTTCATATGTTCAATAAGATTAGGTATAGGTTCCTTTAAAGAATCATCATAACCTATTCTTTCTTTAAATTCTTCGATAGCACTATTAACTTTTTCATCTAAATTTTCAATTCTATTTCTTTGTTCTGCTATTGTTATTTTTCTTATTTTATCAGACGTTGAACTTTCTGATTGTCTAGGAAGAATGGCTACATTACCACAATACTCTTCTAATTTTTTTATTTGTTCTTCATTATAATTTTCTTTTATAGCAACCAAAACATCAGGTCTTACTTCTTTAATTAGTCCCCATTTAACTTCATTAGCATCTTTAATAACAACATCATCAGCAATACCTAATAATTTTATAAAATCATATCTTTCTTCTTCAGGAATTATAGGTCTTCCATTACCCTTTCTTTTTCTAATCTTCTCATCACTATCCATTGCAACAATTAAATAATCGCATAATTCTCTTGCCTTTTTTATATATCTTAAATGTCCTAAATGAAATAAGTCCCATGATCCTTGAACTAAACCTATTTTTTTAAAACTTTGTCTTGCTTTTTCTAATTCTATTATATCTAATTTTCCATCATCTAACATACTTAAACACCTACTGGAATCTTTAATATTTTTTCTTTTGGATGATAATCAGATAGTTCAAAATCATCTTTCCTATAATCAAAAATACTATCGTGTTCATTTATTATATTTAATGTAGGTAGTGGTTCTGGATCCCTATTTAACATTTCTTCAGCATATTCAAAAGTATTATTATATATATGAGCATTACTTATTTGATGGCAAAAAACACCTGGTTCTAGATTATGTGTTTTAGCCATCGCTAATAATAGTGCCGTATATTGGGTTAAATTACTTGGAAGCCCTAAAATAACATCACAACTTCTTTGCCACATAGTCATATCAAGTCTTCCATTAATAATATTAAAATGTATCCATCCATGGCAAGGACAAACAACAACTTTTTGTTTGTTATTTGAATTTCTAATTGTATAATATGGTATCCAAGGTGATATTAAATGAGTTTTAAGTTCTGGTCTTTCTCTCATTTGTAAATCTATCTCTTTAAATTGATTAAACATTTGTCCATCTGCAGTAGGAAAATCATGAAAAGCTGAACCATATGAACCTGGCCCTAAATCACCAGTTTCTAGTCCTCTTTTTTGACACTTTTCTTCAGTTACCCATGGTGACCAAAACTTGCATCCGAATTCTCTTAACCCCTCATTTGTATGAACACCATTAATGAAAGCAAATAATTCACCAATAGCACTTTTATAAAACCCCGAAATATCTCTTTCGGTAATAACTGGAGCACCATCTTTTAATATATTATACTTTCTTTGTATTCCATGTATTTCCCTAGTATAGAGTGGTTCTCCAGTATTTCCATCTAACATAGGGCTAGGATTATCTTCTCCATATTTCATTATTTCCTCAAGCAAAGATTTATATTGATATAATTTTTGCCTTTCATCATATTTACTATAATTCATAATCAAAACCTCCCTATAGTTCTTTAAATTATATTTTAACATATATATACTTTAGATAACAATGCACTTTACAAATATTTAACATCACTTTATGACTTCATTTAATTTTTGCCAAATTTTAACCATTGCATATGTGTCTAGCTCACAATATTTTAATAAAGACTCCCTAACTCTTTTCTTATCTTCTTCATTTAAGCTATCAATACTTGAAAAAAACGATGATGCTTCATCTCCCTTATGAACCATATCTAAATTATGATAATCTAATGTAGGATCATTTGGAAATAAAGCAGGTAAAACATATTTTATAGAATAAGAGCCATCCATTTTCATAGTATAATAATCCCTATTTTTAAATGGAATTATTAAATCTTTTATATTATCTTTTATATTTAATAAATGATCTCTTAAATCAGGATAAATCATAGCAAGTTTTTCAATAACATTTTTTTCAAAACTCATATTATAAGCTAATACGCATACATCCCTTGGAATATCTAAAACTAATCTTTCCGCTAAAGCTCTTCTTGGATCTTCATTAGATGATTTTGCTAAAAACTCTTTATGATTAATAATATCATTTTCTTTCTTTATATAATGGAGTGAATATTGAAATGGAATTTGCATATAAGGATTTACTCCATCAAATTTAGGTATACTTTGTTGATATGTTTCAAAATCTAAAAAGTATAATGGATAAGATAAAGTATCTAAAAATTTTTTAATATTCTTTTTATTAATATAGTCATCTTTTTTATATAAATTATATTCTATTTGTTGTTTATATTTTTCATTAATATTTTCATTTATTAAAGATTCATATGTGTATTTACCTTGACTATAATACTTTAACTTACTTTTTAAGGGCATACTTGCTATATCAAAAACATTTGGACTCTTTAGTTTTCTTGAACAATATTTATAGAAAGGACAAGGATAAGGACTAAAACAATTTTCTGAAATATCCTTATCTTTTTCTATAGTATTATTCATATAATTCTCTATACTTTTTATTTTATTTTCTACACTTAATAATTTTGATTTAGCAATATCTGTCACATCTTTTATATTAAATAATTTATGTATATCTAATGCACCATTTCTTATATATTTATTATTTATATAAACTATTGAACACTTAGTGACATTTAAATTAAGCTTTGTAAGAACATAATATTGATATGATACATCCTCTAGATAAATATCACTAACATGAGTTGAACTTTTTACTTCATATATTTCATATTCATCATTATTTTTAATTAAAATATCTACACTACAAAAATTATTATTATAAGATAAAGAAGCCTCACATAATACTATTTTATCGCTTTTTAAATAATTATTAGTATCTTCAATCATTTGAGATAAATCTTCATTAAATTCAACTACTTTATGAGGTCCAAACAAATCTTGTGCTAGTATTCCAACTTCCGTTCCATTGTCAAATACATTATCATTATTTATATCTTCACTTTTTTCAGGCATATTTTTTTCAAGCCATAACATCTTTTCACATTGAAATCCTTTACAGTATTTAGATTTAGATAAATACATACTAATCACCTTGTTATAATTTTATCACAAACTTGACTATTTTTATTAAATATATTAAAATAATTGTCTATTAAAGAGGGGATTTTATGGATAATTTAATGGATGTTCACTATAGATTAAATATAGCATTAATTGAACATAGTTATTTCAAACTAAATGCAGATGAAAAGAAAAAAGCAGTTTGTTTTGAACTAAAAAAATATGTTATTAATAAAATTAAGGAAATAAATAATAATGTTACTGTAAATAATGAAGCAGAATTAATATCATTAGTAGAAGTTCTTTCAACTATGGTTGATATAAACAATTATCAAACAATAACGCAATTAACTCATTTTATAATTGGATTAATGGAAACTATTCAAAATCATTCAATTATATGGTATATAAATGAGGATGAAGAACTACCTACTCTTGAAATATCTAATGGAACAATAGATAAACTTAGCACTAATAAAGATGATAATCCAGTAGGAGTCTTTAAATTCATTTATAATTACTACATAAATGAATTTGATAATAAAAAGTTAATAAAAAGATGAAATGCTTCATCTTTTTATTATTAAATAATTTTTGCTACAGAAACTAACAAAATATTATTATTAGTAAAATATATACATCCATATGAAATTAAAATGGTTAAAATTATTGAAGATAATATAAATATGATTATTTTATCTGCATTAGTAAACACATTATTTTTTCCACCTATACTAAATATTAAATATAGGGAACAACCACTAATCAATAACGATCCACATACTATTGCAATAATATACCATATAGTTAATTTTGGAACTGATGTTTTATCAACTAATTGATTTTGAATATTACCACCATTATCATTTGGTGCTTTATTATCATCAGGTCTTTGAGTGTTATTTTCTTCTGATTTATTTTTCATATCATTTACTTGATAATTGTCATCATTTAAATTATTAGTATTATCTTTTTTAGTGTTATCATCAGGCATTTGTGGAGGTTCAGTGGAATTATCCGGTATTTGCATGTTACCATCAACATTATTATTTCCTCTTTGATTTTCTTCTATGTTTCCTTTAGGAACTCTTCCCCTATTTTCACTGTTATTATTTGAATTATCATTATTATATTTATCGTTTGGAGGCATATTCATATTCGCTTTTAAAGCATTATCATTTGACATTTTTACAGATAGATTTGTCTTTGCTATATAAATAGTTCCAAAAACAATAATTAAACCTAATATAATTCCAAAAATGCATATTATATTTTTACAACTTCTTTTCATAATAAATTTCCTTTCTTTAAATTATTAAAAAAATTATAATTAATAAATATGATAATTATGTGAAAATATAATATAAATTTGGTGTAAATAAAAAAAGACTTATGTCTTTTTAATTAACTGCTTTATTTAGTGAATAATTATTGTTTAATAATTTATTAGAAATTCTTCTTTTTAATAAATAAACCATCTTTTTAAAATTATACTTAATACTACTTATATCTTTTAATTCTAAAAAATACCATTTAGTATAGTTTTTATTAGCTAATACTTTAATATTATCAGAATTAAAATATTTCTTAGTAGCTTCTTGAACTTGTTTTTTAAAATCTTTATTTACCTTTATCTTATCAATTAATTCTTCATAAGAATCAATTTTTAAATCATCTAATATTAATTTATAGTATATTTTCATATTAAAACTGTAAGCATTAATTATTGATTTATTCTTTTCAAATAAATATACTTGATTAATACCTTTCTTAATATTTTTTCTTTGATTATTTTTCATAATAATACACCTCTTTCTTTCTTAAAAAAAGTATAAAATATTAAAAAAACATCTGCAACCACGCTGGTCACATAATGTTCTTACTTTGTCTTTTTTATTAATATTTCCTTTATTTCTTGTTTTAAACTAAATGGTTCTACTACATCTACTTTTTCAATATTTCTAAGTACCCAATATTTAAATCCTTCTTTATTAACATTTAAAGTTACCTTAAATATATCCTTATCAATTGTTTTAAAATCTAGTTTTTTTCCAAATAAATCAACTACATTATCTAGTAATGATACATGACATCTAACAGTTATATTAATAGGATTACCTGCAAACATAGAAACACTTGAATCCATAAATTCTTTTACATCGTTTGCTTTAATTCTGTTTGAAATATCTTTTTTTAATACTTTTAAAGAACTAATTCTATCTATACGATAAGAATACAACTTATCATTTCCTTCTTTTAATGCAATTAAATAGAATTCTTGATTAGTATAAAATATTGCATATGGTGAAACAACAACTGTATCAACAACAATATTAGACAATTTATTACTATCTAAATAATATTTATTATAATTAAAAGTTATTTTCTTCTTATTGTATATGGCTTCGTTAATATCTTCCATGTTTTTTATAACGGCAATATTACTAGTTTTAACATTATCAGAATAAACTTTATAATTATTAAATTTTTCTTCTTCATAAATATTTAACATATTTAAACATTTATTTATTATATTTCTTGATATTTTAGGCGTTATATATGTTGCAAAAGAAATGGTATCCATAATTGTTCTTATTTCACCAACTTCAAAATCAGTATCCGGATCTCTTAATAAATAATATCCTTTATTATTATCTTTTCTAGTAGAAATATCATAATCAAACTTTTCTATTAATAGATTAATATTTCTTCTTATAGTTCTTTCATCAACTTCAACATTATAATTTTCATTTATTATATTCTTTATTTCTTTTGCACTTAACATATGATCTTCATCAGAGTATTTTCTTAACACATTTAGTATATATAATATATTGCCATTTTTTTCATATAGTTTTTCCATTTATACACCTACTTTATAGAAGAATTCTTATAACTATATTATACCACGTAAGTATAAAAAAAATAAAAAAACGGAGCCGTAAAGGCTCCAAGGGGGTTTTGGTTGATTACATAAGTTACAAAAAGGTCGTAAAATATGTAACCGATAATTTTATTAGCATAGCATCGCTATGCTAATATAATATTAATAAATTTTTTTTAATTTGTCAATTACTTTTTAGTTGTTACTTTTTTAATATTTGACCAAACAGAGTAATACTTTTTACCATTAATTGTCTTATATGTTCTTATTCTAACGTAGTATTTTTTATTTGCCTTTAACTTTTTAATAGTTTCTTTTGTTGTAGTATTTGGTTTAACAAATACTTTAGTATAAGATTTAAAATTCTTATTTAAAGAATATTCAATTTGATATCCAGTAGTTAATGTTGTTTGTTCAGTCCATTTCGCAGTAAATCCTTTTTTTTCTGATTTTAGTTTTTTCAAAGTAGTAGTATTTGGAATAATATAAAATGTTTTAGTAACACTTCCTTTATAATTTCCAATACCCTTTATTTCTATACTTGCTGTTCCTACTTTTTTATTATCTTTATATGTAATTGTATAATCAACTTTTGCTTTTAATTTTGTCTTATTATCTTTTATAGTAGCTTTTGGCTTTATCTTTTTACCAGTGTATTCTTTATTATCTAAATTAATAGATATATCTGTTTTTGATATTTTTTTAGCTTTTATTTTAAAAGTTTTAGTAACACTTCCTTTATAATTTCCCTTACCCTTAATTATTATTTTAGAAGTACCAACATTTTTATTATTTTCATAAGTAATTGTATAATCTTTATTTTCAGTTAATTGAACACCATCAATTTCAACAGTAACGGATTGTTTAATACCTTTACCTTTATATGTTTTATCTTCAATACCCTTTATAGTAGCATTTGATATTTTATATGAATCACTAATATCTTTAAATGTTATATTATTTGCTTTAGCATATTTTTCAGCTGTAGATCCTTTATAACCATAAATAACATTTACACTTGTTAATTTAGCATTTTCATCAATCTTTGTTTTATCATTTAAGAAAGTAACTGAACTAAATTTATTATAAGGACTGTAAAATGAATATTTACCTACACTTTCAACAGATTTAGGAATAACTAATTTATCTATTTTTGTTGAAGCAAAAGCCCAATCATCTATTTTTTTAACACTTTCTGGAATATTAACACTTACTAAATTTCTACTACCTTCAAAAGCTGCAAAACCAATAGTAACTAATCCATTTGGTAGTACTACATTAGTTAAATTATTATTTGAAGAAAATGCATATGCACCAAGTTCGCTAATGTTAGATGCAACACTATATTTCTTAGCAGTTTTTCCCGCTGGATATGTTACTAATGTTTTACCATTTTTTGTATAAAGAATTCCATCTATGCTTTTAAAACTAGGATTATTACTATCAACATTTATATTTTTTAATGTACTTACCTTTGCGAATGCTCCATCACCTAAGCTTGTAATATTTTTAGTAACATTAACAGTTTGAATATTACTATCATCATGAAGTCCATAATATAAAGCTAATGTTGCAACACTTTCATAATTAGTAGGTGTCGAAGTAATTCCATTATATTTTACAGGTGTGGATACTACTTTATCATAACCATCATATTGATATACTTCATATTTACCATAACTATCTACACTCCAAGCATTTTCTGTACCAAAAATATAATATGGTCTTGGCGTGGTTGTTTGATAATAACCTGCTTCAATAATATATAATTTACCATCAAGCATAGCAGCAACGTTATGATGGTTATTTCCTGCACCTGCATCTTTTACTGCATAACGAATATGAGCTTTTATTCCAACTTGATTTGCCATCCAAACAATTGTATTAGATGATCCTATACAATCTGCACCATTTCCTAAAATAAATCCAACATAAGATGTAGAATAACCATATGGATAAGATGCAACAAATTCAGCAATTTTTTGCATTTTTTGATATTCAGTCATATCAGATGTAATATTTTTCTTTATATAATCTTTCATTACATTTTGAGAATATGTAACAGCATAATTAACTACATTAACTTTAATTGTATATGTTTTTCCATCAACTCTAACATAGACATTAAATGTTCCAAAAGAATACTCACTTCTTGTACTTGTGTAGTCTTGCATTTTTGAAGTACTACAATAACTAGAATTACAATACCATGTTTTCTTTGAAGGTGTAATTAATCCTGTATCAGATACTTCTACTTCCTTAAAATAATCGGTAGAATAAGTAGGTTTATTTTCATTATCACTTACCTTAATTTGAAATGATTGTTTGTAATTACTAGGAATACTTACCTTTTCTTTGTAATTATCATCAAGTGCATAAATAGTTACCTCACTAGCATTTATTTTAGCAGCATTTACTATTGCAATAGATACAAAAAAACACATAATAAATAAAACACTATATTTAATATTTTTCATATAATCAACTCCTCTTTCAATTAAATATTATATCATAATTTTATTAAAAGAGATTAAGAATTATAATACTTAATCTCTTTTATTTAATGATTGAATATCTTTTAATAAGTAATTCTTTAATAATGTATAATCTGGCATTGTTACTAATTCATCTTTTGTTACATCTGATGCTAAGAATAGTTCAAATGTTGGTATCTCTCCAAGTAGTATTGATTTTAATTTTGAATAATCTGTCATTGTTACCATTCCATCACCATTTAGGTCTCCTCGTACAACTATCTTTAATTCATCATATAATGTATCATCTACTTCTAGTTTTATAGTCATACCTGTTGCAACACTTGTAGATAAATCTGTAATCTTATTACCATCTTTATCATAAATATTTAATGTTTCAGAATCATTATTGAATTCTTTTATAAAGTCTTCAATTGTTGTTTCTGGTTCCATTCCTATTACATATGATACTTTATTTCCTGTAAATAATTCTGGTGTTGTATTTATTAGTTCTTCACCTTTATATCTTGTTATATCATATGTATCTGAAGTAATTGTCTTACTAAATACTCTAACATTTAATGTTGCATATACTTCTTCATTTTGCTTACTTATTACTTTTACTGTTGTTTGTCCATATTTTAATGCTTTAATCTTACCATCACTATCAACTGTTGCTATTGTTGGATCTGATGATACAAATCTTACTTCTGAATTCGTTGCATCACTTGGAAGTACTGTATATGAAATAGTTTGTTCTTCATCTTTTTCTAATGTTATTGATTTTGTATCTAAGTTAATAGATTCTACTTTCTTTATTCTTATTACTTTTACATTTGTTGTTTTTGTTGTCTTATTATCTTTTGATGTTACTACTATTTCAAAATTGTTTTCTCCATAGTTAAGTGTTTTTAGTCCTGTTCCTTGAACTGTTGAAGTTTCTTCTTCTGCTTCAGCATTTATTGTTATAAATCCTATTCCATCTTCTACTTCAACTTCATATTCATTTACTTCTTTATTAAATTCTGGATCTAGTTCTCCTTTACTTACTGTTAATGATTTTAAGTATACATTATTACTTGATTCTACTTTATTAATTGTTATTGTATATATGTTATCCTTATCATCTTTACTAACTTTTATTTGATGAATAGTTGTATCTTCTTCTAATGTTACTTCACCAAGTCCTTCAACTGTTGCTCCGTCACTTATTGTTCCAGATAACGTTACTTTATCAGTATCTTTATCTACTTCTAATGTGTATGTATTTGTATCTGAATCAAATGTTGGTGTTAAATCTCCAGTATCAGATGTTAATGTTAATAATTTATTTTGTGCTTCTTGTTTAATTATTACTA
>JAFUTV010000023.1 GCA_017484125.1 Bacilli bacterium
AATCCAAAGGACCTACAACACTCACGCGCCATTGCTCGTTCAGGGTTTACCCAAATGACGAATATTCCAAACTGCTGTCTCCCGAAGGAGTCTGGGACGTGTCTCAGTACCAGTGTGGCCGTTTAACCTCTCAGTACGGCTACGCATCGTCGCCTTGGTAGGCCATTACCCCACCAACTAGCTAATACGCCGCAGGCCCATCTCTTAGTGAAGCTTTAAGGGCTTCTTTACTCCGTAGAGCACATCCGGTATTAACAATCGTTTCCAATTGGTATCCCAGTCTAAGAGGCAGGTAACCCACGTGTTACTCACCCGTTTGCCACTAGAAGGAAAATCCAAATCCAAATAAATCCAGAATCAGTGCAAGCACATCAACTTTCAATAAATATCAATGGGCCTTCTCGTTCGACTTGCATGTCTTAGGCATGCCGCCAGCGTTAATCCTGAGCCAGGATCAAACTCTCAAAATAAAAAGATTTATTTCTAAATCAATTTCTTAAGTTTATCCTAAACTACAAATTAATTGACTTTTTTACTTAGTTTTCAAAGATCTCTCTTGCACTACAAATCTTTAGAAATCCGTGCAGTGCATATGTAATATACCAAATCTTAAAATCAAAGTCAACACTTTTTTTGAAAAAAATTGATTTTTTTTAAAAATTGTCATTTTTTGTACTTTTTTGCTATAAAATTTGGTATTTTTTAGTGCCTTTTCCTTTGCACTGATATTAATACTACACCATATTTTATGTTTTTGCAAGAAAAAAATACCAAAAATTTAATTTTTTTTGATATTTTCATACAAATTGTAGTATTTTTGAATAGTTTCGGGGTTAAAAGGCGATATTTTTTGCTTTTTCATATTAATAAGATCTGTTAATTCTCTTTTTAATATCATATCTAATTCTTCAGGATAGTTCATTAACTTTCTATGATAATTATATTCATTTCTGTCTAAAACCCTAAAAGCACCATCTGGAAATACTCTTAAATCTAAATCATAATCAATATATTTGATTATATTATCATCTATTAAATATGGAGTAGCTATATTACAATAATAAAATAATCCTTGAGATTTTAATTGGCCTATAATATTAAACCATCTTTTTTTATAAAAGAATAGTATGGCTGGTTCATTAGTTTTATGAACTCTTCCATCACTTTCATTAACTGTAGTCTTATTATTGCCACATACTAATATATCATCACTAATATCTAATATTGTAGCTTCATCCCATGTTCTATGTAATTTACCATCATGCTTATAGCAGTGAATAGTTAATACATCTCCTATTTTTAAATTATTCATTTGATATGTCCTTCTTCCAAGAAGTATTATATCAAATATCTAATTATTTTACAAAAAAAAGAAATCATATCAATCAAATATGATTTCTAATGCTTTATTTAATTGTGTATCAATAGCAATTCCCTCTTCATTTACTTCTAAATCTATTTCATAGTCTGGACTAATACCAACCCCATCAACACATTCACCATTTGGTCTTAACCACTTAGCTGTAGTATATTTAACCATTGTTCCATCAGATAAAGTTTTAGTTTGTTGTACCTTTCCCTTACCATAGGTTTTTTTGCCAACTATTTTTACACCATATGAATCTTTTAGAGCAGAAGTAAGAATTTCTGAAGCACTTGCCGTAGCTTCATTTGTAATAATAACAATATTATAGTTTCTTCTTTCATCAGTTTCATCTTTTAGTGTTTGGTAATCATCTTTACTTTCTAAAGAATAAATAGTCTTCCCTTTTTCAATAAATAAACTTGCAATATCAGTAGCTGATGTTAAATATCCACCACCATTATTTCTTAAATCAATTATTAAGCCTTCGATTTTTTCATCTTCCATTTTCTTTAATGCATTCTTTACTTGTGTTACAACAGATGAAGAAAAAGTATCAATATCTAAATAGCCAACATTTCTATTACCCGATTTTTTTACTTCATAAGAAATTGCAGGTTTTGTTACATTAGTAACTTGAACATTTAATTCAACTATACTATTATTTCTAACAACTTTTATTTTTATTTCATTATTTGATTCCTTAATTAAAGTTGTAATTTCCTCTAAAGATTTTCCTTTAACATTTTCTCCTTTTATTTCAATAATATGATCTCCTTTTAGCATATTAGCTTTTTGAGCAGGAGAATCATCAAACACTTGTTCAACAATTGCACCTATTTCAGGATTATCTATATCTTCTGTATCATTTCCTTTAGATACCATAATTCCAATTCCCTTATATGATCCAGAAAGCATATCATTTAAATTGTCAGTTTCATTATCATTTAAGTAAGTAGTATATTTATCTCCTAGATAATCCATCATACCAGATATAGCACTGTCTATAGCTTTATTTTTATCAACATTTTGATAATAACCATTTAATACATCAGCATAAACATCTAAAAATTCTTTAATGTCATCATCTTGTAATAATTCACTATAAGTTAGTCCTGCACTTGTTCTATTATTACTAGATGTAATTATTCCTGTTGCAATAGAACTAGTTAAACCACTAATAATAATTATTATTATAACTTCTAATATATTAAAACCTATTACTTTCTTTTTTTGCTTTTGCACTATTTCACCTTCTATTATTATAATAATATTAACATAAATAATTAATAATTTAAAGTTTTATACAAAAAATTTACAAAATAAAAAAGACTATTAATTAGTCTTCTTCAATATTCCATACTTTTTTAATTTTTTCTACACTGTCATAGCTCTTTGTAATTTTACCAGTTTCAACTTTTAAAACAGTAATATCACCAAATCTTAAATCATTAACATTATCAGATTTAAGATTAACATTATCTTTATCATAATATTTTTTATTTAATGCATTAGATAAATCTACACTATAAAGTGGATAAGAATTTCCTGAAGCAGGATATTTACTTTTTAAGCTATCATATTTATAAGCATTATCATCTTCACTTCTATATAATATTACATAGTATTCTTTATCAGCCTTACTTAGCATAGTTCCGACAATAGCAACACTATTATCTATTTCTACTTCCTTTACTTCTTCAGTAGTATTTGTTTCTTTATTAACTACATACTTAGTAAAGAAAAAAACTCCTACTGCAACTACTATTACAATTAAAAATATTATAATAAAATTTCTTATAGCTTTGTCTTCATCATTGTAGTTCATTAAAATCACCTCATAGAATTATTATATTAGTAAATCAAATAGATTTCAAGAAAAAAGTAACAGACTTACTTGCCTGCTACTGTTACAATAGTTGATGATATTGATGAAGCTACACTTAACAGTTCTGAAGTTGATAAATCATTTCCTGCCAAATAATAATCAATGTTGTTTGCACTCCAATAAAGTGAATTTCCAGACAACGCACCAACTACCCCATTCATCATAATAGGATCACCATAAACTGGTATAGTTTCAAAATTTAAATTAGCTACTGTTGGTTCTTCTATAAGCACGAATTCTTTAGAACCAGCAAATGTAAGTATTGCTCTATTTCCATTATCTGTTGCAATTGTTTCTTTAGTAGTTAAATAAGTATCACTTGGTATATAAAGAGGATATATTATTTCATCTAATATACTGCCACTTGATTTTGTTTCACCACAGCAAGAAGAATCAATATTACTTTCTAAAACAAAGTAATTATCATCTAAATTTGCTTTATAATCGATAGTTGAAATTACAAATCTTATTCTTACTTGATTATCCTGATTAAATACTTCGTTCTTTTTTAGATTATAATTTTTATCAAAATATAATTTTTGATAAGTTAGATCAGGATTATTAGGATAAGATACATCACTTTGAATAGTTAAATATTCTCCTTCTTCAGTAAATTTCTTATCTTTAGTATTATCTAAATCAGATAATATTGAAGATAAAATATAAGCTTGAGAACTATTATTAGGCCATTCACTTTGAAATTTAAAACTTTTATTTAAACTTGGTGTTATAACATAAACAGCATCACTATTTTTTAATATAATTTGTTCGTGTCCACTTGATGTATTAGTTAATTTAACTTTATACATATCTTTCTTTTTATAACCTACTTCAACTTCATAATTAAATGTATCCTCATCATTTAATATTTCTAAACTACCTACTAGAGTATATGATTTACTACTATTAATATCATTACTAAACTTCTTAATTAATTTTTCTTCATTAGATTTAGCACATCCACAAAGTAATAACAAACAACTAAAAAATAATAATATTTTTTTCAATTTTTTCACTCCTTTTTTTAATTATATTTTTTTAAATGTATAATATGATATTATTTGGTTAAAATATAATTAAGAAATAAAGAAAGGTCAGGTAATTTATGGAAACATTGCAAAAAATTGCTTTAGTCTTCACAATAGTTGGTGCTATCAACTGGGGACTTATTGGAGCATTTGATATTAATTTAGTTACATTGTTATTTAAAGAAAGTATGCTAACTAATATTATCTATATATTAATAGCAATTTGTGGACTAATTAATATTGGCATATTATTTATGCATTTACAAAGGGATCCTGAATAGTTTCAGAATCCCTTATTTTAATCATTTTCAGATAAATAAATATTTATTGATGATGTGACAATATACTGTGCTTTAGAATCTTTACCTTCAACTTGTACTGGTATTGTATGTTCACCAATAGTATATCCAGATAAATCAATATATGCTGTTATATCACTTTCTGAAATATTATCAATTACAGATTGTACACCAATAACTTGAACTTGAACATGTCTATCATCTTCAGTTTTAGCATTAACACTCATTTTGTCTGGAACATTTCTTGGATCAATTGTTGATATTTCAATCGTTTTTTGCTTAGCTTCACCAAAGTTTGCAACAATTGAAGCACTATTTTCAGTCATATATCTTACACCAGTAGGTTTAGAAATAGTTACATTATAAGTTTTAGCACCATTGTTTCCTTGATCAGTTACATCAATAGTAACAGGTACTTCATTTATTTTATCTATTACACTTTGTTCACCATAAATTGTAACACTAAAGTCAGACTTACCATTAATAGTTATAGAAGATATCGCTTTACCAGCAACTAAGTCTCCAGTGGTTAATACTTTAACTGGAACTGATTTACTATAAGATGTAAATGTTACTACTCCAGATACTGAATCTGGTACCACTTCAACATTATTTAATATCTTACCATTTTCATCATAGGCAACAATTGGTAAATTTTCTAGCTCATAAGTATTAGCTTGAGTAAACTTTGGATTATTTAAATCTATCAAAGCTTTAACTGAAGCTATTTTATCTAATGTATCTTGTGAACCCTTAACTACAACTTCACTTTGATTTAATTCTACATTAGATACACTTAATTGTGGATTTATATCATTTAATTTATCTTGATTAATTACATCATAATCAATTGTCTTTAAAGTAGATACTTTCTTTTTAATAGTTACATAAACATAAGTAGGATCTAACTTATATGATAAAGTATTAATAGTTTGATTGTATGTTAATTTTACTCTATAAGCTTCATCTCTAGGTTCATAATCAGTTAAATCAAGTACAACTTCATTTTCACCTAGTTGTTTAGCAAGATATAAATCACTTTTTCTTCCAATTAATGTTATATCTACAGAAGTTGGTAAATCTTCAATTACATAAGCTTCTTTATTATATTCTACCTTAACAGATTGATTAGTAATAATCTCTGCTTCATTTTCAACAAAATTAATAACCTTAGAATTAATTAGAAAGAAAAATACTAAAGCTATAACTAATGATAAATAAAGTAAAGTACTACTTTTATTTAAAAACTTTTCTAATCTACCATTATTTTTATTTAATAATTTACCCAATTTATAAACTAACTTACTAATAGGTGTAATAATTATTTTATCAATTATATTATATATACCTTTAAAAAAGTTAGTTATTGCTTTAAATATTTTAGACATGGTTATTCCTCACTTTCTTGAGAATCAGATTCTGCATTATAGAATACCTCAGTCTTTGGTTTTAACTCGTCAACTAAAGTTTTTCTAAACTCATCTAATGTTAAGTTATATTTTAATTCACCATCAGATGCAATAGAAATCTTTCCTGTTTCTTCAGATACTATTAGTGCAAGGGCATCAGTTTCTTCAGCAATACCAAGAGCAGCTCTATGTCTTGTTCCTAAATTTTTAGACAAATTAGGATCCATACTTGTTTTAAATACAGCACCAGCACAGGTAATTCTATCGCCTTGAATTATTACTCCACCATCATGAAGTGGTGAATTTGGGAAAAACAATGTACCAAGTAATGGACTAGTTAAGTCAGCATATACTTTTGTAGCAGGTGTGATATATTCTTGTAAAGACATATCACGTTCTATTACAATTAAAGCACCAATTTTATTTTTCTTTAAGTATTCAACAGAGTCCATTATTTCATATACTACTTTTTCTCTTTCATCAACGCTAAGAACTTTATGTCTTCCAAGCAATTGACTTCGACCAATAGACTCTAAAACATTTCTAATTTCTGGTTGAAATAATACAATAATAGCAATGGGACCCCATTCTAAAATATATTCTAAAAGTAATCCAATAGTATAAAGGTTTAGTAAATTACTAACAATTTTAATAACTACTAAGATAATTATACCTTTTACTATCAAAACCATTTTTACATTATTTTTTATATTTTTTAATATATAGTAAAATATTAACCAAACTAATGATATATCTATTATTTTTGTGATTATTGACCACACTGAACTTAATGTCATTTATACATCTCCTTCTTACTCTGTATAATTATATCAAATTAATATGAATATTTCTACTTAAATTTATTAAATATTAAAGAGATTCAAAAGAATCTCTTATATTATAGGTTTCTTCCTTCTCTTTCTAAATCTCTTTTCTTTATAGTCTCTCTTTTATCATAAAGCTTTTTACCCTTACATACACCTAATTTAAGTTTAGCATGACTTCCCTTAAAATATATTTCTAAAGGAACTAAAGTAATTCCTTCTCTTTCTTTTTTTTCTCTTAATTTTTTTATTTCATTTTTATGTAATAATAGTTTTCTTGTTCTTCTTTCATCATGATTAAATAGGTTACCTTCTTTATATTTTGCAATATACATATTTAAAACAAATACTTCATTATTTTTAATAATTGCAAAACTATCTCTAATGTCACATGATCCTTTTCTAATTGATTTTATTTCAGTACCTTTTAATTCTATACCACATTCAAACGTTTCAAGTATATAGTATAAATAATTAGCTTTCCTGTTCTTTATCTCCATTTTTATCATCCGTTTCTTTTACTAGTTCAAAATCAATTGTTGAACTAAGTTTAGATGCAGCTACACAAACTACTTTAACTTTATCACCTAAACGATACATCTTCTTGGTATTTTTTCCAACTAATGCCAAAAGATCCTCAACATAATTAAAATAATCACCCTTAATAGAAGAAATATGTACTAATCCTTCAATTAGGTTTGGTAGTTCAACAAACATTCCAAAACTAGTTATGCTACTTATTATACCACAAAATTCTTCACCAATGTGACTTTCCATATATTCTGCTTTTTTCATATCGTCAACATCTCGTTCTGCATCAACTGCAGCAACTTCTCTTTCTGAAGAATGAGAGGCAATTTCAATTAAGGATGACGATAATGTATTAATTGTTGTCATAGACATATCATGTTCAACTAAATATTTTTTTAATAAACGATGAACAGTAAGATCTGGAAATCTTCTGATTGGAGAAGTAAAATGAGTATATGCTTTCGATGCTAAACCAAAGTGACCTAAGTTTTCTGATTTATATTCAGCTTTTCTCATGCTTCTTAAAAGTAATGTAGATAAAATAGTAAATTCTTTTTTATCCTTTAATTCATTTAATATAGCTTGCATAGCAAGAGGAGTAAATTCTTTATAATTACCTTTTAGACGATATCCTAAAAGTTTAATTAAATTTAAGAACTCCTCAATTTTTTCTGGTTTAGGCTCTTCATGAACACGATAAATAAAAGGTAAGTCCATATTATAAATATGACTGGCAATACATTCATTAGCAGCAATCATAAAATCTTCGATTAACTTTTCTCCATCTTCTCTTACTCTTCTTTTAATATCTATAGCTTTTCCATTTTCATCTTGTATAATTTTAGCTTCATCAAGTTCAAAGTCAATATAACCTCTTCCTTCTTTTTCTTTTCTTAAAATATGTGCTAATTCATTCATTTTTAAAAGAGTATCTTTAAATGGTTCATAACCATCATCTACTATATTTCTCATAAGTAAATTATTAACATGCTCATAAGTCATTTTTTTATTACTTTTTATATAACTTTCATATATATCATAAGATAATCTCTTACCATTCTTATCAAATGTCATAGTACATGACATAGTAAGTCTTACTTCCCCTTCATTTAAAGAACATATTCCATTTGATAGTTGATGTGGAAGCATTGGAATAACTGTATCAGCTAAATATGATGATGTACCTCTTTCATAAGCTTTATCACCAAGTGCAGTATTTTCTTTAACATAATTAGATACATCAGCAATATGAACACCTAATACATAATTATCATCATCCATTTCTAAAGAAATAGCATCATCAATATCTTTAGTATCTGCTCCATCAATAGTAAATATTTGTTTATTTGTTAAATCAACTCTATTTATTAATTCTTTTTCTTCAACATGATCTGGAATACTTTTTAATTCTTCTTCAACTTCTTCTCCAAATTCTGGATATATACCGTATTTATAAGCTATTGATAAAATATCTACACCAGGATCATCTTTATGACCTATTATAGCCAATATATCTGCAACATATCTATTTCTTGTTAATTGTTTAGTAATTTTAACAAGTACTTTATGGCCCTCGACAACATTAATGGCACTATCTTTATTAATTTCAATATCTATTTTTTTCTTATCATCATCTAAATCAAGATATATTTTATCATTTTTAAAATAAATAGTACCTACTATTCTTTCTAAATCTCTTTTAATAATTCTAAGAATTTTACCTTCTCTTTTAACACCTTTATCAACTATTTCACATAATACAACATCTTCATCTATTGCACCATTAATATTACTAGCATCAATATATATATCTTCTTCTTTTGGTATATTAATAAAGCCAAATCCTTTTTTATTTAAAGAAAGTGTACCAATTCTTAAATTAGTACAATTTTTAAGTAATATATATTTATTCTTTTTAGTATTAAAAAGAATATATTCTTGAACTAATTCATCAACAACATCTTGTAAATCTTTTAATTCTTCAGCACTTTTTAAATTTAAAAGATCATTTAATTCCATAATATCTTTTGCTTCATAAACATTATCTAATTTTTGTATTAATTCCTCTTTCATATTCTTCCTCTATCTTCTTTTAAAATTACATTCTTTTACTTTATATGCTCCATCACTTTTCCATACAATTTCCACATATACATCATCTTTTTCTTCTTCTGCAGTTTTATTAGTATTTAAATCTTTTTTGTCTGGTTCAATTAAAGCAACTGAATCATCAATTAATGTAGCAAGTGAAATACTACAATCACTACGACTATATTTACTAAATGTTCCATTTTTACATTCTTGTCTTAACTCTGTACGTTCATTCATATCAATATATGTACATGCAGCTTCAGCAACACTTTGTTCAAATAACTTAGCTTGGCTTTCTTCTTCATTACTTTTAAGTCCTGTCATATTAATAAGTATTACAGTTGCAAGTAAAGCTATCAAAACAATAACTGCAATTAATTCAGTTAAAGTAAATCCATTCTTTTTCATATTGTTCACCTATTATAAAATATAACATAAAATGAACAAAAAAAAAAGTCATAAGACTTATTTAGTTACAAATAATATTAATGAAATTACAAAGAATACTAATCCCAATAAAGCAGTTAATCGTGTAATAAGAAGTTCTAAACCTCTTTCTTTTTGGTTTTGAAATAAAACTTCATTGCCACCTGATATAATTTGTCCATTATCACTTGCTTTATTACTTTGTAAAAGTACTAATACAATTAATAAAATTGATACTACTAAAAGTGCTGTTTCCATAACCTTCACTCCTTTTCAACATAAATACTTTATCATAAATATAAATAATAATCAAGAATAATAATTTAAACCTAGTACTTAATTATAAATAATACCGATGTATTGGTTGGACGGGATGTAAAAAAATTTGGGTAAGAATTAGTAGTAGAACTACTAGCATTAGTATACCCAAGTTTGCTATTACCTTGAGTTGTATCAGCATTTTCAATATATGCGGTAGATAAAACGCTTAGTCTATTTGAACCTGAGATAATATAAGGTGTTCTTGTAGGTGCTTGATGAACACCAACACTTGCTCCAATTCCACCATATGTATGAGAATTAGTTCCGCTTCCTCTTAAAAACTCCCCTTTTAGATCTGGTACTGCAAATGTTGTTTCTCCATCCCCTCCAAAGAAATTATATTTACCAAAATTTCTATAAATATGATCTGCTAATCTTGGATAATCATTTATATTATAAACTGTACCGTCACAAATTAAATATCCATAAGGTGCACTTAATCCCATATAAGAATAAACTGCACCAACTAGGGCAGATCCCACACTATCAAATAAATCATCGATTGCTTCTTGGGTATTTTCTACCTTCCAATTTGCATCTGTTGGTGTATATCCTACGCTACTAGCACCAAAATTATATGAAAAAACATTGGAAATACCACTTAAAAATAGGCATATTATTGCAATAATAATATACATTTTATTTTTTCTTTGTTGTGATTTTTTGTATGCTTCAAATACTTCTTTAGTTACTATATTTTTTTGTATATTCATAATATGCCTCCAATATTTGTTTTAATTTTTAGTATTTAATAATAAACAATACAGATGTATTTGTTGGACGATTCGTGTAAAAATGTGCATATGTATAATCTGTAGAACTACTAGCATTAGCATATCTAAGTTTACTATTACCTTGAGTTGTATCTGTATTAGATAAACTAGCATTACTATATATACTTAATCTATTTGAACCCGAAATGATATAAGGTATTACTGTTGGAGCTTGATGATTACCAACAGTAGTTCCTATTCCACCATATGTATGAGAATTAGTTCCGCTTCCTCTTAAAAATTCTCCTCGAAGATCTGGTACAGCAAATGTAGTTTCTCCATCCCCTCCAAAAAAATTATATTTACCAAAATTATTATTAATATGACTTGCTAATCTTGGGTAATCATTTATGTTATATACTGAACCATCACATGCTAAATATCCTGCTGGTGCACTCATTCCCATATAAGAATAAATTGATCCAACTAATGAAAATCCAACACTACCAAATAAACTATTTATTGATTCTTGATTGTTATATGAAGTTAGGTTAGAATCACTTAATGTATATTTAACACTCTTTTTACTAAATGAGTGAGAAAACAAAGTTGAAACACCACTTAAAAACAAGCATATTATTATAATAATTATATATACTCTATTTTTCTTTTGCTGAACTTTTTTATAAGCTTCAAATGTTTCTAAAGTTAATATATCTTTTTTTGTATTCATAATGTACCTCAAACGATTTCTATTATTCATTATTACTAATAAATAAAAAATAATAAATGATAATTATAGCATATTTGATTTTAGTATTTAATAATAAATAATACTGATGTATTTGTTGGTCTAGTAGAAAAACCTACGTAGTTAGTATTATTTGCTGTTAAACTTGCACTATAAGTAATACTTCTAGAGTGTGTAGATGCAACCATCCATTTATCAGCATTACTCATTCCTTCATTAGAATTAATACCACTTGATGTATTAGAATACCAAATAGCTTGTACATTTGAAGAATTATCATAATGCCATATATTTCTAAGTACTGTTGATCCTTGATGTTTACCTACACTTGCTCCACTTCCCTCAGTTACTGAAGTATTAGCAATAGATTGTGTATGCGAGTTTGTTCCTGTACCTCTTAAGAATTCTCCTCGAAGATCTGGCACAGCAAATGTAGTTTCTCCATCTCCTCCAAAATAGTTATATGTTCCAAATTGTACCTTTATATGATTTGCAAGGCGCGGATATTTACTTATTTCATATACTGTTCCATCACATGCAAGATATCCAGCTGGAGCATTTACTCCCATGTATGAATATACTGAACCAACTAAAGCAGATCCTACACTATCAAATAAATTGTCTATTGCTTCTTGAGTATTTTCTACTTGCCAACTTGCATCTTTTGGCGTATAAGCTACACTACTGGCTCCAAATGAATAGGAAGATACACTTGCAATACCACACAAAAACAAACATAGTGCTAACATTATGCAAGTATGTTTTTTGCTTTTAATTTGTTGTTCTTTTTTATATGATTCAAACATTTCTTTGGTAACAAATTCTTTCTTTATATTCATATATGTACCTCAAATAATCCCTATTATCCATTATTACTAATAAGTATATCATAATAAATATAATAATTAAATAGTAATAAAGACCTATTTAATTTTAATATTTAATTATAAAAAGTACCGATGTGTTTGTTGGACGAGAAGTAATATAATCATACCTTGTTCCAACACTATTACCACTAGGATGAATCCACTTACCTGTTTTTAATGTTCCAATTGTAGAATCTGCATTTTTATACCCATACCAATCATTTGGATTTGACCATGTTAAATAATATGAACTACTTTCATATGATGGACCTATAGGAATTGTTTGAGTTGCATTTTGATGAACACCAACACTTGCACCGCTTCCTTGGTTGGCATGTGAATTTGTTCCTGTTCCTCTTAAGAATTCTCCTCGAAGATCTGGTACAGCAAACGTAGTTTCTCCATCCCCTCCAAAGAAGTTATATTTTCCAAATTGCACTTTAATGTGATTTGAAAGGCGCGGATAATCACTTATGTTATATACTGAACCATCACATGCAAGGTAACCTGCTGGGGCATTTACTCCCATATATGAATATACTGAGCCAACTAGAGAGGATCCTACACTATCAAATAGGTTATCTATAGCTTCTTGAGTATTTTCTACTTGCCAACTTGCATCTTTTGGAGTATAAGCTACACTACTTGCTCCCATTGAATATGAGGCAACAGAAGTTATTCCACTTATGAATAAAAATATAAAAATTAGAAAGAAATTAGAACTTTTATTTTTTTTATTTTGCATATCAACTTTTTTATCAGTATTTAACTGCTTTTCTTTAATAATTCTTATTTCTTCATCATACTTATTAAGTAAAGCTCTAAATTCTTCATCTTTTTTATTCATAAATTCACCTCCTTTATTATCTATTATTTTAATACTTAATTATATATAAAACTGATGTATTTGTTGGTCGAGAAGAATATGATACCGTATTTTCTACAGTTCCATTATATACTGAATTAGTTCCTATGTAAACTCTACTTGATGTAACATAGGATAAATCAAAGTATGATACAGTTCTATTTGTTGTATCTTTTGATACTAGCATATTTCCAACTCCAGTTATAGCGCCAACATGATGAGTTGGTTCTTGGTGTAATCCAACATCTAGTCCAGTACCTGAATTTCTTGTTGCTGTTCCTGTACCACGAAGGAATTCTCCTCGAAGATCTGGTACAGCAAATGTAATTTCTCCATCTCCTCCAAAGAAGTTATAAGATCCAAACTGTACCTTTATATGATTTGCAAGTCTTGGATACTTATTTATATCATATACTGAACCATCACATGCAAGGTATCCAGCTGGGGCATTTACTCCCATGTAAGAATATACTGAACCTACCAAAGCTGAACCCACACTATCAAATAAGTTATCTATTGCTTCTTGAGTATTTTCTACTTGCCAACTTGCATCTTTTGGAGTATAAGCTACACTACTGGCTCCCATTGAATAGGAGGCAACAGATGTTATTCCACTAAAAAGTAAGGTTATTACTATAATAAAAATAATAATCTTTTTATTTTTCTTATTTTGTTCTTCCAATCTTTTATTAAATTGTTTTTCTTTTAATTCTAGTTTTTTATTAATTAAATTAGTTTGTTCTTTTTTTAATTCATCAAGCAAATATTTAAAATCATTATTCTTACTATTCATAATTCACCTCACTTCATTTAATATTTTAAATTATTAATATTTAATTATAAATAATACCGAAGTATTTGTTGGACGAGCTGTATATAAATTACCATACCTACTTGAAGCACCGCCCCATGTACTTCCAGCAATATACCTTGAAAAACCTGTTATTACATATGAATCCAAGTTTTGAGCACCAGAATTTGCAGAACCACCACCATTGTTTCTACCAGATATACCAAAATTGTTACTATCCGACCAGGACATTGGTATTATTGTTCCATCTTGATGATATCCAACATTATCCCCATTACCTTGATCAGCATGTGAATTTGTTCCTGTACCACGAAGGAATTCTCCTCGAAGATCTGGTACAGCAAATGTAGTTTCTCCATCCCCTCCAAAAAAGTTGTATGTTCCAAATTGTACTTTTATATGATTTGCTAATCTTGGATACTTACTTATTTCATATACTGTTCCATCACATGCAAGATAACCAGCTGGTGCATTTACTCCCATATATGAATATACTGAACCAACTAGAGCTGAACCTACACTATCAAATAAGTTATCTATTGCTTCTTGAGTATTTTCTACTTCCCAACTCGCATCTTTTGGAGTATATGCTACACTATTTGCTCCCATTGAATATGAGGCAACAGAAGTTATTCCACTAAAAAGTAAAGCTAATATTAATATATAAGCACTAAATCTTTTACTTTTCTTTTTTTGCTTAACTAATTCATCTTTTATTTCTTGTTGCTCTTTTTTTAATTCATTAAGCAAATAATTAATATTATCCTTTCCTTTATTCATAAGTTTACCTCACTTTATTATTTTAAACTAATATTTTATTATAAATAATACCGAAGTATTTGTTGGACGGGATGTATAGTAAGTACGAACATATTCATGATTTGTTCCCATAGCAAATGAAGTTATATTTTTAGTTGTCCAGTTTTCGTAATAAATTGTTTCAGAAGCAGCTGGCTTTCTAATAAAATCTTCATCATAAACTCCTCTTTTATAAGTACTACTATCTCCATCTACAGTAGATGCCCAATATTCTTTATATGCTCTAGTTCCATAACTTGGAGAGTAATTATGTTTTGTTCCATCTTGATGAACTCCAACACTTTCTCCACTTCCTTGATTAGTATAAGAATTTGTTCCTGTACCTCGAAGGAATTCTCCTCGAAGATCTGGTACAGCAAATGTAGTTTCCCCGTCTCCTCCAAAAAAGTTATAAGATCCAAATTGTACTTTTATATGATTTGCAAGGCGCTGATATTTACTTATTTCATATACTGTTCCATCACATGCAAGGTATCCAGCTGGGGCATTTACTCCCATATATGAATATACTGAACCTACTAAAGCTGAACCTACACTATCAAATAAGTTATCTATGGCATCACTTGTATTTTCTACTTGCCAATTTGCATCTTTTGGAGTATATCCTACACTACTTGCTATCATATTGTAAGAAGAAACACTTGTTATTCCACTTAAAAACAAACATATTATTAATATTATAATAGTATGTTTTCTATTTTTCTTTTGTTGTTCTTTTTTATATTTTTCAAACATTTCTTCAATTTTTTTGTCATATACTTTGTTCATAATATACCTCACATGATACATAAATCTCGGTGCCTATCATATTAAGTATATCATAATATATATAAAAATTAAAGCAATTATAGATGTTCTATAATTGCTATATTTTTATTTATTTTATCAATTAAATCAGACATATCATATTTATTAAATATGTTTTGAAAGTTTGATGTATCCATTAAAAATATTGGATAATAAGTTTTAAATATTTCAAAAGTATTTTCAATACCTAAGTCTTTTAAATAATTATAATTAGCTTTAACTAAATCTTTATTATTTTCTAAATCTTCTCTAAGTTCATCAGGTATTATACTACTTATATCTTCTTCTATAAAATCCATATTTATCACCTACTTGCCTTTAACAACATTAATTACTTTTATCATATCATCTTCAGATAATCTAGAATCATGTAATAAACTTGCTAAAATAATTTTATCTATGTTTGCATCAGCAAATATTGATAATAAGTAATTAATATTTCTATTTACTTTATTTTTAGAAAATGAAATATTATCAATAATATAACTATTTTCTGTTTCTCTATATTTATTCTTTATTGATTTTAATACTTCTCTATAATCTTGTAAATAAGTATTAGAAACCATTTCAAAATTATCATATATCTTATCAAGTTCTTCCATTAAATCAACATCATCAATTAATTCTTTAGCTTTATTATTAGTTTCATTTTTATCTAAAACTTCATTTAATTCTATTTTTCTTTCTAATACTTTATCTAAAACATCTTGTCTTAAAACAAATGATTGATAAACACTCTTTTGATGACTTACAGTTTTATATGGAATATCACTCTTTTTTAAGAATAATAATCTATTAACTAATCCTTTAACATCTCCAGCTAATACTTCAGGATAAAATTTAATTAAGTCTTCTTCACCAACATTAATTATCATATCCATTTTATTAGCAAGTTCGCTATCTTTAACAGCTAAGTCCATTATTGCATATTTTCCATCATTCTTTTTAAGACTAACCTTATAATCCATTAATACTTGTAAAGACTTTTTGAAATCAACAGGATTAATAGCAAGTATTATTGCAAACTTAGATAATTCATTTTCATCTAAATCAATATCATTATCTTTTAATACCATATAATTTCTAAAGAACGATTGTAATCCTTTAACATATACTGGTAGTGGAATTATACTTGGATTAATTCCTGTTTGTGCTGATATAGCTACTAATTTTTCTAAATCATCTTTAGAATAACTAGCAAGTATTTCTGGAGTCAACCTTAAATCTTCTTCAGTTTTATTTAATGTATTTACTATATAATTATATTTATCTTTTAAATTTGTATCAGCCATTATTAACGGATAAGCATAAATAAAATCTTTATTAATATTCTTATCTAATAAAAATTTAACGTTTTCTTTCATTAAAGAACTATCAATATCTAAATCTTCAATTATAAATCTATCAACATCTAATCCTAATTCATTTATAGTATTTTTTATTTCACTAAAGTCTTTTATTGGAGAAACATCAACAGGACTTAGTTTTTCTTCTTCATCCATGCTTTCTAATTTCACTTCATCTAATTGATTATCTATAAATGATAATGGTTTTTCTTCCTCTTCTTTTATAGGTTCTTCTTCTACTTCTTGTTCTTTTACTTCTTGTATTTCTTCCTTAGGTTCTTCTTTAACTTCTTCTTCATAATTATCTATTTTAGTTTCTTTAGTAAAATAAGGAATTAAATCATCTTCTGGAAATAATATAATTTTATCAGCACTAACTGCTTCTTTACCTGTAAAACCAACATGTACAAGTGTTTCAACTACTTCTTCTCTAGTTTTATTAATATTTCCTGTTTTAGCAAGATTAATTAATTCAACCAAGTTGTCTTGATATCTTTTAGCATCACTTATTTCAACATCTAATTTAGATAATTCATCATCTGCATCACTTATAGTTTTTGATCTATTATCACTTTCATCAGTTAATTCTTTAATTTTATTTTCAAGTTTTTCTATTTGTTCAGGAATTTTTGCTAATTCATTTTTTAAACTTTCAATTAAAGAAACACTTTTCCCAAGTTTTTCTAATCCTGGCATGTAACTATCAAGATTACTAAATCTATCAGATATTTCACTAGCCTTAGTTATATCATCAATATCACTTTGGATATTGGTAATATCTTTTTCAAAAGACTTTTTTTCTTCTTCAGCCTTTTCTTTATTTTTATTAGCCTCTTTTATACGATCATTAAATTCTTTTAAAACCTTACTATCATCACTAGTTAAATTACTTATTCTATCTAATATAGACTTAGTACCATTCATAAATAGCACACTCCTTTATTATTCATAATTATTATAACAAATACATTTTAAAAAGTAAATTATTTTCATGTATTCAAATAAAAAAACTTAAACACTTAAGTTTAAGTTTATAATCCAAGTTTTAGTGCCTTATCTTTAGTGGTAATTAAATTAATTTGTTCTACAAATTTTTCATATAACCTTTCATTTTCTTGTTTAGTTTCCTCTAAATAATTATTTATTAAATCTGGGTTAGCTAACAAGAATAATGTATAATCTTCTTCTTTACTATATTCTTTTATAATATCTTTTAAATTATTATATTCTTCTTTAGATAATTTAAATTGAGCACTACCATAATCACAATACATATATAAATAGTATCCATGAAGTATTATATCTCCAAATCCAGATAATTGAATACTAAAATATGCTTTATTACTATAATTTTCTTCATCTTTTATTTTATAATTAATTCCTACTTGTGTTTCTTTTTCATTATCAATATCTAAAGTATAGGTATAATTATTAATGTCTTTTTTACTCTGATGATCATTAATTTTTCCATTTTTATAAATTTGTGTGATATGTTTAGTATTATCTTCATCAACATAATCAACACAAAAATAATTGGTATTCCCATTTTTATAAAAGTACATCATTAATTCTTCATCATCTATATTACATAATTTAAGAGTATTATCAATAGGTTGTTTACTATATATATCTTGTCCCAATCTTTCATAAACTAATTCTATTAATTTTTGAACACCATCTGATTTAATATCTTTTTCTGATAATTCATATCTTTCCTCAAGCATTTTAACAAAGTCTATTTTATATAAATTAGTTTCTATATCATATTTATAATAATTATCTTCTTCATTAATTAGTTCTTTATTTTTTTCAGCATCATCTTCTTGAATACTTACTTTAACTCTTAGAACAATTTTTTCGCTGTAGTGGCATGAACCTAAAAGTATTGCTGCAGCAGTTAAAAATGCACCCGCCTTAACAGCTTTACCAACATTATTATTTTTATTGTTATTATCTTCCATTATATATTCCCCTCATTTCGTTGTCATATGATAACATAATATTATTTTTATGTCAAAAAAAGATACTAATTAGTATCTTATTTATCTCTTAAAACAGCATTTAATTTAGCTGTTACATTGCTTATAATATTATTAAACACATTCATAACTTCTTCATCATCTAGTGTTCTAGTTGAATCAGCAAAAGTTAAATTAAAAGCAATAGACTTTTCATCATCTTTAACATTTTCTCCAGTATAAACATCAAATATATCAATATTAGTTAACAATCTTCCTCCACTTTTTTTAATTACATCCATTATTTCTTTAGCAGTTATATCTTTTTTTACAATAAATGCCATATCTTTTTGAATTTCAGGATATTTAGATGCTTCTTTATATTTAAGTGGTTTAATATTTTGTTCGTATAATTTAGTTAAAGAAAACTCAGCAACAAAAACATCATCTTTTATTATGCTTGGATGTATTTTTCCAATTATACCTATTTGTTTTTGATCTAAAAGTATGCTTGCACTTACTCCAGGATGTAGTTCTTTAACTTCTAATTTTTCAAAAGAATATCTGTTTTTAAATCCCAAATATTTTAAAATGTTTTCTATTATTCCTTTAAGTAAATAAAAGTCTACTTTAATATTAGAATTATTAACTTTATTAGTTATATAATTTCCTTTCATTAATATTGCTACTTTAGTTTCTTCATTAAAATTTTTATCATAAGTTTTAGCTATCTCATATATATTTATATCATTTACTTTTCTAGCTTTATTATAATCATAATTTGTTAATAATGATGGTATTAAAGATGTCCTAACTACACTCTTATCAATACTCATTGGATTAGGTAAAATAATATTTTCTTTATCATCATAATTAAACATACTTCCCATTTTAGGATTTACTAATGTATAGTTTTTAACTTCATTTAAACCTAAACTTCTAAGTCTTTTTGATGTTGTTTTTCTAATTGCTACATCACCTTGATACATACCTCTTTTTGTAGGTACTTTAGGTAAAGTAGATACTAAGTTATGATATCCATAAAGTCTTCCAATCTCTTCAGCCATATCAGCTACATTTGGATCAATATCTAATCTTCTTCTTGGAATAGTTACATCGAATGTTTCATCATTTAATTTATAATCAAAAGATAATCTTTTTAATTCATTTTCCATATCTTCTTTAGATATTTTAATACCTAATATTTTATTTATTTCTTCAACTTTAAAAGATACTTTTTTTTCAGTTTTATCTACCTCATCATGTAGTAAAACTCCATCAATAACAGTAGCATTAGCATATTCTTCAAGAAGTGATAAACATCTATCCATTGCTTTTAAAGTATACTCATAATTTAATCCTTTACCATATCTTATTGATGCTTCTGATTTTAAATTTAATCTTGAAGAAGTATTTCTTATTGCAACAGAATCAAATATTGCTGCTTCAATAAATATATTTTTAGTATTATCATCTATTTCAGTATTTTCTCCACCCATTACACCAGCGATACATATTGGTTTTTCACCATCAGTAATTACTATATCATTATGATTTAGTATTCTTTCATTGCCATCTAATGTTTTGATGTTTTCATTATCACTAGCTTGACGAACTAATACATTTTTTCCAAGTTTATCAGCATCAAAGAAATGAGTTGGTTGACCATATTCAAGCATAACAAAATTAGAAATATCTACAACATTATTTATTGGTCTCATTCCTGCAGCTATTATTCTTTTTTTAATCCAATCAGGTGATTCTTTTATTATAATATTTTTTACCATTCTTCCAACATAAAATGGACATTTTTGTGTTTTTACATCTAATTTAATATAGTTGTTAATATCATCAGACTTATCAACATTATAATTACTTTCAGGAAGTTTTACTTCTTTATTAATAATAGTTGCAACTTCATATGCAAATCCAATATGATAATAGCAATCATTATTTCTATGCTTATGTACATCAAGTTCATATAATGTATCATCAAGTCCCAAATATTCTAAAGCATTAACTCCAACTGGAGCATCATGAGGTAACTCTTCTATACCTTTAGCATAGTTTTCTTCTGTTTTTTCTTCTAAACCTAATTCAAATAAGGCACAAATCATACCATTAGATTCTACTCCTCTAATTACTCCTGCTTCTATTTTTACATCACCTGGAAGAGTAGAACCGGAAAGAGCAACAATTACTTTAATCCCTTTTCTAACGTTTGGTGCACCACACACAATCTGAAGTGTTTTGTCCCCTACATCAACTTGGCACACATGCAAATGATCAGAATTTTCATGGTTAATACAATCAACTACTTCTCCAATAACTAAATTATCAATATGATTAGTAATAACATTTTCAACATTAATACCTGCTTTAGTTATTTTAACAGCTAATTCTTTTAAATCCTCACCACTTAAATCAACATAGTCTTTAACCCAATTTAAGGATATCATAATTATTCTACCTCCCTGCGATCAAAATTTCTTGTTTCTCTTAAGTCTGTATTATAAAATGTTCTAATATCATTTATTCCATATTTTAACATCGCACATCTTTCAGCTCCAAAGCCAAATGCAAATCCGTTCCACTTACTTGGATCATAACCACACATTGATAAAACATTTGGATGAACCATTCCAGCACCTGCTACTGTTATCCAACCAGTATTTTTACAAATATTACATCCTTTTCCCTTGCAATTAAAGCATGAAATATCAAGTTCTACTGATGGTTCAGTAAATTGATAATAAGATGGTCTAAATCTAGTTTGGGTATCACTTCCAAATAATTTTTTAGCAATCATATCACACGTACCTTTTAAATCAGATAAAGAAATATCATGATCTACAAGTAAACCTTCAATTTGCATAAATTGATGTGAATGAGTAGCATCATCATCATCTCTTCGATATGTTTTACCAGGACATATCATTCTAACGCTTTCAACTCCTTTTTTTTCAAGCATTACACGTGCCTGAACTGGGCTTGTTTGTGAACGAAGTAATATCTCATTATCTTTAATATAAAATGTATCTTGAGCATCTCTTGCTGGATGACCTTTTGGAATATTTAAAAGTTCAAAATTATATTTATCTTCTTCTATTTCAGGTCCATCATAAACATCATATCCCATTGACATAAATACACTTTCAAAATCCTCTACGACACGCTCTAAAATATTTGGAGCACCAGCATTTATTTCAGTTGCAGGAAGTGTTACATCAATAGATTCCTTACTTAGCTTTTCATCAAGTATTGCCTTATTTATTTCTTCTTCTTTTAAAGTTATTAAATTAGTAACTTCAACTTTAACTTCATTAGCTAAGGCACCAACACTTTTTCTTTCTTCAGCAGGAATATCTTTCATATTTTTAGTAAGTTCTGTAACACATCCATTTTTACCAATATATTTAGCTTTTAAATCAACAATATCTTGTATTGTTTTAGTTTTATCTAAATCAATAACTAAATTATTTTTGATTTCATTAATTTTTTCTTGCATATTTTTCTCTCCTTTAAACAAAAAAAATCCAGAAGTATTGGGGCGAATAAATATCCGTGGTACCACCCAACTTCTAGATTATCTAGCACTTTAATAGAATTAACGCTTACTTCACGAATTAAACTCCATTTATTGAAAATTCATTATTACTATTTATGATATTATCTCAGCCAAATTAATATCTCTCTTTAATAAATAATTGTAATAATTACTTTATAAATATCAACATTTATTACTAGTTATTATAACACATTTTATTTAAAATAAAAGATTTTTTATTATTTATTTAAATAATAATAATTTTTTATATAATTCTTCTTCATCATTTTCAAAATCAACATCTTTAGTTCTATTTGTTTCATAATCAAAATAATATAATATGTTATGAACAAGCCATTCTAATCTCATAGTTTTTGTACTACGATTCCAATTTGATGGATTTTTCTTTTCATATTCTTCAATTATAGCTATAATTTTATTTCTTTCTTTACTATTAGTAATCTTATATGAAGAATATATTTTTATAGATGGATTAATTTGATCTCTTTGATCAAGTATTAAAATATCATCATCACTTATACTATCTATACTATTTAAATAATCTTCTTTGCCTATATATATACATCCATTATCACTAGTTGCAAAAGAGTTATCATCTACTATTTCATAACTTGATTCAGCATAAGTTTTATCCTTTATATAAAAAGATGAAATAAACAATACTGATGCAAGTAAAATAATTTTTTTCTTATAACTCATTTATTAATCCATTAATAATTAGTAGCTTTTAATTCCATAAAACTTTCTGGGTGATTACATACTGGGCAAACTTTTAAAGCATCTTTTCCATAGTAAATATGTCCACAATTACGACATATCCATATTCTTTCTTCATCTCTTTTGAATACTTTATCTTCATTTATATTTTCTAAAAGAATTTTAAATCTCTCAGCATGATGTTTTTCTATTTCTCCAACACTTTCAAATAATTTAGCTATTTGTATAAACCCTTCTTCTTTAGCTGTTTTAGCAAATTCCTTATACATATCCTCGTATTCATATGTTTCACCATCAATTGCATCATGCAAATTATCTATAGTTGAGGGAATTTCACCATCATGAAGTTGCTTAAACCAAATTTTAGCATGCTCTTTTTCATTTCCTGCAGTTTCTTCAAAAATTGCTGCTATTTGTTCATAACCATCTTTCTTTGCTTTTGAAGCATAATAAGTATACTTATTTCTTGCTTGAGATTCACCAGCAAAAGCTTTAATTAAATTTGCTTCTGTTTTACTTCCTCTTAATTCCATTATTAACTACCTCCATAAATTTATTTTAACAAAATATATAACATAAGTAAATTAAAAAAGTCACATTTGTGACTTTAAAATTCTAGTTAAGATAATAATCATTTCTGGATCAGTAACAGCTTTAACATAAACATCTGTTCCTTTAATCATTTCTTCAAGTATTTTAACCTTATTAGGTATAATATCTTTATTATCATCTACACCCATAGCAAGAAAATATTTGATTCCACCATACATTGTTTCATTAAGTAGTACAAACTTTTCATTACTTGCTAAGCTTATTATTGTATTAATTTTTAATCCCATTTTTTATTCTCCTTTACTCTTTCTATTAGTTTGCTCTTCTACCTAAAGTTGGTCCTTTAATTTCTTGTTCTTCACCAAAGTTTAAAACTGCAATTACTTTTTGAGGTTCGTCATCAACAGTCGTATTTGATACTTTCACAACTTCTTCATTACTTTGATTTATAGAATTTATGCTATCTTGCGACATTAAAACTGGTGAAATAGATGGTGTTGAAATACTTTCTACATTTGTAACCGGTATTTCTTTTCCTTCATCTAAACTCTTAGCAGTTTCCTCTAATTCTTTTTTATTATCTTTATTATCTTTCATATCATTATCTAATTCACTTAATATTTGACTTAAACTATCAGTTTTAATTTCCATTGGATTAATAACTGGTTCAGAAACTTTTTCTTCATTAACTTTTCTAGTTCTATCAAATTCTAAAATTTTATGATCATCTTTTTTACTTTCTTTTGCTTTTTCAGCATTTAAAGTTTCAAAATCATGATTAATAATAGCATTTGCTTTTCTAATTACAGCATCTCCAGCTTCCAATTGTCTATCTATTAAATCTCTTAAAGAAGATGCAATCTTATCAAATACTTCATCATCAAATGAATTACTAATATTCTTTTTATTATTTTCTGAATCAAGAATTTCATTTTTTAAACTAGCTAATGAATAATTTAAATCATCAATATTTTTTTCAATTTCATCTTGATTAGCAACACTAGCATGTGCATATGCATTTTCTAAATTACCAATTCTATATTCACATCTTTCAACTAATGAATCTATTTCTTTTTCTGAAAATGATTTAAAACTACTATTTAAAATTGATAATTTCTTTTCTCTTTCATTTAGTGATTGTATTTCATCATCTAATGCTTGTCTTAATTCTTCTCTTTCCATTATACTCACCTTATCCTATAATAATACTATTAACATTTTAACATAAGTATTACCACTTTGCAATAATAAAGAATTATTTTTTTAAAATAAAAAAGGCTTAAAATTAAGCCTTACTAACTTGAAATAATTCTACTTCAACAGGTGTTTCTTGACCAAATAAATCAATTAAAACATTTAATCTATTGTTTTCTCTATCTATTGAGTCAATCTTACCAAACATACCCTTAAATGGTCCATCAATAATATTAACAGCATCTCCAACTTTTAGATCAGAATCTTCATCAAGTCTAGACATACCCATTGTGGCAAGTACTTTATCAATTTCTTGAGGAAGTAATGGTGTTGGTTTAGCACCTTTACCAGATGATCCAATAAACCCTGTTACACCTGGAGTATTTCTAACAATATACCATGCCTCATCAGACATTACCATTTCAACTAAGATATAACCAGGAAACATTTTTTTTACTTTTTCTTTTTTTACACCATCTTTAATTTCTACTTCAGTAGTTTCTGGAACAATAATTCTAAAGATGTTATCTTGCATACCCATAGATTCAATCTTAGATTCTAATTTTTCTTTAACTTTTTGTTCATGTCCAGAATAAGTATTAACAACATACCATAGTTTTTCCATTATACAAACAACCCCTTTATAAATGATGATAATAAATCTATTAATACAAAGAATGCAACACAAAATAAAACAAGAAATACAGTAGCAATAGAATATTTAATTACTTCTTTACCACTAGGCCATCTAACTTGCTTCATTTCTTTATGAGTGCCCTTTAAAAACGATTCTTTTTTTACTTTTTCTTTTTTTATTTTTTCTTTAGCCATTTTTACACCTCTATTTTTTTGTAAAATAAAAACACATACATGTGTCTAAATAAATATTACTACAATAAAATAAAAAAAGCAAGAAAAATCTTGCTTAATCTATCTAATAACTAAATAATCCTGCTACACCTGAAGAATTAATACTCACACCTGCACTAGGTGATCCACCATAACCATATATTACAACTTGTCCATTTTGATATACATTAATATAAATATTAAATGTATTTGATACATTTGTTAAACTACAATATATACTAGAACTGTTGTTAGAACAGTTTGAATTAGCCCCAAGTTCATTATGTATTTTAGTAGCAAGAGCTTCCATAACCAAAGAATTTTCATTGCCATTATTCATAAAATATTGATATTCTATACAAAATAATTTATCTAAAGTGTAAGCACAAACTTCATGGCGTGTTGGATTATTATTTAAATATAATGTTCTGTAAAAAAATGAAGCACTTAAATCATTAATTATAAATTGACTATAGTCATCACTGACATTATTTGGTGCACTTCCCATTGCATGACTTCCATATTTCCAATACTTATATGTTGATGTTGGTTCTCCATAAGCAGCATATAAATCTGTTAGTTCTTCATTTACAAAGGTATCAGAAGTTACTAAATTTGTAAGATTTTCATCACTATACCATCCAATAAAGGCCTTACCTTCTGGGGCACTTGGTGTTGGAAGTTCTCCAATTTTTTGATTTAATATTATATCATATTGTGAAGTTGATAAATTACCTTCATTTGAATGTAATGTTATAGTTTTATTTTCTTTTTTAAGTGATGAATAAACCGATATTTTAGTTTCATACTTTATCATATTATCTGGCGCACTGGAATTATAATCAATCCATAGTCTTAAATCATATGATATTTCTTCATTAGGAATTAAAGAACCCGAATAGATAGTATAATATCCATTCATATCATCAGTAGATGAATTAAAAAATTCTTTACTATTTAATAAAAATGATTCATTATCATTTAATTTAACTCTTAATTTACTAGCATCAAAATAACTAGATGAATTTAATTTTTCTAATCTTAAGTCATAATTAGCATTTAAAGTACATGTATTTTTGATTTTAAATTTATATGGACTTAATGCAGCTCCTTGTTCTTCAGTTAAAGGATATTCGTATTCTAAATTTATTTCACTGCCTTTATTTTCTTCAAAAGTAATATCAAAGCAATTAGTTGATACAATATTTTTATCTTGTTGTGTTTTTATTCTAATCCAATATGCGTATGACATACCTAGAACTAATGCTAATATAGCTATGACCGCAAGTGAAATTTTGTACTTTTTCTTCATTACATCCACCATCCTATTATAATTTTAACATAAAAAGAACAGTTGATACAACTATTCTTTTTATGTATTTACATCATTTAATTTAATAATATCCTTTACTTTATTTTTAATTCTATTAATAGTATTATCTATTGATTTAGGATTACTATCTAATATTATAGCTATTTGTTGATAATCAAATCCATCTAACATTAAATATAAAACATCAGTTTCTTTTTTAGAAAGAGATTTAAATATCATATCAACTATATCTTGATATCTTTCATCTCTAGTTAATTTAACTAATGGATTATTTTCATTATTATCAGATATAATATCTGCTAAAGTACTATCAAAACATTGATATATGTGTTCTAAAGATAAAGCTTCATTTAACACTTGATTTTTCTTACGACTAGATTTAATTATAAATACTTGAAGTCTTCTTTCTATACATAATGATATAAAAGTTTTTAAAGATGCATTCTTTTTAGAATTATATCTTCTTAATCCATCAGAAAATCCAACTAATGCTTCTTGATTTAAATCACTTAGTTCAACACCTAATTTCAATGCTATATTATGATATTTTTTTACAAAATAACTTATTAAATAACGATATTTTTTATACATTATATCTTTAGCATCTTGAGATTCTTCACTAATTAACATCATTAACTCATCATCACTAATATCTTTATAATCCATATTTTCACCTACTTATTAAATCATATATTAAAATAGATGCTGCAACACTAGCATTAAGTGAATTAACATGACCATTCATTGGAAGTGATATTATTTCATCACATGATTCTCTAACCAAATTTGAAATACCTTTCCCTTCATTTCCAATTACTAAAACTACTTTTTCACTATAAGATACTTTTTTATAATCAATTCCAGACATATCCGCACCATAAATAAAATAATTATTATCTTTTAAAATATTTATAGTATTAACTAAATTAGTTACTCTAGCTATTTTCATATAATTTAATGCACCAGATGATGTTTTCATAACAGTTTGATTAACATCTACAGATCTATCCTTAGGAATAACTATAGAATTAATTCCAGCAGCTTCACAAGTTCTTATTATTGCACCAAGATTATGAGGATCTTCTAAATGATCTAATATAACAATTATATTATCATTTAATAAATCTTTTATATTATAATATTCATAGTCATCTATAATAGCCATAATACCCTGATTTTTTACTTCTTGTTTATCTAATATATAAGAAGGTAATTTTTCATATTTAATATTATTATCTTTTATTAAATTAATAATTTCTTGATCTTTAAAATTATCAGAAATAGTTATTTTTTTTATCTTTTTAGGATTATTTATTGCTTCTTTAATAGCATTCTTTCCAAATATTTTCATAATTTATTTCAAGATGAAAGACATTATTTCATCTAACCTTTCTATATTATTTTCTAAATATAAATAGCCAATTAAACATTCTAGGGATGTAGCATGACGATATGTTATTATATTAGCATGACGTGCTTTTCCACCCTTAGCGTTTCTTCCCCATTTAATTATTTCTAATTCTTTTTCATTTAAAATGTTATTATTTTCTAAATCTTCTAATATTTTGCTTTGACTATTTGCACTTACATAAGATAAAGAAGCATGTTGTAAATCTTTTACCTTAGATATATTTTGATTTACTAAATACTTTCTTACATAAGTTTCATAAACACTATCACCAATATAAGCATAAACAAGTGCACTTTTCATAAAACATCACGAATAAATATTATCATAAAATAATAAAAAAGCCAAGTGATTGGCTTTAATTATTAACTATGGCTTATCTGCAATATCCGTTAGATATCCTGGAGTAGATGATGTTGGTCCACCATCAATTCTTGCATAAGTCTTGTCAGTATATGAGGAACTATATGTTGTTCCAGCACCTCCGACAAGATTAGTATCATTATAAAACATATAAGTACTTGACGTTACAGCATTTGTATTCCATTTAGATGCATTAACGTATATTCTTTGAAGGTTTGTACAATAAGAAAACATTCCATCACTCGTATAACTACCACCCATACGTACTACACTTGATGTGTCAAATGAACTTAAATCTAGACTTGTTAAACTACTCATTCCATAACACATACCATAAATATCTGTTACGTTTGAAGTATTAAAATTACTTAAATTTAGACTTGTTAAGCCTGTCATGCTATAGAAC
>JAFUTV010000024.1 GCA_017484125.1 Bacilli bacterium
AATAATATCACATCTTTACAAGAATACCAAAAACTTGTAGAAGATTGGATATTATTTTACAATACAACTAGATTAAAGTCAAAAAAATAGGAAGTGAATAATCACTTCCTTTAAAAAGTCCTTTTTTATTACTGTGAACTATTTGGGGTTCACTTCAAATTGAAGTTTTTTATTTTTTTTGTAAATTTTTCTTATCTTTATCAGTTAATAAAAATAAATTATCTAAACCTGTAATAACAAATATTTCCTTTATAGAATCACTAGGATTGATTATACTAAAGTCATATCCTTTTGCTCTAAATTGTTTTAAAAACATAATTAAAACCCTAATACCAGCAGAACTAATATATTCAGTATCTTTAAAATCTATAATAACATCATCACCATTATTTAAAATTTCTTGTAAATCGTTAGTTATTTTTTGCCAATTGTCTGATGTTATTCTTTTTCCTACTTTATATATCATTTTAATCATCTCTCCCCTATATATACTAACATATAATAAATTTTAAGTAAATATTTATAATTAATAGACTCTATTAAAACGTATATAAATAAAAAAAGACTAAAGTCTTTTTTTAATTGCATTTAAATGAAATAGATTCTAACAATGATTTAACTTCATCATAAGATTTACCATCTAATTCTTTTAATCCAGTTTCTTCATAAGATTTTTTAGCTTCATCATCTAAATCTTTAATTACAAAAGAATAAGTTAAATATACAGATGTACCTGAAGTTTGAACATTTGCAGATACTCCTTTGTTTGTATTAACCTTTTTAACATCTTCAGCAACTTTTTCATATTCTTTTTTCGCAGTACTTTCAGATTCATATTTATTTTGCACTGATGCTATAGCTTTTGAATATGCATTACCATCATATGTTAAAGTATATTTAACGGTTTTAACATATTCTTCCTCATCTTCAGTCATTGAACAAATAAGTAATTTTGATTCTTCTTTTTGTTCTACTGGTTTAGTTTCCTCCTTTTTTTCTTCCTTTTTTCCGCAACCAACTAAACTAAGTGTTGCTGTTGCAATTAAAGCTCCAAGTAATATTTTTTTCTTCATAAGCTACCTCCTTGAAAAAAATTATACTTTTATTATAACATTATATTAAAAATTGTAAATATTAATTACTAATAAACCAATTACATATACTTTTAATATAATTTTTGCTATAATTATTAACGAGGGTATTTATGGTGATTAAAAGTGAAAGTTGTAGTAAAAAGAAGAAAATTTATTTATCCGATAATTAAACGTTTATTAGGTCTAATACTTGCAATAATATTATTAATAATATTATTGCCTATAATGCTTATAATATCTATTTGTATAAAAGCAGAAAGTAAAGGTCCTATTCTTTTCAAACAACAAAGAGTTGGAAAAAATGGCAAAATATTTGATATATATAAATTTAGAAGTATGCAATATGGAAATGATGTTCATAACATAAATGAAGAAAATAAAATAACAAAAGTAGGAAGGTTTATTAGAAAAACATCATTAGATGAATTACCCCAATTATTTAATATCATAAAGGGGGAAATGGCATTTATTGGACCAAGACCTTGGATAATAGATTACTATCAAAATTTTACTAAAAAACAAAAAGATAAAGTAAAAGTATTACCAGGTATTACAGGTTTAGCACAAGTATCTGGAAGAAATGAAATTTCAATACTAAAAAAGATTAATTATGATTTGGAATATGTTAATAATATTTCATTTATATTAGATTTAAAAATAATATATTTAACAATAAAATCATTATTTTTAAAAGAAAATAATGAAATGTCTAAAAAAACAATTATGGAAGAAATAAATGAATTAAAAGATAATAAAAGACATATGGGAGAATAATATGAATATTATACGAACAAGAAAAGATTTAAAAGAATGGTTAAAATATGAAAAAAAGCTATATCCACTAAATTTATTTGCAATATTAACTAGAAATCAAAGATATTATAATTGGAAATATATTAAGCTATTAAGACACTGTGAATATTATCGTAATAGCAAGTATAAATTCTTGTTACTTTTATTTCCAATATATCGTTTAAGAAGAAATTTACTAGGTGCAAAAATAGGAGTACAAATTACTGAAAACTGTTTTCAAAAAGGACTATTAATATGTCATCATGGTTCTATAGTGGTAAATAGATTTGCAAGAATTGGCGAAAATGCTATTTTACATGGATGTAATTGCATTGGAAGTATTGATAATGACGATTGTCCTATTATTGGAAATAATGTGGAATTTGGCGTTGGTTCTATTGTTTTAGGAAAAGTAAAACTTGCAGATAATATTAAAATTGGTGCTAATTCAACTGTTTTAAAAGATTGTCTAGAAAGTAATGTTACTTTAGTTGGATCACCTGCAAAAATAATAAAGAAATGAGTATGAGTATAATGAATAAAGATTTAGTTAGTGTAATTATTCCAATATATAATGCTGAAAAATACATTATTGAAACTATAGAATCAGTACTAAATCAAAGTTATAATAATATAGAAGTAATACTAGTAAACGATAAATCAACAGATAATAGTAAAAAAGTATGTAAAAAATATATAAAAAATAATGTTATATGGATAGATTTAAAGCAAAATTCTAAAGCAGCTACTGCCAGAAATGAAGGAATTAAAAAAGCTAAAGGTAGATTTATTTGTTTTATTGATGCTGATGATTTATGGGAAAATACTAAAATAGAAAAACAAGTAAATTTTATGAAAAAAAATAACTGTGCTTTTTCATTTACGGGATATGAATTTGCAGATAAATATTGTATACCAAATGGAAAAAAAGTATTTGTACCATATAAAATAAACTATAAAGCAGCGTTAAAAAATACTACAATCTCCACAATAACTGTAATGTTTGATATGAATAAACTAACTAAAGAAGATATATTTATGCCTAATGTTGCAAGTGAAGATACTGCAACATGGTGGAAAGTATTAAAAAAAATTGATTATGCTTATGGATTAAATGAAATACTATCTTATTATAGAAGAGATAATAACACATTATCTTCAAATAAAATAGTAGCCATTAAAAGAATATGGAACTTATATAGAAATGTTGAACATTTAAATATTTTTTATAGTATATATAATTTTATTTTTTATGCGTTCAATGCACTTAGGAGAAGAATATGAAGAAGTTAAAAGAAAATATTAAATATATAAAAATTGCTGATATACTTGATATATTTTTATTTTTAATAATATTAATTCCTGCAATGATTTATAGACTATTTAATAAAATAAGAAAAAAAGAAATTTGGCTTTTAGCTGAAAGAAAAGATACAGCTAGTGATAATGCATATTACTTTTATATTTATTTAAAGGAAAATCATCCAGAAATAAACTCATACTATGCAATCGATAAAAAGTGCAAAGAATATGAAAATGTAAAAAAATATGGCAATATAATTAATTTTAGAAGTTTAAAACATTGGATATATTATTTAGCAGCAGATAAAAATATTAGTTCTCAAAAAAGTGGCAATCCATCAAATGCCCTATTTTACGTATTGCATGTTAAATTAAATTTGTTTAAAAACAGATATTATTTACAACATGGATTAGTTAAAGATGATTTAAAATGGTTATATTATAACGATACTAAATTTAATAAATTTTATTGCGGAGCAAAGCAAGAATATGATTATATTAAGAAATATTTTGGATATCCAAAAAATAATTTAGAATATACTGGATTAGCAAGATTTGATAATTTAATAGATATCAAAGTAAATAAAAAACAAATATTATTAATACCTACTTGGCGTAGTTATTTAACAAGAGAAACAAATGCTTTAAATAAAAAAGTAGACTTTAAAAAAACTGACTTTTTTATATATTGGCAACAATTACTAAATAATAAAAAACTACATAATTATTTAGAAAAAAATAACATTACTGCTTATTTTTACCCACATTATAATATGCAAAAATATATAAATAATTATAAAAACAACTGTTCTAATATAATAATTGTTAAATCTTCAAAAGAAAATATTCAAAAATATTTAAAGGAATCAGCATTAATGGTAACAGATTATTCAAGCGTATTTTTTGATTTTGCATTTATGAAAAAGCCAATAATTTTTTACCAATTTGATATAGATGAATATAGACAAAATCAATATCAAGAAGGATACTTTAGCTATGAAAATGGTTTTGGGGATGTAATAAAAAATACGGATGATGTAGTTAATAAAATAATTAAATATATAGATAATAATTATAAAGTTGAACAAAAATATATAAAAAGAATGGATGATTTTTTTCAACTTAGAGATAAATTAAATTGTCAAAGAATATATGAAAGTATAAGTGGTAAGAATGAAAAATGATTTAGTAAGTGTAGTAGTTCCTCTTTATAATAAAGAAGAATATATTTTAGAATGCGCTAATTCAATAATTAATCAGACATATAAAAATATTGAAATAATAATAGTAAATGATGGATCAAGTGATAATTCTAAAAAAATATGTGAACAATTAGCCAAAAAAGATAAAAGAATAAATCTTATAAATCAAAAAAATCTAGGAACTTATATGGCAAGATACAATGGTATTAAAAATTCACATGGAAAATATATTATGTTTATAGATGCTGATGATTATATAAGAGTTGATGCAATTGAAATACTATATAATACAATTTCTAAAGAAAAATGTGATGTTATTAGATTTAATCCTGAAATTATCTCAAATAATAATACTAAAAATAATTATATTTATAAAGGAAAAGAATTAATTGAAAAAGATGATATATTTAATTGTTTATTAACAAGTAATTATTTAAATAGTTTATGCTTATGTTTTTATGAAAGAAAGTTATTTAATAATATTAAACCAATAGAAAAAAACATAATAAATGGTGAAGATTTTTTATTAAATTTAGATGTTTTTTCTAAAGTAGATAAAGTATTATTTTTAAATGATTATTTATATTATTATCGATATAATATTAATTCAACAACAAAAAAAATTGATTATAAACAAATATTAAATAACATTAATAATTTTATCTATTGTTTTGATAAGTATTATATTTATGTAAATAAATGGGATAAGTCAGATAAATATAAAATGTTAGCATCATATAAAATATTAGAACAAACATTATCAATCTTATTTAATTTTTTTAATGTTAATATATCTAAAAAAAAATTTATTAATATTTGCAAACAAATAATGGAAAGTAATGTTTATAAAAATGTTTATAAATATATGAGTTACAAAGATATGAAAAAAATCATAAAAAATAAATCATTTAAATATATTATTAAACATTATATTAATTTATGTAATTTTTACAAAAAAAATTATAGCTTATTATGGTATAATAAATTAGTATTTAAAATAATTAAATAAAGCTGGTGAAAATATTGGATAAGATTAAAAATAGTATTTATTATATTGCATTTTCTTTACTTGTTATAGTTAATACCTTGTTAAAATCAGTATTAATACAACCACCAGTATTATTTTTTCAAGTTACATATGTATTAATTACCATACTCTTTTTAGTAAAAATAATACTTGATAAACCTAATATCAAAGAATCTATTATATATGTAATTTTATTAATATTGATGATTTATTTGTACTATATTACTAGAAATAAATTTTTGGTATTAAACTTATTAGCCTTTATTTCAATAAAAAATATAGATATTAAAAAAATAATAAAAATAGATATTATAATAAAATTATTGTTTATTTTATCACATAGTATATTTTATTTTTATGATTATATATTTAATAATAATAATATATTAGAATTAATTCATACGTCATCAAAAGGGACAAGTTTATACTTATACTTTATTAATCCTAATTTTACTTCATATTTAGTATTTGCGATTGTATTTGATTATTTATTCTTACAGGAAAAAATAAATATTAAAAAGATAATTATCTGTACATTACTAATAATTATTACTTTTATAATTACAAGATCTAGAACTCCATTTATAATGTATTTATTATTATTGTTGTTTTATTTAATTAAAAATAAAAAATTAATTAATTGTATTTACTATAGTTCATATATAATATTATCTTTTATATCACTATACTTTTTAAAATTTTCATTTCATACACCAATTTATTATAAGTTAAATGATTTACTAAGTGGAAGATTTGGCTACCCAAGGTTAGCATTTGAAGAAATAGGATTATCACTTATTCCAAGTAGTTCATCAATGCAAATATATGGTAAATACATTGTCGATAATTTTTATGATATGTGTTTTCTATTCTTAGGCGTTATTACATTATTAATATATTTAGTACCAATAATAATGACACCAAAAAAGGGATTTGAAAAAGAAAAAAAGTTTATAATTATATGTATTATATATTTATTTTTTGAAACATTAACAATTAAAATTGGTGTATCTATTTTCTTATTATTAATAGCAAATATTATTTACAATAGAAAAGGTGAAGTAAAAAATGAAAGTAACAGTTATAGTTCCAATATATAATGTAGAAAAATATTTAGCTAAATGTTTAGATTCAATTATAAATCAAACTTATAATAATTTAGAAATTATATTAATAAATGATGGTTCAAAAGATACATCCTTAGATATTTGTAAGGCTTATGAAAAAAAAGATAAAAGAATAATACTTATTGACAAGAAAAATGAAGGACTTTCAGCAGCAAGAAATGATGGACTAGATAAAGCAACAGGTAATTACGTAGCATTTATTGATTCAGACGATTATATTGATAAAGAATTTATTGAAGAACTTTTAAATGCAAATATTAAAAATAATACTAAAATAAGCCAATGTGGATTAAATTTAGTATTAAATAATAAAATAATAGAACAAAAAAACTATAGTGAAGATATGATAAAAACTACAAGAGAGGTTATATACGATATATTAAAATATAATTTGTTACAAAACGAAAGTGTTTGTAATAAATTATATGATGCATCAATATTTAAAAATTTAAGATTTGAAAAAGGAAAATTACATGAAGATGATTATATAAACTATAAACTATATTTTAATCAGAAATATGTTAGTATTATTTCTTCAAATTTATATAATTATAGACAAGAAGGAACAAGTATAACCAGTAATTTTTATGAAAAAAGATTAGATGGACTAGATGCAATTGAAGAAAGAATTAAATTTTTTGATAGCAGAAAAGATGAAGAATTTAAAAAATATGCAATAGATTCTTTTTTAAAATATTTAAGAAATAATTACTTCAAAGTAAAGGAATATTTAAAAGATAATAAAGATATTTGTGATACAATATTAGATAAGTATAAACATTATTATAAATTATCAACATTTGGATTAAGAAAGTGGATTTTTCGCTATTTTCCAAACATGTATTTTAAATTAAAGAAAACTATATATAAACTAAAAAATAAAAAATTATAAATTATAAAAATATGATAGAAAGTGTAGTAGATATGTCAGAGTCAAGAATTAAAAATATCCAAAAAAATATTACTTATACATTTATATTTCAATTTATAAAATTAATTCTTGTTTTTTTAAACAGAGTAATTTTTGTAGCTTGTTTAGGTCCTGTATACCTTGGAATAAATAGTTTATTTACTAATATTCTATCATTTTTAACGTTAGCAGATTTTGGTGTTATAACGGCAATGATGTATAGTCTATTTAAACCACTAGCAAATAAAGATGAAAAAAAGATAAGTGAATATGTATTCTTTTTTAATAAAATATATAATGTAATTGCATTAGCTATATTTATATTAGGTATAATAATAATGCCATTTTTAAAATATTTTGTTAATTTACCCGTAGATGTTGATAATATATATATATATTACTTTTTAATGTTGATAAATGTAGTAATTGGATATTTATTTGTATATAAAACAACAATATTATTATCTGATCAAAAAAAATATATTATAAATAGTTATGACACAAAATTTTATATATTATTATTTATTATACAAGTACTAATACTATATCTTACAAAAAATTTTATTTTATATTTAATAGCTAATATAATAACGACATTACTTTCAAATATTTTTAAAGCAAGAAAGGTTAATAAACTATACCCTTATTTAGATAAATATAAAGAAAAAACTTTAGATAAAAAAGAAAAAAAAGAGGTATTTAAAAATGTAAAAGACTTATTTCTTTATAGAATTGGAGCTGTAATACAAAATAATACTGATAATATTTTAATATCAATATTTGTTGGAACAATTATTGTAGGATATTATTCAACATATCTAATGATAATATCTGGTATTACATCATTTGTTAATTTAATATTTTCATCAATAAAATCTAGCTTAGGTAATTATATAGTTAAAGAAAAAAAAGAAGATCAATTAAAAATGTTTTTTATACTAGAGGATATAAACTTTTTAATAATTGGATTTTGTGCAAGCTGTTTTATTATATTAATACCTGATTTTATTGAAATGTTTTTTGGCAAAGAATACTTATTATCTAATATTACATTAATACTTGTCGTAGGAATCTTTTATACAGAAAATATAAGACAAAATATATGGATGTTTAGAGAAACAACTGGAATATTTGGTAAAACTAAATATGCTAATTTAGTTACTGCAGTTTTAAATCTTATATTATCTATTATCTTAGGATACTATTTTAAAATAGATGGTATATTATTTGCATCAATTATATCATGTTTATTGTTTGCATGGTGGATGGAACCTAAGATAATGTTTAAAGAATATTTTAATTCTAGTTCAAAAAAATACTTTTTTAACTATATTAAAAATGTCTTAATAATAGTAATTATTATAATAATTAATAGTTATTTAATAAATATTAATTTATCTAATATATATATAAACTTTATAATAAAATTAATACTAACAGTTATAATAACTTCAATATTATTAATAATACCATTTATAAAAAGTAATACCTTTAATTATATTAAATCTATTATATTAGAGCATTTGAATAAAAATAAAAAATCAAACTAATATTTAGTTTGATTTTTTTTATTATAAATTACTTTTTACTCTTACCATCAATTTTCTTTTCCAATTTTGATAACATTGATTTGGCAAAATCTCTACCACCTACACCAAAGGCAATAGCAAATGCAACTGCAAAAGCACCAAGAATAATTATAAATGCTGAATTAACCATTGATTTGGCAATGCCTAGTTGATATAAAGTAACAAATACACCTACAACAACTATAGCAACTTTAGCAATAAAGGCAATAGCTTTGTTATCTTTAAATTTTTTATTAATAGAACTTTCAGCAAAGTTTCCAACTAATATAGCAATTAACATAATAATAACTGAAGAAACAGCATAAGGCATATATGCAATAATATTATTACCAATATTAGTTAATACTTGAAGTTGTAAAATATTAACACCTTCAACTACAAAGAATACAATAATAACAATTTTTATTATATTTGCTATTATTTTTGATAAAGAGAAATCTTTACTTACTTTAGTATCAGATGCATCCATTATACTTTGAGTTACCTTATCAGTTCCAATAGATACTAATAATTTTTCAAGTAACCCACATGCTAAACCAGCAATAAATTTACCAATATATACTATAACAATTGCAATTAATACTCTAGGCATAAATACTAAAATATTATTTAACATATCAGTTGCAGGTTTAGAAATGGCTTCTATTTTTAATGCATCTAAAGAAGCAATAACAACAGGAATTAATATAAGTACATAAACAATATTAGCTAAAACTTCAGATAGACCAACTTTATTGTTTCCATCAACTCCAGCTTTTTCTAAAAATTTATCAAAGTTTAATTTTTTAAATGTTGGAATTAGTAATTCTCTAACTCCTTTTGAAATACATAAACCTATAATTAAAATAATTACTGCAGCAATAATATTTGGTAAATATGTTAATAATTCATTCATCATTGATACTACAGGTTCACTAACTCCTGTTAATCCAAGTTTTCCAAAAATACCTGGAACGAATAAAACAAAAGTAATTAAATAAAATAATTTTGCTACAAATTCTTTTAAAGATGTCTTTTTATTATCATCTATTTTTGCTTTATCTAAAGCACTATCTAGTTTTAATACATTCATAGTAGTATTTACTAAACTTTTAATAATTGAAGCACATATCATAGCTAAAACTAGTAATATTAAAGCTTCAACATAATTTGGAACATTAATCATTAATCTATCCCATACATTTGTAATCATTTCCATAAAAAATACTCCTTCTATAATTTCAAATTAAATAAACAATATATTTTTAATATTTACTTCTTTTAAAATGCATCTCCTTTCTAAATTAATAATATATGTATTAAACATAATTACTTAATATAATTATATCATTATTTTATTACATTTAAATATATAAATTAAGAATAATATATTATAAATAATAACTATTTATAACGCCCATTTAAATATGCAAAAATATTATTAATAAAAGTAGGTGCTAAATGACTAATTCTATTTCTAAAATTAACTCTAATGAATTAAAGTAACAATTATATATGCTATCCAAAACCAAAGCATAGACATTCCAATATTTTGCATTTCTAATTCAAATCCTCTTTATAGTTATAACATAAGTATAGTAAATATGAATAAACATATGTTATAATTTATATATAGCTAGTAAATGCTACGCAAAGTAGCAAAAAAATTATAAATTGCTACAAAAAATTGCTTGTTAAATACTATAAAGTAAGTAAAATTGTTTTCAAGGAGCGTGAATTATATGTTATTTAGTGAAAAACTAAAATTATTTAGAAATTCAATTAATTTAACACAAGAAGAGCTTGCTGAAAAATTAAATGTTTCAAGACAAGCTATTACAAAATGGGAAAGTGGGGATGGAATACCTGATATTGAAAACTTAAAACAACTTAGTATATTATTTAATGTTACTATAGATGAATTAATAAAAGAAGATAAACCAATTAATATTAAAGGAAAGTATTATTATAAAGAAGAAATAGAAATAGATCATACTAAACATTTTGATATTAAAATTAGTAAATCATTCGAAGTAAATATTAAACCTAATAACGAAGAGAAAGTTAAAGTAGAAGTATATTCTGATGAAGAAAATAAATTATCAGAACTATATAAAATTAAATTTGATAATATATTTGATAGATTAGATATTAATATTAAAGGTAAAAGTGAATATCAAGATATAGTTATAAATATTTATATTCCTGAAAAATATATAGATGAAATAGAACTTAATACTAGAACTAAAACTCTTAATATATTTAATCTAGATTTAAATAAATTAGAATATGATGGAGAATTAAAATATATTAATGTTAATGACTCTAAAGGAAAAATAGTATTAAATGTCACAAAATGTGATATTGAAGCTAAATATAATAAGTTAAATGGAATATTAGAGGTTAATACAATAAATTCAACTGCAAGAGTTGAATTACCAAAAGATTCTAAATACAAAACAATACTAAAAGGAATAAAGAATAGATTTATTGATGCAAATAACACTGATGATTCAACAAATATTATTGAATTAAATGGTGCAAATAGTAAACTAATTATAATTGAAAAATAATTAAAAAACCACGCCTAAAAGTCGTGGATTTTTAATTATCTATGGCACGGTAATCATATGGGTTTAAAACTTTTAGTCTATGTTCATAGTAAGTGTTAAGTCAAAATCTTCAAATCCATTTTTATGATAAAAATTGATGGCATTTTCATTTTTATAACTTGCTACAACTTTAATATTATGTATATTATGTTCTTTACAATACACTTTAAAATTATCTATTAATAATTTTCCTATACCCTTACCTCTGCACGAATCAGATACTAACATATTATTTATTTCACCATATTGAATTAATTCATAAGAGCCTTTTTCTTCAATACTACCAGCAAGATATCCAACAACATTATTGTCTTGTATGGCTACTATAACATAATGATTATTAATCAAATCAGTAAAATATTCTTTACCTTCATTTGATATTGGCCAACCTTCTACTAAAGTTGGATCATATTTTTCTTTTTCAAGTTTAAATAATTCATTATTTAAATTACAAATATCATTTAAATCACTTAAGTTTGCTTTACGAATATTCATAGTTAATCACTCCCAAATATATTATACCATGAAAAAAAGTAGCCTAGCTACTTTGATTTACTTAATGGCAGGGGCACAAGGATTCGAACCCAGACGAACGGTTTTGGAGACCGTCATACTACCATTATATTATGCCCCTAAAAATAATAACAAAGATATTATAATATATTATATAGTAAAATATCAAGTTTTTTTAAGTAAAAAAGTAAAGTTAATACTTTACTTTAATACTATATTATTATCTTCTATATCTATTATTATTTCTTGGCCATACTTTATTTCATTTTCAATTAACTTAGTTGCTAATTTAGTTTCTAATTCTTTAGTTACTATTCTTTTTAATGGTCTTGCTCCAAATGCTTCATCATAAGAATTATTTATTAAATATTCTTTTGCTTTATCAGTCAATTTTAAGCTTATATTAGAGTCTTTTAATCTATATTCAATATTTTTTATTAAATTATCTAATATATCAAATAATACATCTTTATTTAGTTTATTAAATATTATTATTTCATCTATTCTGTTTAAAAATTCTGGTTTAAAATAATTATGTAGTTCATTTAATACTAAATCATCATGTCCTTCTAAGATATGTTCACTACCAACATTAGATGTCATTATAATAATAGTATTTTTAAAATCTACTAATCTACCATTAGAATCAGTTACTCTACCATCATCCAATATTTGAAGTAATAAATTTAACACATCAGGATGGGCTTTTTCTATTTCATCAAATAAAACAATAGAATATGGATTTCTTCTTACTGCCTCAGTTAATTGACCACCCTCTTCATAACCTATATATCCAGGTGCTGCACCAATTAATCTTGATACAGAATATTTTTCCATATATTCACTCATATCAATTCTAATCATATGACGTTCATCATCAAATAACTCATAAGCAAGAGTTCTTGCAACTTCTGTTTTACCTACACCGGTAGGTCCTAAAAAGATAAATGAGCCAATTGGTTTATTGGGATCTTTTATTCCACTTCTACTTCTAATAATAGCATTAGAAACTAGTTTAAGAGCCTCATCTTGACCTTTTACTCTTTTACCTAGATTATCCTTTAAATTAATTAATTTGTCCTTTTCACTACTTATTAACCTAGCAATTGGAATATTAGTCCACTTACTAATAACTTTAGCAATATCATCACTAGTTACATCATCAGATAATATTTTATCACTTTCTACTTGTTTTAAATTTTCTAACTCTTTTTCTAAGTCAGGTAATACTCCATGTCTTAATCTAGCCGCTTCTTCTAAATTATAGTTTTTCTCTGCTTCATCTAAATCATATTTAGTTTTTTCTATTTCTTGTTTTTTTGCTTTAATTTGAGATTTAATATTTTTTTCTTTTTGCCATAACTCATTTAATTCTTTTTCTTTATTTTTAAATTTAAATAAACTACCTTCAATTTCTTCTTTTCTTTTTAGTGATAACTCATCCTTTTCTTTCTTAATAGCTTCTTTTTCTATTTCAAGTCTCATTATTTGTCTTTGTAAATCATCAAGTTCAACAGGAACAGAATCCATTTGAACTCTAATTGTTGCACAGGCTTCATCAATTAAATCTATAGCTTTATCTGGTAAATATCTATCTGTTATATATCTATTTGATAATGTAGCAGCACTAATTAATGCTTTATCTTGAATTGTTACTCCATGATGTATTTCAAATCTTTCTTTAAGTCCACGAAGGATAGTTATTGTATCTTCAACAGTAGGTTCACTTACTAATATTTTTTGAAAACGTCTTTCTAAAGCACCATCTTTTTCGATGTATTCTCTATATTCTTTAAGTGTTGTTGCACCAATTACATGTATTTCACCACGAGCAAGCATTGGCTTTAATATATTTCCAGCATCCATTGCACCAGATATAGCACCGGTTCCAACAATCATGTGAATTTCATCAATAAACATTATTATATTTCCTTCACTTTTTTTAACTTCATCTAGAACTTTTTCTAATCTTTCTTCAAACTCACCACGATACTTAGCACCTGCAACAAGTGAAGCCATATTAAGTTCCCAAATAGTTTTATTTTTTAAACTTTCTGGAACATCACCCTTAACTATTCTTTGAGCAAGCCCTTCAACTATTGCAGTTTTACCAACACCTGGTTCACCAATTAATACAGGATTATTTTTAGTTTTTCTAGATAAAACTCTAGTAATACTACGTATTTCTTCATCTCTTCCTATAACAGGATCTATTTTTCTTTCTTTAACGGCATCATTAATATTTCTACCATATGCCTCTAAAACATTTTCTGGTATTTGATTTTCTTGCATCATAATACTCACCTCATATTAGTATTATACTCAATAATTAGCACTTGTCAATACAGAGTGCTAATTATTACTAATTATATCAAATATTATTATAATTATACATACTATATTATTTTTTCTTAAATAATTATATTTGGCATGTTATAATTATAAAAATAGAGGTGAAATATATGAACAATTGCCCTAAGTGTGGTGCATTAAATGCAATTGATGCCCAAAAGTGTAATATGTGTGGTACAACTTTAAGTACAGTACATCCCGATCTATATGTTGCAAAAAATAGCAGCATCAACTTAGATAATGCACCAATAGATTATGAAAAAATAAAAAAAGAGGAAGAATTAAAAAAGTTTAATGAAGAATTAGAGCAAAATAATAATCCTAATAATATAGATTATAATAAAACAGAATATAAAAACTATTCTACTGAGCATTATCAAAACTATGCAGTTTATATTTTAATTTTAATTATTGTCTTAATTGCTGGCGCTATATTTTTTGCATATAAAAATAATTTATTTACTTTAACAAATCATAATCAAGAAATACTAAACCAAGTTAAAAATAATGCAAATGATTATATAAAATTATTAGAAAACTATATGAGTTTTTCAATTAAAAATAGTGGACTACAGGAAAAAATTCAATATCAAATTAAAGGAAGAGAATATACATACCTACCTATGCCAGAATCAGGGCAATGTAACTACAAAGATAGTGTATGGACAGGTTCTGAAGGATTTGGTTCTTCATGTAAAGAATTTATGAGTGATATATCTGATAATAGATGTCGTGATGGCTCATGGTATGATTCTGAAAAAAATGGAACAATATGTAATAGATATGATTTAAAAGATCATAGTTGTTGGTTAAACAATAGTATTACATGTTATTTTCCAACTGAAGCACAAATAGTATTTAGTAAAGAAGGAAAAGTAATTGGAGACACTTATGTAATATTTGATACCATAAAATGTAGTAAAAAAACAAATAATAGCGATTTTGAATGTATTGAATTAGAATAATTTCTAATTCTTTTTTAATTAAGAAAAGTAGAGAATAATCTCTACTTAGATATGATGTTAGCAATTAAGTTGCTAATTTCAGTAGGATTCTCAATTGAAAGTCCTTCAATTAGTAAACTTTGAGCATATAATACTTTTGCATAATTTTTTAATTCTTCTTTATCCTTTTTATACAAATCTTTTAATTTTTTAACAATAGCATGATTTTCATTTATCTCTAATATTTTTTCTGCTTTAACATTTCCTTCAGCACTAGGAATAGCATTCATTGCTTTTTCCATTTCAACAGATATTGCGCCATCAGTAGATAAACATACTGGATGATTTTTTAATTTATTAGTAAATCTAATATCTTTTACTTCAGGAATAGCTTCTTTCATTAAACTAAACATATCTTTACTATCGTCATTTTTCTTTTTTAATTCTTCTTGTTCTTCTTTACTATCAAGTTCAATATTTTGATCACATACATTTTTTAATTCTTTATCATCATATTTTTGAAGCATCTTTATAGCAAATTCATCTACATAATCAGTGCAATATAATACTTCAAATCCTTTATCTTTAACGGCATCTACTTGAGGAATTAAATCTACTTTATCAACACTATCACCACAAGCATAATAAATATCTTTTTGATCTTTTTTCATTCTTTCAACATATTCTTTTAAAGTAGTTAATTTCTTATCTTTAGATGAATAAAACATAATTAAATCTTTTAATTTTTCTTTATTCATACCAAAATCAGCATATACACCAAATTTAATTTGCATACCAAATGCTTCATAAAATTTATTATAATCTTCTCTATTATTATTCTTTAAATCCTCTAATTCTTTTAATACTTTATTTTCTATAGAATTAGCAATAGTTTTTAAAACTCTATTTTGTTGTATAGTTTCTCTAGAAATATTAAGAGGTAAATCAGGAGAATCAACTACACCTTTAATGAAACTCAAATAATCAGGAACTAATTCTGCACATTTTTCCATGATTAATACGCCATTAGAATATAATTGTAATCCTTTTTCATATTCTTTAGTGTAATAATCAAAAGAAGCATGAGAAGGAATAAATATTAAAGAATTATATTCAATTGTTCCTTCAGCGGATGTATGTATTCTATGAATAGGTTTTTCATAATCCATAAATTTATCAGCATAAAATGTATTATATTCTTCTTCTTTAATATCTTTCTTATTTCTTTTCCATATAGGAACAAGATCATTTATTACCTCTTCATGAGTAACTGTTTCATATTCATCTTTATCATTATCATTTGTCTTTTCTTTCAAATGTTGATGAGTAACATTCATCTTAATTGGATAAGTAATATAATCGCTATATTTCTTTATTAAACTTTGTATTTCATAGTCTTCAAGATATTTAGCATAATCTTCATTATCATCATCTTTAATAGTTAATATAACATCAGTACCATATTCATCTCTTTTACTACTTTCAATACTATATCCATCTATTCCTTCACTAGTCCATGAGTATGCCTCATCACTTCCATAAGCCCTAGATATAACCTCAACCTTTTTAGCAACCATAAATGCTGAATAAAAACCTACACCAAATTGTCCAATTATATCAATATCTTTTTTATGGTCATTGTTTTCTTTAAATTCTAATGAACCACTTTTGGCAATAGTACCTAAATTATTTTCTAATTCATCTTTACTCATACCTATACCATTATCAGATATAGTTAAAGTTTTATTATCTTTATCAATAGCAATATGAATATCTAACTTTTTAGGATCTATTTTAATAGATTTATTAGTTAAAGATTCATAATGCAATTTATCTAGTGCATCACTTGCATTAGATATAATTTCTCTTAAAAATATCTCTTTATTAGTATAAATAGAATTAATCATTAAATCCATTAACTTTTTAGATTCAGCTTTAAATTCTTTCTTTTTCATAAATGACCTCCTAGCACTCATCAAATTCAAATGCTAATAATAATATAATACTATTAATAGCACTTGTCAATATTAAGTGCTAAATAATAAATATATAGACATAAGCATATACATAATTATATATAAAACATATAATAAACTAGATAAGGAATCTTATTTATTAATAATTAATAATTTAAAAAAGAACAAATTCTTTTACTTTTTTAAATACCTTATCAAGCATATTATTCCATCCTTTATACTTAAAAATCATCTTTTATAGATGGTTTTTTTATTTTAAAAAAGGAAATCAATTATTTACCTATAATAATATAATTAGAGGGAGGTGAAAGATAATGCAATTAACTAGTGCTGAATTAATAAATATTCATGGTGGTTGTATAACACTTTTTGGACATACAATTTCTAAATTAATAAGAATATTTAGAACTATCAATCTATTCTTTAGATAGCTATAAGCTATCTTTTTAATTTAAAAAGATTCTTATAAATAAGAATCATGGTATTAATAATTTTTGACCAATACTTAGTAATGTTGATTCTAAATTATTTAACTCTGCAAGCATACTTACTGTAGTATTGAATTTTCTAGCTATAGAATATAAATTATCTCCTTTATTAACTGTATATATACTAGAATAGTTATTAGAATTATTATTACTTACTAATAAAGATTTACCTATACTTAAAGTATCACTATTTAAATTATTTATTTCTTTTAATTCATCAACTGATAAATTAAATTTCTTAGCAATACTATATAGAGTATCACCTTTTTTAACTATATAGTAATTATCATTATTATTTAAATTTTCACTTACTTGAAGTCTTTGGCCTATACTTAACATATTACTAGTTAGATTGTTCATATCTTTTAATTTATCAACAGTTGTATTAAATTTTCTTGCTATACTCCATAAAGTATCACCTTTTTGAACAGTATAATAATAACTAGGTTCAACATTATAATCTACTCCAATATAACTTGCTAATGCTTTAACGGTTGCTTCAGCTAAGTTTTGCCAGTTATTTTTAAGTAGATTTACATCATCTCCTTTAGTACTATCTAAAAAACCATACTCTACTATTAAACTTTCAGTATTAGGAGTATTTCTAAGCATATAATAATAATCTTTTGATGGATCTGATGGTAATACTCTTTGATATACTTTTCTTACATTTTGTCCCTTATTTTCTAATTCCATTAATATTTTTTTAGCAAGAGTATCATTATTTCTTAAGGCATATATAACTTCAGCACCATCACCACCACCAGCATTAATATGATTAGATAATACTATGACATCACTTCCATTACCATATGTATTTAATACTTTATTTACTCTATTAGTAGGTTCTAAAGTAATATCACTATCTCTAGTTAATGTTGATTCTATACCTAATTCATCTAATCTATTTTTTATATATTGAGAAATCTTTAATGTTAAATCTTTTTCAACAATCCCATTTGCAGTTGCACCAGAATCAACTCCCCCATGACCAGCATCAATTACAACCTTTTTCATAATAAAATCACCTATATTATTTTATGTATCAAAATAATATAAGTGATTAACTATTACTTTTTAATTAACATTCTCTTCTTTTCATTATCAATAACTTTATCAAAAGTAGTATAAGATAAATTAGGACCATTTATTACATCATCGAGTTTATTTCTAAAAGTATATTCTGGTGCTGGAGTATGATTTATCTTCTTTATTCTATCATCAGTTTCCTTAGCTTTAATAATATCTTGTTTAGAACCTTTTAATACACTAAATCTATCAGATGGTAAAGCATATATTGCTTCACCATGAGTTAATATTGTTTTTTTACTTGGATCTATAGTTTCAGAATTATGAAATTTATCAAATATTAAATATTCATTTTTATATGAAAAACCAATATATCCTAATAAACCATATTTGCCTTGAATGTAATTTATATATGGACTATTCATATAATAATTCATTTTAACTTCAAATAATTGTAAATATTTATCATAATCAACATTAGGGGTACTTCTTAGAAAATCATGAGTATCTCTAATTTGTCTTTCAAGCATACCAGGTTTTAATATATCCCATGCAAGTAACACTTCATGATCATTTAATAAATAATTACTATCATCAATAATTTTATCTTCACCAACTAATAATTTATATTTAGTTCTAAAATCAGTGAACCATTGTTTTATACCATTAACACTAATAACATGAGGATAGGCACTATTTAACATATGAGATACATAGTGATAATATTCATATGGAAGTATTACATATTTTTCATCATTTGTTTCTTCATATTTTAATAAACTATAATCAGCTAAGTATAAAAGCATATCTTTAGGTATAACATTATCATAAATTATATTATCTAAATCTTTATAATACATATTAACTATATTATCTAAATTATCTTTTAATTCACTAATTAAATCTACTTTTAAATCATAATTTCTACTATCTATTTGACTATCATCTCTATAAAAATCATCAATATAAGCTCTAACATAATCTTTTAAATAATTAATACCATAACCATTATCTAAATTAATAAATGGTATTTCATAATCTAAGTGCATATATTTAAATAAACTATTAATAAAATCTATAGGATTAAATCTAAAGTCATAACCAGAAGTATGCGGTGTGTAAGTAATACCACTATAATTACTAATAAAATAATTCTTAGCTTCATCATATAATGATGGTAAATACTTAAATATATTATTATAAAATAATACAATATAATTATTTAATTCTTCTTTATTATTAAATAAAGATAATATATCTCTTTTATTAATAAATATAGACATATTAATAGGATTAATAAAGTTAGATAATTCATCAACAGGTATATTAAATATACCTCTATAATTATGTTTACTTTTTTCCATGTATTAATCACCTAATCAAATATTATATATATAAAATATAAATAATACAAGTATTTTAATATTACAGATATGCTCTCTTCAGGGGGCAATTAGGTTCCACATTGTCAATATTTATATAAATAAGTAAAACCCTTTATTTATAAGGGTTTATGTGTATATTAGTTTATCTAAGTTTATTCAAATTTATATGTTTTTAGGTACTTTACGTACCTAAATTAGTACCTAAATTTATATTGTTTATTCTTTAAATTAGATAGAAAAATGCAAGTAATAATATATAAAATCATATATACAATTGTTGCTATAATAATATCCTTAATTATTAATGAAACACCATAAAATGAAAAGGTAATCAATGCATAATTAAAAGTATATAAAAAACTACCAACCGCTGGCGCTTCACCTCTTTCATAAACACATCCTGTTAAAAAATAAGATAATCCACCAATAATTGCTCCACCAACAATCAAATTAAATAAATCTGCTATACCTTGTGTAGCAAAAATATTAACAAATGGATTAGGCAGATATACTTGTCTAAGTATACTCCCTAAAATACTAACAATACCATACATAATATGATCACCTTCTTTTAATATTCTATTATACTACAAAAAGCGGCTAATTCAGCCGCTTTATTGTATTTCATTTGGAATTTCAAAATCCACAAAATATTCTTCTGGAACAGGATTATCTAACTTAATATCAAATAATAAAGTTTTATAAACTGCTTTTGTTTTTTGGTCTATAACTTTTGATTCTCTCATATTAGTAAATTTACCTGTACCAAAATATGTAAATGGAAGAACTATATTATCTTCATCATCCATTTTTCTAACAAATAAATAAACATTTTTTGTATTTTTTAATTTAATACCTATACCATTATCCACTGTTGTATTATTTTCTGATTCCCATTGGAATATTGATGGATTAATAAACTTGTCTTTATAATCTGTTCTTTCTTGTTTAGCTTTATCCTTTTTTAATCCAACATACACATAAGTATCTCCTGTATCAGTATCAAAATATGTACCTTTTAATAAAATATCCATTGTATATTTTCTTCCTATAGAAGTCATTGTTTGTTCTTTTGAATAATTTGCATATAATTTATACTTTCCATCAAAATCTCCAAATTCAATTTCATATCTATTAATTCCATAATCAATTAAATCTTGAAGATAATTATTAATATTGGATATATTTTCAATTGCTAATTGATTATCAATTAGAATACCTTTATTTGTTAAGAATTCAATAGCATTATTTAATGTATCTTCAGTTACTCGTGAATTATAATCTTTTATCTTATCAATATTAATCTCATTATGATGTAATAAATAATTAATTATTAAATATTCATCTGCTCTAACAATTGGTAATAATTCCTCAATTGAATCAATTAATTTTATTTCATTTTCAGTAAATAAAGGAAGTCTTTCTTCACCAATCATAGTTAAGAATTCATAATATGATCTAACTCTCTTACCACCAATTTTGCATTTTATAAATCTATTTAAATCTGGTGATATTTCTGATTCTAAATAATCCATATGAGTTGGTATATCATCTTTATTTAAATACTTTTTAAAATTTTCATAATCCTTTTTCAAGAAAGTCTTCTTATTAAAGTTTTCTTGATCTATAAATTTAATTATTTCTTTTTTAGATAATTCATCTATATGAATCTCAACATTTGGAATACTCAATGTTTTATAATCTGATTCAATTAAATTCTTTAAATATGCTTTTTCAGTATATGTAGTTTTCCCTAAAGTACCTAATGCTAAAGCTATTTGAACAGATCTACCATAATCATTACCTATAAAATCAAGTACTGTTAAATACTCTTTATTTTGATATTTTCTTAAACCTCTACCTAATTGTTGTAAGAAAATTGTAGAACTTTCAGTTGGTCTTAAAAATAAAACCATATTAATTGCGGGTATATCTACACCTTCATTTAAAATATCCACAGTACAAATAATTTCTAAATCTTTTGTTTCATCCTGTAAATCATTAAATGCTTTAATTCTTTCACCAGTATTATTTTCACCAGTTAGAGCTACAGTAGAATATCCTCTCATAGCAAATTCATTTGCCATTAAAGTACAATGTGCAATATTAGTACAGAAAGCTACAGCTTTTAACTTTTCGTTTGGTAATCTTTTCTTCTCTATTTCTTTAACTATAAAATCAACGTTATCAGATTCAGCTATATTTTTTGATACTTTATTCTTGTCATCTTCACCATAATTAATAAGATCATCTCTTATTCCATAATAATGGAATGGTACAACTAAATCATTATTAATTGCGTCTCTAAGTCTTAATTCAAATGGTACATTTTGTTCAAATAATTCAAATATATCTTGATTATCCATTCTTTCTGGAGTTGCTGTTAAACCTAATAAGAATTCAGGATTAAAATGATTTAAAATCTTTTTACCACATTCTGCAACTATATGGTGAACTTCATCATAACAAATATAATCAAATTCGTTTTTATCAAACTCACTTAAATGTCTTGCTAACATATTACTTGAAGCAAAAACAAAATCACAATCTAAATCTTTTGAATTTCCGGTATATAACCCACAAGTTTTTTCTGCACCAAATACGTTCATAAATGTTTGCTTTGCATCTTTTAATATTGTTTCCCTGTGAACAACAAATAAAACTCTCTTAGCGCCAAAATTACGTGCATCAAAGGCAGCTAAATATGTTTTACCAGATCCAGTAGCACTAATTATTAATGCTCTTTTAACTCCAGTATCTCTATATCTTATTAATTCCTTTAATGCCTTTCTCTGCATTGAATTAGGAACAATATTTTGAGTCATTGGATTTATATAATCCATATCCCATCTTTCAATTGCATAATCTAAAACAAATGAATATTGTTTAATTACATCTTCACTTAATTTAAATGTTCTATCCCATAAGTATTCAAAAGTTTTCATAGCTTCATCATAAGAATCAATACTATCTTTTGAAATTAAAGATATATTCCACTCAATATTCTTCAATAAAGCAAATCTTGTTATATTTGATGAACCAACAATTATTTCTATTGAATCATCATATTCAAATAAATAACCTTTTGAGTGAAATCCATTTTCGCCAAAGCAATTCATATCTAAATGACATTCAAAATTTGAATATTTATTTTGCCATGCTAAGAAATCCTTTAAAGAGGCTATATCGGTAAAGTTTTGATATGTAGAAGTTATAATTCTACCCCTAGCACCTCTTTCTAATGCTTCTTCTATTTCTCTTTGAATTAAAACTAAACCAGCTTTTTTTATAAAGCTAACAGACAAAGTAAAAGAATTACATTTTTTAAAACTATTTTTTATTTTATCTAGAAATGACAAATCACTATAATTAGTTAAAAACAAATCCTTCATACTTCACCTTCTTACTACTTTATTATTTTTTATATATTCAGCTAATGGAATATCTGCAGGGCATAAATCATAATTAATAATTTCATCTTTATCTACGAATACATATTCTGAATGATCATGTAAGTGAAAATCGCCAGAAATATGCTTACATTCATATAATCTTAAATCAATTGTCTTTGTAGGATATTCACAAACATTATTTGTTAAAAATCTAATAGCTTTAATATCCATTTCAAATTCTTCTTTTATTTCTCTTTCAATTGCATTCTCTTCTGTTTCATCTTTTTCTACTTTTCCTCCAGGAAATTCCCATTTACCTAGTACATCTTGAGAACCAGTAGATCTTCTAGCAATCAAATATTTATTATCTTTTTCTATTAATGCCGCTACAACCGTAATCATCTTAACCACCTATAAACAGTATACCAGCTTTTTACTTTTTAGAACAGATCTAGGCATAAAAAAAGGATACAAACTAACTTATATCCTATCTATTTTTTAAATATTCTTGTAACTTTTTATCTGTACAATAAACATAACAACCTTTCATTCCTCTAGTCATTAATGTTTTATATGTATTTTTAATTATTGAATCAGTAATTCTTTGTGCTTCTTCAATACCTTCTTCTTTTGCTATTTTATTAATACCTTTTATTGATTGATCTGTCTTTGCTCTTTTTGTATAATCAGTAACTATATGATCATTTTCATATCTTAGATCATCACCTATTATTACACCAACATAGTCAAATTCTAATCCTTGACAAGTATGAATGCATCCAATTTCATTAACAGATTCTTTATCGATTGCCCATGTACTTGAATTACCAAGATTCCAACTCATTCCAAAATTATATTCAGGAATTGTTATATCAAATACATCAGACTTATTTTTACCTTCACTTATCCAATTCCAACAATATCCAGCTACTAATCTTGATTTATTATTAATTCTATTTTTTTCTTCTATTGCTTTTCTTAATTCATTAGGATCATCAAATACTTTAAAATCATATTTACTATCCAAATCAAAATTAGCAGTTTCTCTTATTTCAAGTACATTGTCTAGCCATGCTAAATATCCATCAGAACCATCACATCTAAATTGACTCTTTAATTCCATTTTATGTATACCAGCATTATAATATCTAGCATACTTCTTTATTTCATCAATTGAACCATTATCTTTTAAAGTTACTCTTTGATTCTCATCTATAAAGAAAATTGAGAACAAACTTGAATTAATAATTTCTTTAATTTGGTTTTCACCTAAATTTGAAAATAAACCTGATTTTTTATTTAATCTATGTGCTTCATCCACTATCAATACATCAAATGAGTTTGGTTCACAATCATAGAAACTTCCTGATCCTTTAAATAAATTATTTAATCCACTCATTTTGTCTATTTTTAATTTAGCTTTAAATACTTCTCTAGGTGCACTGTTTTTTGTAACATAGAAACTGTTTAAACTTCTATTTAAGAATTGTTTTAAAAGATTAATTGCTAATACTGATTTACCAGTACCAGGTCCACCTTCTACTATTAATACGTTCTTTTCATTATGTATATGTGCATTAATTCCTATTCTTAAAGCCTCTTCAAAAATAACTTTTTGATCATCTATTAATACAAACTCTTTATTACCTTTTAATACTGAAGAAAATGAATCTTGTAACATCTTGGAAGGTTTAATCTTACCATTTTCTATAATATATAAGCCTTCTTTATCATCACCTTCAGTAACAAACCTTTTAATAAAATCTCTTAATTTTTCAAAATCTTTAGCACCAAACATTGGAGCTGCATTTATATAATCTCTATATTGTTCACTATTAATTGGATCATTGTCTGTTAATTCATAATTATGTAAAAATGCACAAGGATGTAATCCGACATTTCTATCATAAACCTCTTGATTATAACTATCAATTAAACTTGCATAACTCCATGCTTGATATGATGGATGTGTAACTTCTCTAAGTGCTTTACCAGTAACAGTAGAAACTACTCCATCCTTACCAGGAACTGCATCTGCATGAGTCCATTGCTTTAATTCAATTATAATAATAGAATTCTTTTTATTTTTATCATATCCAGATAAAAGAAAATCAATTCTATTAGAAGTATGAGGAATATTAAATTCAATAGCCACACCAGCATTATCTGGTATTTCATTATCAGCTAATACTCCTCTCATTCTTAACATGGATTCACGCCAAGAATTAATTTCAGATTCACCTGTACTTCTATGAAATACTTCTTTAAATCTAGTTAAAATTTTATCTGTAATTAAATTTAAATCAACATCATTAATAAATCCTGATTTTACTCCTTCATATACTAACATACTTCATCACCTATATATTATTATTTTTTATATCTTGTTCTAAAAGTGCTAACGCATTTAATCCTATATAATAAACTTCTTCTTTTGTATATTTCTTTTCTTCATTATGTATTTTATTTAAATCAAAAAGGATTTTAAAATTTCCATCTTTATAGTCTTTATAAGTATCTTTATAATCTTTATATAAATCAATAATAGCTTTATCTAATTCTTCTTTACTATGCATTTGATCCTCCTATAATTTGTTGTACTTAGTGCTAACACCTCTTGCTTTTTCAACAGGATATTTTTTAGCTGTTTTCTCCATTTTATCTAATACTATTTGTTTAGCATCAACACCTAATTTATCAGCCATTAATAAACAATAATTAATGACATCCGCTAGTTCTTCTTTTACTTCATCTAAATCGTATTCATTATTCCATTGAAAACACTCTAATAACTCACCAGCTTCAATAGAAATACTTTTTGCTAAATTTTCTGGTGAATGAAATTGATCCCAATCTCTATCTCTTGTGAATTCTACAACTTTTTCTGTTAATTCTTTCATCATATACCTCCTATGACACTATGACACTATTTATCGGTGTAGTCCACACCTAAATCTAATGTCATTCTGTCATTAATCTAATATATCGCTGACTTTAATATTGTAATATTCAGCTATCTTTCTTACTACTTCATTATTTAATTTTCTACTACCCTTTTCATATTTATTGTAAGTAGAAATATCTATACCTAAATAATCTGCAACTTCTTGTTGTGATTTTTTGTTATCTAATCTATATTGTTTAACTCTTAATCTAGCTCTTGCTTGAACTTTTTCTTCTAATTTTGCCATACCTTCAGAAAAATTCATAATATCACCAATATATTGTTGTTTATTTTGTGATACATCAAAAGCAAATCTTCTTACTTCTAATTCTTCTTTTGTAGATAGTTCTGGCATATTTTCAAAAAAATAATCTGTTGAAATTTTATAAAAATTAGCTAAATCTCTAATAACTGCTAATGGTGTACATCTATCACCTAACTCATAATGTTTATATGTAGAAACATTAACACCAACTACTTGAGCTATTTCTTTTTGTGTTAAATTAAATTTATTACGCATATTAGCCATATTCTTACCTATAGCAATATCACTTTTTCTACGATTCTCCACAAGTATACCTCCTAATATCTTCTTGATACCATTATAGCATATATTTTCCATTTTGGAACACAGAAATTCCATTTTGTCAATTTTTTATCATTTTAGTATTGACATTATGGAACTAAGATGATATATTATAATTGTATTTCCAATTTGGAACTTTTATTTTAAAATATAATTTGACAAATTGGAACTACAAAGTTCTTTGAAAATTTGTAAGTTGCGGAAATCGCCGATATGCCGTAACTAAAAAAAGGCAAGGCAGAAATTATAACCCTATTGGCACGGGAGTTATGAAATAACTAAAATTTCAACAAGTGGGCTTAGCCCAGGGGAAACTCTACCCTTTTTTAGAGAGAAAGGAGGAAAATTATGAATAAAGAAGTATTAGATTCTATATTACCTACTATGGATACTAATGATATTGTTGAATTAGTTCATAATCACTTATGTGGATTAAGAGTTATAGAAAACAAAGATCGTGAAGATGTTAAAGTAGAATATGGTCTTAATGAAGATATTGAAGACAATTCAAAAGAAGAATTAATTAATGCATTATATAAAATGAATGAAAAAATAATGAATGGCAGATAGGAGGTTTGATATATGACTGCAGTTGAAACATTAGAATTATTATCTAAACAATGGTGTACATTACAAGACTTAATGAAACTAACTAGTCTTGGTAGAAATTCAGCACTTAAAATAAGAAAAGAAATAATAACAGATCTTACTGATCAAGGCTATAAGCTACCATGTAATTTAATACCTATGTGTGAAGTTGTTAATAAACTTAATATTAATGTTCCTTATCTAAAAGATATGGCAGAATTGGAGAAATAAATGATTCCTATTGAAGATTTAAAAATTGACATAAAAAAAGACAACATTATTGATGGAATAATGAAGTCAAATGGATTATATTGTTTAGTAGCAGAACCAAAAGTTGGTAAATCGTTTTTAGCACTACAGATTGCCAACTCTTTGGTTAATCATAAACAATTCTTAGGATTCAATACAAATCCCACTTCCGTTTTATATGTTAGCACAGAAATCTCAGAATTACAACTTAAAGAAAGATTAGAAATAACTGGATACACTTTTAAGCCTAATTCTTTCTTCTTTGTACAAAAGGATGAACAACATAAATTATGTATTAGAGATGATCTATTATTAGATTTAAAAGAATTCTCAGAAACCTATAATGGTAGATTTGTAATCATAGATATTATGTGCGGTATAGATTATGGATATGAAACTGATATTAATAATTATAGTGATGTAATGAAGAATATGTTTGATAAATATAGAGAATTATCTAAAAAATATAATCTTACATTTCTTTTAATACATCATCTAAATAAAGAAGGTAAAACACTTGGTAGTACAGGTATTGATGGTAATATGAATGGTATATTAACATTAATCAATAATAAAGATAATACTTATACTTTAAAAATAATCAATAGAGACTTTGAAGAACAAAATCTTAATCTTATAAGAAATGATAAACTTGAATTTGAAATTATTAATGAAGATAATACTGAACTAGATTTTAATCTTAGCGTATTTATGAGATATATAATTAAGAAGAAAGAAGTAATATTTACTCCAGCTGAAATGATAGCAGAATTAAATCTATTAATTACCCCTTCTCGTTTTGGAAGATTATTAAATAGTAATATTAAAAGATTAGAAAAAGAAGGTATATATGTTGAGCTAAATAGAACTGCTACTTCTAGAAATTACAAAGCTAAGTTTATAGATCCTCTTGTTTTAGAAGAATAAGGTTTTAGGATTTATCCTAACTCACATTTGGTCTATGACCTAGTGAGATAAGTCATAAAATGACTTCTTTCCGTGGTATAATGGAATTGAGGTGAAAACTTGTGAATAATGATGACTTAATAATACTTGAAAAAAAGATGAATCTATTCAATGAAAAATACGATATATATAAAAATAATAATAAAATTTATCAACTAGAATTAAAAGAGGTAATATATGATATATTGGATTATTTTGAAATTTGTTTAAAGAGAGTCAAAAAAATTCCAATAGAATATGAAGGCATAATAAGTGGAATAAAATATGCTAATAATGTTAAAAAACATAGTAAAAGTATTTTTGAACACACATTAAAAACAACAGCATTATTTCCTTCAAATAATCTTTACCCATCTAACAATTTATTTCCAAGTGATTTTAAAATTTGGTGGAACGAATTACCTTTAGATAATAATGACTTTATGAATCAATATAAAAATTATAAAAAACATCTAGAGGGACAAGATGTAAAGAAAACATTAAATGATATATATACAATAATTAAATCAAATTATAACTACTATTTTTAGTAGTTTTTCTTTTGTAAAGGAGGTTTTAAATGTATGATGGATATCAAGTATTAAGATTTGAAAATAATTATAAAAGTAAAGATTTATATCTTATTGGAAATGAGATGGAAAATAGAGTTGGAACAGGTAATTATGATTCAGAAAGAACTAAATTTAATATTAAGTATAAAGAACTAGAAAAAGATAATTTATATCAAGATGTTAAATATAAATTAGAAAGCAGAAATATAGAATATCTTCACAAAACTAAAACTAATCTATTAAATGGTGTAACTATATCAAGCGGCCCAGAGTTTTTTATGACTCTGGGTTTACCATTTAAAGAAACAGATAGGAAATATAAAACAGGAAAAAAAGAAGGACAAAATATATGGACTCCTGATATTAAAAGTAAAGATGATATTCCTGAAGAGGTAATTAAATACTTTGATGAAAGTTATAACTTTTTAAAAGAATTAGTTGGAGAAGAAAATATAGTAATGGCTCAAGTACATTTTGATGAAGATACTCCTCACCTACAAGCTTACTTTTTACCAGTAGTAAATGAAGTAAAAAGAAAATGTTATCAAAGAGATAAAGATGGTAATTTGATAAAGGAGATAAAAAAAGATAAAAATGGAAAAAATAAAGAAGTACCTATTCTACTCAGAGATAAAAATGGTGAGATGGTATATGAAACAGTTAAAGGTAAATTTTTAAATAACGATCAATTTTGGAAAGATTTAGGTGGTAGAAATTCTTTTTCAAAATTGCAAGATAGATTCAACAAATATATAACAAGTAAAGGTTTTAATTTAGATAGAGGTGAAATTGGTGCTAATAAATATCATCAAACTAAATTAGAGTATCATATTAATGAATTAAAGGCTGAAGAAAAGAAATTAAGTAAAGATTTGAATAATTATAAAGATAAAATAAATGAAGCTAAAAACGTATTAGAAACGTCTTTAAAAGATACTAATTCAGATTTAAAGAAAAAGATTATTGGATATAGTAAAAAAGAAGTAGAAAAAATAATGGATGATTTTGATAATCTTACAAGATTAAATACAATAAAAACATATGAATCAAAAGATAAAGATGATAAAATTACTTCCCTATCTATTGAAAATGATTTTTATAAAAATAATAGAAGACTTATTAAAAGCGAAAAGATAAGACATGAACAATCTAAAGAATTATCAAATAAAGATGAAGAATTAAAATATTATAAAAATGCCTTTAGTAAAATAACTCGTGCTTTAGATATTATTACGAAACGAAGACCAATGCCATATGTACATAATTATGTATCATTTGCAGAATCTGTTATGGCTGGTAAAAGAGCTCGTGAAATGGATGAAGAAGCACAACGAGAATTCGATGAAGCTAATAAGAAAGGAGAAGATATATGGCTATAAGACAAGTTAAAAGTAAATACGCTACTAAGGATGGTAGAACTTGGGTAGTAGATATAACTTATAGAGATTATTTAGGTAGACCTAGAAGATATCACTCTAAAAAGTTCGCTACCAGAAGAGAAGCTAAAGATCATGAAGCAGAATATAAAGTTAATATTAAAAATATGACTGAATTTACTGATCTAACATTCAAACAATTAATTGATGAACATTATAAATATCAACAAGATAAAGTTAAATCTACTACACTCTATAATTATAGAAATATGATGCCTTATCTTGAACCTTTATTTAATATTAAAGTTGAATCATTTAATATAAGACATTTTGAATTATGGAGACAATACATGAATGAAAAGAAAATATCTACTAGATATAAAAATGGTGTATATAAATATTTAAAAGCTATTATGAATTTTGGAACTAAATGGTATGATTTAAATTTTGTTAAAGTTTATAATAAAATGACTAATTTTACTAATCCAAATGAAAGAAAAAAAGAAATGTCTTTTTATACTCCAGAAGAATTTCAAAAATTCTTATCTGTAGAAGATGATTTAAAATGGATATGTTTATTTCAAATATTATTCTATTGTGGACTTAGAAATGGTGAATTAAGAGGATTAACATGGAATGATATTAACTTTAATAAAAGTTGTTTATCAGTAAATAAAAACATAACAAAAACGCCTGATCCAGTAACCGGTAAACCATATACTGTATCAAGTCCTAAAACAATGTCTAGTTATAGAACAATACCCATTCCTAATTTCTTATTAAATTATTTAAAAGATTTATATGATGATTGTAGTAGTTATTATAACTTTAATGATAACTGGTATGTATTTGGAGATATTGATCCCCTACCAGATACTACTTTAAGAGTTAGAAAATCTAATAATGCTTTTAAAGCTCGTGTTAAAGATATTAGAGTTCATGATTTTAGGCATAGTTGTGCTTCACTATTAATTGATAGTGGTGCTAATATAACATTAGTAGCTAAATATTTAGGACATTCTAAAATTGATGAAACACTTAACACCTACTCTCATATGTATCAAAATAGACTTGAGAATATAGTTCAAATAATAGAAGTTCAAAATACTAAATTATTAGAAAGCAAACAAAAAGAATTACCTGAACCCAAAGAAACAATTATTGATTATGAAGATGATGAGTATTATGATTATGATGAATATGAAGATTTAGATAATAAAAAAGAAGATGACCTAGTCCTTTAATGGGCTAGGTCATTTTTTAATTATTAACTTCTTTCATGACATCAACAAGATCTTTATGCCAATTTTCGTTATGATTAATTTTCTTAATAATATATTTTGAAGAAAGTAAATCACCTTTTGACATTTTTGAAAGTTCCTCCCAATTTTCTACTGGTATCACGTAAGTAGCATTTCCATAATAGCTTGATTCTAGGCAACAATACGTATTAAATATAAATGCATAATAACCTGTAAATCCGCCTGTACCACAGAATATATCAATAGGATTAAATTTATTTAACGTTTCTATTCTGTATTCTTCAAATCCTTTATTCTTACTTTTATGTTTCTTTTTATCTTTTAAAGATTTAATATCTATTTTTATGCCTTTAGGAAGAATTTCCCAATTACATCGTTTAATTAATAAATTATCTTTAACAAGATCTAAATCCTCATTAAAGATTTCACAATAACCAAAGACTTCAAGAAACATATTAATTATCTGTTTTAAAAGACTTTTATTTGAATAATCTTTTATATTAGCTATTATAAATTTTCTATCATTTTTATCTTTTGTTAATACTATTTCTATATTTGTTGGACTTACTTCTATTTTGGGATATGCATATCTGTATACATCACTATATCCTGTATGTTCATATCCACCCCAATCTAGTAAAGACCATTCTCTTGTTGTTATATATCTATATACCTTCTCACTACTTTTATCTGCATATGAATAACCTTCAGTATTTCTTCTACAATTAATCCCATAATTTGGTGAAGGTTCTATTGATAATCCTTCTTCAAATTCATCTATTCCTAATTTTTTGTATTCATCTTCTGTAATTCTAATTCCAATATAGATTTTTTTACTATCAATTTTGTCTAAAAAATCTATGGAATTAATACGTTTCTTTGCAATAACCATATTTTTTCCTCCTTAACTAGTAAGTAGGAACTACAAGCAAACAACTAACTAATTATTTTTCTTTTCTAACGCCTTTAAACTTGCCACCGCTAGTTTTAACATCCATAAATCTTCCGGTAGATGTGTTTCTTTTAACATATAAGTTTGTCTTACCATTAAATGTTTGAGAACGGCCTTTTACTGCTCCAACTCTTGCATTATCACCTTTTGGTTTATTTACTGCCATAAAGCACCTCCTATTTACATACTCGGAGATCCCTTTTTCTAAAAAATACCTATTTTTTGATCAAAGACTTGCAATTTTTTTAAATTATTGCTAAGATATTTATAGAACAAGGGTGTCTATTGTTTATCTCCTGTTCTTCATATAGTTTACTTGTGTATTCTATATCTTGTGTTGCTATGTAGTTCGTACCTACATATGCATAGAGTATTTGTATTGCTAGCAAATACTTTTTTATTTGCCAAATAATCTATGCAACTTAATAGTATCATATTCTTCAAAAATAAGCAATTTTTGTCGTAAAAAAATCTGTTTTTTTGTTGTTTTTATTAGTTTTTTAAGCTAATAATATCAGATGACCTAGTCCTTTAATGGACTAGGTCATTTTTTATTTTTCTAATTCATCTATTATTTGATAAACATCTGAGTGAGGATTAGCTTCAACTGATTGAATATCTCTATTATTATCTTTTTGATATTTTTCCAGTTTTTTAGCATTATCATATGCTTCTTTAGTTTTATCAACAATAATTGGATACATATTACAATTCTTAGTATATTTTGGAAAATGTTCTTTTAATCTTTTTATTACTGCATCACTATTCATGTTAGCGGTCGTGTATTCATAATGCAATAAAAACCACGTTTCTATACAAGGTGAAGATGTAATTACAACCACATTATTATTTTGTGCTAATTTTATTGCTTCTTTTATTTGAGTGTTTTTACTAGGATTAACATCTGTATCAAATATACAAAATGCTCTATCATCATCTTCTAATACTAACCTTAATTCTTTAGCTTTATCTATTGTTTGTTTAACTAAATTTACTGGATCAGTTTCATTACCAGGAACTACTTTAATTGTATAATTCTTATCTATACCTTTAAAGCTATCAAAATAATTTCTTTCAGTTTTATTTTTACCCTCATAAGCTACTAATATTACTCTTTTTGATCTACGGTCATTTCTATTTCTTTGTCTATCTCTACTGCTCATATTTACTCTTTAAAGTCATCAAAATTATTTACTAAGAATGGAACAGCACCATATCTTCCTAATAAATAACCTTTCTCAACATTTTCAGATTTTCTTATAGAGAAGTCATCTAAAGCATATAATGTACTTTCTCCATTTTCTGGATTTTTTTCCGTAAACCATATTTGATCTCTTCTTAGTAACTCTAAATCTAATAAATTAGTATCATGCGTATTAAAAATTAACTGAGCATTATTTTTATTCAAATCTGGATCATTAAATAATTCAACTATATATTTAACAATATATGGATGTAAACTTTTATCAAATTCATCTATTAATAATATTTTACCACTATCAATTACATCTTTAATAACTGGTATAAATGAGAATATTACTTGTGTACCTAATGATTCTTCAGAAATATCAAAATCATATTTTTCACCATTTGCAATATGTGTTGTATTTACTTTAAACATAGGTGTATTTGTTGGTATAAATGGTCTCATAATATCAGGTAATGTGCTAATTAATTCATCTGTCATTTTTTCTTGTACAACCTTATAACCTTTAATATTAAAATCTGCTTTTTCTAAAAATTTAAGTGCAAACTTTTCTAAAGATTTATCTTTATCATTATAATACATATTATAAGAGTAATTATTTAATTGTTCATATGACATTACTACGCCAAGTTTCTCAGTTAAAAAATCAAATGCTGGTTTTGTTTTCTCAAAATTCCAATTAGTTGCAGTTGTTATAAAAAACTTATTAGCAGTATTTTTTTCTTTAACATCATTTAAGAATTTTTCATCACTTACATTAAATGAATATTCATTGATATTTTCTCTATTAAATATTTTAACTGGTCTTCCATTTGGATAATATGTTAAATATTCCTTATAAATATTTTTTGCATCTGCTTCAAATCCATATATATATCTTACACCATCAATTAAAAATTTTATTTCAAACTCACTTGGTTTTTTTATAGTTTCTTTATCTAATTTAAATGGTATTATTGGTAACATAACATTTGGATTAATAAAATTTGATTGTCTAATCATAGTACTTATTAAAGCTAATATTTTGAATAAATTACTTTTACCAGATGCATTTGCACCATATAATGCAGTCATCTTTAATAGTTTTTCATTTCCTATATTTGTAAAATTATCTTCCAAAGTATTGTCTGAAGATGCAATCATTGAAAAAGTGTTTTTTTCTTTAAATGATAAAAAATTTGTAATGCTAAATTCTATTAACATATAAATCATCTCCTCTTTGTATATATTATATGCATATTTTTAAATAAAAATCAATATTTTTAACAATTATTATTCATTTTTTGCACATTTTTTGCACTTTTTACAATTTATTTAGCCATTTGTGCCAATTAGTAATCTAATAAATAATTAACTTCAGAAAGTAAATCATCTATTTTATCTATTAAATCATCATCTAAATAAACATGTTTGCAATCTTTTATTAATCCATGTTCATCTTTTGGCAATTCATCTCTTGCTTTTTCAAATTCAGTATATGTATATAATTTGCCATTACATAAGATTCTTACATTATTATCATATCCTTTATATAATTCTCTACGCCAATTTTTTATATCGTCTAATACAGATAATATTTTATGTCTAGATGAAACTAATTCCATTTCTCTAGCACTTTCAGTTTCAAATATATATTTATCATTCATCTTTTTTATCCTCCTCTTCTACTTCTATTGCTTCAAATAATTCTTCATAATCATCTTCATTGCCTAATCTTCTTAAATAATCTTTTCCACCATCTACTGCAACTGCTCCACATTTACAAAATTTAAAATCATGTCTATGTGTTGATTCAATTATATCTCCACATTTTTTACATTTAATCTTATTAACTATTATCTTATTCATAAAACCACTCCAATAAATCCATAACTTCTTTTTTTATACCCATTTTATCGGCATATTTAGAAAGTTTAACTAAATCTTTATCTTTTCTCTTAATATATTCTCTTAAGCTATATTTAACATGTTCTCTATCCATTCTCTTTTCAGATCTAATAATATCACAAATACATCTTTCAATATCATAAGCTCTTACTTTATTACCAAATGGTGTTGTTACTTCTGTTAATCCTAATTCATAAATATCATCAGATACATAAAATACATTATGATTTTTTAACTTAATGCTATTGTAATTCTTCTTAACTGTTATATCATATTTATCATTAGGAGCTTTAATAGACATTCCGTGAAAGTATAATGCAGTCATATGAGAATATATAATACCTGGTAAGTTCATATTTAGTACATAATAAGAATCTGGAAATTTGTTAACATCTAGATATATTCCATTATCAAGTTTTTCTATAATGCCTCTATCCACCATAATATTTAAATACATTCTATGGATACCTAATTCAGTTAATTGTTTAGATGTAATATATCCATTATTAACTTTCATTAACTCTTGTATTATTTCAATATTACTTTGATCTTTAAATTCTTTTATAGTCATTTTATCCATATACATTCTCCTTTGGCTTTTACACATTTATTTTATCTGTTGTCAGTATAAATGTCAATATCGCTATAAAAAGAAAATACTAAAATTTTATCTAAAAAATTAGTATTTTTCTAAATTCACGTACCTAATTTAGTACCTAAAAATATCTAATAGGCTTTTTACCCTTTAATTTAAACAAAAATGAGAACTTTCGCTCTCTTCAGGGGGTCCGTTTTTTTACCGTTTTGCCTCTTATACAAAAATTTAAAAAACCCGTAAAATAAGACTTTGCGTGCACTCTTCAGTTTATAATAGTTTATAGAAATACATATAAGTGTTAATGTAAAAGTTAATATAAAAATAAAATCCAGTCTTTATTTTGACTGGTTTATTATTTAAAACAGTAATAATCATAATAATTATCAATTATATAATTTGCAAATGACATTAATTCAGGAATCCACTCATCACTATAATTTTCAAAATCAGTAATTTTTTCTATTTTTGGATGGCCAGAGTCAATGTTAGGAAAAGGTTGTAACAATTTATTTAAATTAGTTATTCCACCCCTAACATCAATATACAAATCATGATTCATATATTTATTATAACAACAACAATGGTCCTCAGTTCCAGAATCATTAGTAATTATTATTACATCATACCCAAAGCGCAAGTGAAGTACGTAAGCAAACACAAGACAATATCCATCTAAAAAATTAAAGGCACTATAATAAATAGAAGTTCCATTCACAATGGTTGCTACATATTTACTATTAATTTGTTTTAACTTATTAAATGACGTGTCACAATTTGAATAAAAGCCAGTATGAATCAATCCATTATTTATCATAATATGTCAATAATTTGCTGTATAACATATTTTGGAATAGCTTTATATTCATTTAGTGATAGTTTTGTCCAGTAAATTTCATCATCATCTGAATGCATTATGGCATTTAATAATGTTTTAAACTCTTCCAAACGTTTTTCTTTTATTGAATCGGTTATTTTCCACATACTTAGCATTGATTTCCTAAAACGATTAGGAGAAATAGATTCAGTACGCACAGCATATTCTGCAATTGTTCTTAAACAACATAATTCCTCTATAGATAATTGATAAGCATTTTTCACAACAATTGTGCTATACAAATTTTCAATCTCAAGGAAAATAGCACTTTCATCCTGTATGGATTCAAAAGTGTTATCATAATTTAGACCAAAATATTCGAATATCTTTCTAATATCATCTATATAATCATTATTCCAACCAATAGTTGATTCATCTTTTCTATAATGTACTAATTTGCATACATACTTATAAATAGGCATATTACTAGGCAATTTATTTATGTATTTATATAATTCATATAATTGTCTAAAGGCAATAGCACGTTGAACAATAGAATAATGACCATTAGAATTAGATAAAATATTTTTGTATAAATCAATTTCTGGTAAATAATTATCCTCTAAATTCATAATCTCAATTTCAGAATCATTAGTTTCAACAAGTATCAAAGGTGTTGTATTTAAATATCCTCTAAAACCTTTTACAACAGAAGAAACAAAGTCTAATTCATGAGTTAATAAAAACATTTTTTTAAAAGTTGCATCCCCCAGGCTTCTAAGTATATCAACAGATGTATATCGTCTAAAAATATCATAACTCGAAATAGGATCATCAATAATAATTACTTTGTTAGTATTACCATTACTTAAAATTATTTGAATAAAAAAAGCAAATGCTAAAGTACTTTTCTCGCCATAGCTTAATGTATTAGCAACATTATTAGTTACATCAATATCATTTTTAGATTTCAAAAAAATATATTCGCTATTATCGTTTATGCCATTTTTAATAACTTCATTTTTATCAACTTCTATTTTATAATTCAATCCTAATCTTTCTAAAATATGATTAATAGAATTTTCTTTATTTCCTATCAATGAAATCAATTGATTATTCGACTCTATAACTGCTTGTTTTAAAGTCTCCAAGCGTTGTATTACGTTGTTTATATCATTAATAATAGTTTGGATATAATTAGAACTAACATCAAAAAATTCAAATTGTAAAAACTTATTTTCAATATTAATTCCTTCGATATCATCTATTTCATTAAATTTTTTTAAATCTAAAATTGTTTCTTCAATTAATACTTTATCATATTCATACTTTGTTTTAACTTGACGCATCAAGTTAATTATTTCATCTTCTTTATTAATTTCGATAGAATCATCTATTAGAGAAATGATTCTTTGAATCTCATCTTTAATGACTGAATTAATTTTTTCTTCTTCTAATAACACAGATAATCTATCTTTTTTTGTAACCTTATCACTAAATAATTTATCATGAATAGGAGAAACACTATTAACACCACTAATTTGTCTTTTAATATCATCAGAAATATTATCAATAATATTTTTGCACCAAGGACAGTAATCCATATTTAAACTTTTGTATAAATAAAGACCTTGATACCACCAGTTTTTATGTTGTTCATTATTAATATTAAAAATGTCATCATATGATAAAGGAAGATTACCTTGAAGAAAAGTAGTAGCAAATCTTTTTTTAGCAGGTGTAACAGTTCCAGTTGTTGAAAAATCAAATGCCTTTTCTATTTCATCAAAAATAGTATTCAATTGATTAATTTTAGATAATACCTGATTAATTTCATCCTTAGTAATATTTATATTATTTATTTGTTCCTCCAGCTCTGGACTATTGAATATTATTTTAGATTGATTTTTTTGCAAGGAATCATTTAAATAAATAAAGTTATTTATAAATTTATCATCAAATATGCATAAATCGTTTGAATTATATATATTATAAATTTCGTTAAATTGTTCTTCATCCTGCATATCAAAATTTTTTGAAAGATTTTTGTTTATTAGCAAATCTTTCAAAGTAGACTTACCCCTACCATTAGAACCATAAAATAAAATTATTTTGTTATCCATATTTAATATTTTATCTTTAAGTTGTTCTGAAATTTCAAGTTTTTTCATACCCTTTTGATTTTTTGCAATAATCATTATAACACTTCCTTACTACTAAATACCTCTTTGTTAGCTATATAATAAAGTATAATTATATCTAAAATAAAGCAAAGTCCTCTTGCATATAATAAATATCTTATTTATATATAAAGTATTTACTTTTTTTATTAAATATGCTAATATAATACGCATTGAAAAAGAAAGGGGTTATTTTTTTATGTCTAACTCTACATTTTTAGATGATTTAAAGATAGTACATGATGAAATAATACAAAATGAATGTATTACTTCTTTTGATGCTTTTAAAAGAGTTAAGAATTATATGTATGATCATCCTAATGATATTGATGTTAAAACAGTATATAATTGGATATTAATTAATTATAAAGCTCCTTTTTTAAATCCTAATTTAATTGATGCTTTTAATATTACTCTTCCTTATTTAAGACAACAAGAAGTATATAAAAACTTGCCATTTGTTTCAAATAATGTATATTATCCACAATATATGTATAGTTTACTTGCTTTACCTAGTCAATATTATGGAAGTTTACCTAATTTTTATAAAGGTTGTTATTATTTCTTTAATGAACAAAATAGTCTTGATATACCTACTAGTGTAATTAGTGAAATAGATAAATATATTAATGAAAACTTATATGTTATTAGGGGTAGTAAAGATAACTATGATGATTTAGAAACAGAACTTTATAGATATCATAATGCTTTAGTTGGTAAATTTGGTGATGATTTTGATGAGTTTAAATTAATTTTAGGACTTAGTGAAAACTTATATGATGATGAAATAATAGATAGATATATTAATAAGAAACTAGGTAATATTGGTGAATTATTTATCTATAATAAGATAAAAAAATTACCTAATGCTATATTTACTGCAAAAGAGCTTGGAAATGGATTTGGTTACGACATGTATTTTCAAAGTGATGAAAATAATACCCTAACTGAAAACTTAATTGAGGTTAAAACAACTTCAAACGATAAGAAAAATAACTATTTTTCTCTATCAGAAAATGAATATAAAACTATGCTTTCAACACTTGATAATAAACAAGCTAATTATATTATTTATAGAGTATTCCTAAATAATAATAAATTAGAATTTGATATACTATCACCAAGAGAAGACAATATATTTGTATCTGTAATAAACGGAAATATCGAATATGAATTAGATAAAACTATAAATAATAAATTTGTATTTAATAGAAAACATATAGTTAGAAAATTAGTTAAAGAAAATTAAAAATAGATTAGAATTTCTAATCTATTTTTTTATTAATTCATCATATTGTTTATATAAGTATTGTACACCATTTTCTAAATTAAAATAAAGGATAATATAACATATTAAAAATATTAATATAATAGATGCAATTATAAAAAACATAGGATAAATAAAACCAAGTGCCATAAATACAAGTAATAATAATGCATAAAATATAGTTACTATTAAATGTATTAATCTTTCATGTTGAAAGAAACTTATCTTTTTTAAATGATTATCTATTACATCTTTACTTACTTTCTTTTTATTTAATATAATATCAATTTCATCTATATAATTATATAAATACTTTTTCATATAAACTCCTTAGCTGACTAATTTATTTCTACCAGATTCTTTTGCTTTATATAAATTAATATCAGCATTAACAACTGCTTCATCAAGTGGTTTACAATCTTTTGTTATTGAAGCTCCAATTGATATAGTTACTTTAATAGTTTTTTCATCAAACTTAAATGGATGGTTTTCTACTTTCTTTCTTAGTTTTTCTAAATTTGAAGTAAATTCATTATATCTTATGTTAGGATAAGAGAATATAACAAATTCTTCTCCTCCCCATCTTCCAATAATATAACTTTTACTAAAATGATTTTTTATAATATTAGCTAAATCTTTTAATACTATATCTCCATTTGAATGCCCATATTTATCATTTATTTTTTTAAAATGATCTATATCAAGTATTGCAACATTATAAGATTTTTTATGTTCTTTAGCAATCTCTATTATTTTTTCAGACATTTCATTTAATGCATGTCTATTATATATATTAGTTAATTCATCAAAATCAGCTTTTCTTGATAGTTCTCTTTCTCTTCTTATACTAGTTCTTGTAAAAAATAATGCAAGCATCATAATTGAAAAGAAAGACATTAAATTATTAAATAAAAATAATAAACGATTCAAAAAATTAGATAATGGATTAAATATTTTAAAATCAATTACATTAATTAATACAGAAAATATCATATATGTTAGTATTACACCAAATGCAAGAATAAATGATTTTAAATGCGACTTATTTGTGTTTTCACTATTAAATACAGGTAGGAAAAAAGCAGCAATTAATGCGAAAGACCAGTTTTGAAAGCAAGGTGTCCATCCAAATGATATTATTGCACAAATCATATGTAACCATACATTAATAAATAATATAGCAAAATATCTATCTATATTCTTATAACAATTAAATATAGATATAGTATATATTGTTATAGATATACAATTCATAATAATCATAAAAGTATGATTTGCAAAACTATACACAATCATTAAAAAAATATTACATATCAAAAGAAAAATATTAATAAAAAAAACAGTAATATCAACTCTTCCCTTGGAACTAAATCTATTTTCCCATAAATTACTTAAAGAATTCATAGCATTCAACCCTTCTATTATGCTTATAAAAAATTATATCAAAACAAAAACAATTATGCAATCTTATAATCGTTTCTTTAATGAATAAAATCTAGAGTTTCCATCTTTATACCCCATATTTGTATAAAAGTCTGAATCAGTAATATCTGTCAACTTACTGTAATTAAATTCTTGATTAAAATATCTTTCAATATTATATTTATCATTTAACACATATTTTAAAAGATTAGTACCTATATGCTTATTTTGATAACTTTTAGCTACAAATAATTGCTCTATATATAAAGAATTAAAAGAATTACTTACATATGCACCACCTAATATTTTTTTATCACCTGTGCATATATATGCAAGCATTTTTCCATTTTCTAATTCATTACGATATAAATTACTAATATGACGATAATCCAAATCAAAAGCATTAGCTCTTACTTTTTCTAAATCATCTAAAGAATAATCATTAAAATCACATAATCCATAATTATAAAAAATCATAAAAATACCCCCGCATAAGTACAGTATTATATATTATTTATAATTACAAATCAAGTATTTATTTTAATATAAAAATAGTATAGTAATTATACTACCATCATATTTTATGATAAGACAATTTAATAATTTACAATTAATTATAATTTTTTGCTGGTAATTTTTTAAACTTTTCAATTAGTTATATTTTATAACATGCAAAAAAGCCCGTATATACGGACTTTAATAAACTGTTTAAATTATCTCCTTGTAAATTAGTGTTCCTTTATTTATGTGGGTTTACAGGCATTTTGTAGCCTACGTGTCGCCTACATAACAGGTTCCCAGTGTTCTTAATAGTACCTTAGTAATTTTTTACACATTTTTAAACTATATTATTGATTATAGAACATTTGTTTACTATAATATATCTTGGAACATTTAATAAGTTGGGTGGAGCCAAACTTCTTGAAAGAAGGGAGGCGAGAATATGAACAAGAAGGATTTTTTAATTCTATCTTTAGTAATTATTATCTTCCTTTTACTATTCTTACTATTTATA
>JAFUTV010000025.1 GCA_017484125.1 Bacilli bacterium
CATCAAAACTAACAAAAGAATATGATATAAATGGTGATACAGCAAAGTTTAATTTTAAATCAGATGGTAGTCAAGCCTATTATGGATATTATGCCATTATTACAGGATATGATGAAAATAATAACAAAATAGTAAGTAATACACCATTAAAATATATAAAAACATTTGATTTTAATAGTATTACAAATCCAGAATACCCTGGGTATATATTTGAAGGATGGTATAGTGATAGTGCATTAACAAATAAAATAACTGCTACTACAACAATAGATGATAGTATATTAGCGTTATATGCAAAATATGTTGAAGATGCTGCAAAATTTGATACTGGTACAAGATTTAATATAGCATTAAAAAGATTATCTGGAACAAGTACTCCATATACTTATACTTCAAATACAAATATAACAGCAATTGAATGGAGTGATAGTGCACCTAGTGTTGAGACAACAACTGCAGTTGTTTCAGTAAGTGATTCTATTGATTCGATATATGCTTGGTATGATAATGGAACTATAAAACTATACACAGAAAATGATAAAGTATATATGAATGAAAACTCTAATTCTATGTTTTCTGGAATGAGTAGTTTAACAAACTTAAATTTAAGTAACTTTGATAGCTCAAAAGTAACAGATATGACCAGTATGTTTAATAAATTGAGTAGTTTAACAAGTATAGACTTAAGTCCATTAGATACCTCAAAAGTAACAAGTATGTATAGTATGTTTAATGGAATGAGTAGTTTAACAAGTCTAGATTTAAGTCCCCTTGATACCTCAAACGTAACAAATATGGGCTTTATGTTTAACGAAATGAGAAAATTAACAAACTTAAATTTAAGTAACTTTGATACTTCAAAAGTAACAACAATGGATGCTATGTTTCAAAATATGAGTAGTTTAATTAGTTTAGATATTAGTTCCTTTGATACTTCAAACGTAACAACAATGGATGCTATGTTTTGGGGAGTAAGTAGTTTAACAAGTCTAAATCTAAGTAATTTTAATACTTCCAAAGTAACAGATATGACTTCTATGTTTCAAAATATGAGCAGTTTAATTAGTTTAGATCTAAGTACATTTGATACTAGTAGTTTAACTACTATTTCAAATGAAAATATGACTGATTACAGTGGAAAATCAATGTTTAAAGGAATGAGTAGTTTAACAAGTCTAAATCTAAGTAATTTTAATACTTCCAAAATAACAAATATGAGTAGATTATTTTATGGTTTAAAAAATTTAACAAATCTAGATATAAGTTCATTTGATACCTCAAAAGTAACAAATATGATGGGGATGTTTTATGGAATGAGTAATTTAGTAACGCTAGATTTAGGAAGAAATTTTGATACTTCCAAAGTAACAATTATGGGTGGTGACTATGGTGATAAGGGAATGTTTTCTGGATGTTCAAGTTTAGAAACATTAAATTTTGGAAATAAATTTGATACAACAAACGTAACAAATATGAGTGGCATGTTTTATGGAATGAGAAGTTTAACAAGTATAGATTTAAGTTCATTTAATACTTCCAAAGTAACAGATATGAGTAGTATGTTTAATGGAATGAGTAGTTTAACAAACTTAAATTTAAGTAACTTTGATACCTCAAAAGTAACAAATATGTCAGGCATGTTTGCACATATGACTAATTTAGTCTCCCTTAATATTTCAAATTTTAATACTTTGCAAGTTACTCAAATGAGAGGAATGTTTAATAATACTTCAAGCATAAGAATTTTAGATTTAAGTAGTTTTGATATTTCAAATGTAACAGAAATGGCAAATTCATCTGGGGATTTTGGTATGTTTCAATTATGTACTAATCTTCAAACAATATATGTTGATCCAACAAAATGGAATACTAATTCAGTAACAATATCTGGTGTTATGTTTACAGCTGCTACTTCTCTCGTTGGTGGAGCTGGAACAACATATAGTTCAAGTCATACTGATAAAGAATATGCAAGAATAGATGGTGGAACATCTAGTCCAGGATATTTAACAGATATTGCAGATAAGGACTAACAAGTCCTTTTTTTTGACAATATTTTTACTATATTTATTTTATTATATTTATAGGTGAAATATATATGAAAGTAAAAATATTTGATGAGGAATCTGAAAAAGATTTAGAATTTTCAATAAATGAATTTTTAAATAATGATAATTATGATATAATTGATATTAAGTACTGTGTATCTTCTTCAATGTTTGGTGAAGATCAAATCTATTGTTTTAGTGCAATGGTATGGTACAATGAAAAGTAAGTGGTTTAAAGTGAAGAAAAGTTCGTTTATTGAGGGTACTTTTATTGCAACAGCAGCAATTATTTTAGTAAAAATTATGGGAATGCTATATGTTATTCCTTTTTATGCTGTAATTGGTATTGAAGGAAGTGCTTTATATGCATATGCATATAATATTTATAATATATTTTTAGATATATCTACTATTGGATTTCCTATTGCCATGTCTAAAATAACGAATGAATATAATACATTGAAGATGTTAGATGCTAAACAAAGAGCATATAAAATAGCTATTAATGTTATGAGATTTGTTAGTATTGCAGTATTTATAATGTTATTTTTGTTTGCTAAACCAATTGCATCATTAATTATTGGTAATTTATCTGGTGGTAATACTATTGAAGATGTTACGACTGCCATTAGATTTGTATCGTTAGCAATTCTTGTTATACCTTATTTAAGTGTAACTAAAGGATATTTACAAGGGCATAATATTATTAATATACCTTCTTTTGGTAATGTCTTAGAACAAGTAATTAGGATTTCTGTTGTTTTAATTGGATCATATTTTATGGTTGTTGTTCTTAATAAGAGTTATTCATTAGGTGTTGATATAGCACTTCTTGGTGCTTTCTTTGGTGGTATTGCTTCTTATACTTATATTAGAATAAGAATGAAAATGAATAAACAAGATTTAGGACTTGAAGAAAAAGTAAAAAAGGATAAAATAACTAATAAAGAAATATCTAAAAAGTTAATTAGGTATGCTGTTCCTTTTATTATAATTAATACTGTAGCATCTTTTTATAGTTTTGTAGATATGTTACTTGTTTTAAGAACTATGGAAAATTTAGGATTTGATGCCGTTAATGTTGAATTTATTGCTACATCAATTAGTACTTGGGCAGGTAAAATAAATATGATTATTAATAGTATTGCTATGGGAATGACAATAAGTTTAATTCCAAGTGTAGTAGAGGCATATACTTTAAAGAATTTTGATGAAGTTGAAAAAAAGATTAATAGTTCTTTAAAAATGATTATTTATGTTTCTGTTCCAATGGCTGTGGGATTATGTATATTATCAAATAGTGTATGGTCAGTATTTTATGGAGCATCAAATATTGGTGCAACTATTTTAAAATTATCTGTTTTTTCTGCAGTATCACTTAATATTTATATGGTAACTCAATCTATTTGTCAGGGATTAAATAAGTTTAAAACAGTATATATTGCATCTATTACTGGATTTATAGTTAATGCATTGTTAGATGTTCCTATGATGCTATTATTTAATAATATTGGTTTACCACCATATTTAGGTGCTTTAGTTGCATCAATTATAGGTTATTTATCATCATCAATAATTGCACTATATAAAATCAGAAGAGAATACAAAACAAATTATAATGAAACATTAAAAACATTATTAAAAATGTTAGTTCCATTAATATCTATGATACTTGTTTTATTAATTATTAAATTATTAATACCTTATGATGTTGATTCGAAACTATCATGTATATTATTTATAGTAATTAATACTTTAGTTGGTGGATTTACATATTTTATAATTTCATGGAAAATGGGATTATTTAAAGATATTATAGGAACTCAAATGATAGATAAAATAAAGAAAAAGTTTACTCGTAAGTAAGCTTTATACCATATACATATTTGATGAAATATCAACACTTTCTAATTTTGAAGAATTTTCTAGTTTTGATATTCTGGCATCTAAACGATTTATTTGTCTTTCAAGTTTAGCTAATCTGGCTTCATAATCATCAAAATTATTGTAATTTGCTGGATTAGTTAAAACAGGTCCAGAGTAATAACTTTGTGATGCTTGTGCTGCAGACATTGGCACTTGATTCATCATTGGATATCCCATATTCATATTCATGTCAGGCATATAGTTTTGAGTACTCATTGATGCTTCTTGAAAGAATGAATTACGATTTCTTAACATGTTAGTTCCTCCCTATAATAAGTATATGAAAGAAGGTTAGTAGTTGTGCGAATTAGAAATTTAAAAAATACTGATGAAATTGTTAATAATTCTAAGTATTTAATTAAAAATCCTAAAGATTATAAAGGAAATTATAAAAAAATATTTAATAATAATAATCCTATACATTTAGAAATAGGTATGGGTAAAGGTGATTTTATAATAAATATGGCTTTAGTAAATCCTAAAATAAATTTTATTGGTATAGAACTTCATACTAATGTTATTGCAAGAGCTTGCAAGAAATTAGAAAACTTAGAACTACCTAATTTAAGATTAATTAATGTTAATGCTTTAGAATTAAATGATGTTTTTGATAAAGAAATAGATTTAATATATCTTAATTTTTCTGATCCATGGCCTAAAAAAAGAAATAGTAATAGAAGATTAACTAGTGAAATATTTTTAAATATTTATGAAAAATTATTTAGAGATAAAAAAATAATTAGGCTAAAGACAGATAATACTTTATTATTTGAATATTCTATTATTTCTTTAACAAATTATGGATATAAAATAGATGAGATATCATTAGATTTAGATAATAGTGATATTGAAAATATTGAAACTGAATATGAGACTAAGTTTAAAAGCAAAGGTATTAAAATTAATTATTTGAAAGCAATAAAATAAGTTATTGCTTTTTTCTTTAAAAAAAATAATATATTTGATATAATATTTAAGACTAGGAGGAAACAAATGAAAAAAATATTAATCCTATTAGCGTTTTTAATTATACTTACTGGATGTACAAAGATTAGTCAATCTTCTTATTCAGAAATCATTTCGAGCGTAGTAACAAGTAAGTATGATATTAATAATGAATATAGAACAGGCTATAAATATTATATACCTAGTGGTATGTCATCAATAAATAGTAATGATTATAATGAAGTTATTGCTTCATCTAGTCATAATTATTACTTATATGTTGATGTTGTAAGTTATTATAACAGAGTTATAAGCGAATATGATGTTAACCATGATGCATATTATTCTAATCCAATAAACTATGAAGATAAATTTGGCTATTTGGAAGTAAACAAACAGTCAAATGGAAAATATTTGGTTGAAATCATGTATAATTATGCTAAAATAGAAGTAATGGTAGAAGAGTGTGATTTGAAGAGTGCTATAACTAATTCAATAATTATTCTATCAAGTATTAATTATAATAATGATATTTTGGGAAGTATCATTGGAGATAATGTTTTAGAATTTAATGAAGAAACATTTGATATCTTCAAAACTAAAAAGAAAGAAACTAATTTCCTTGATGTTGAAACAAGAGATGTAGATTTCAAAGAAGAGGTAGTTGATCCTGATTTAGTGGATTAAGAAAGGTGTTTGAATATGAGTATATTTAATAAAATTAAAAATGTTTTATTTACTGAAGAAGACGAAACTGAAGAAATTCCGATGATTAGAAAAGAAGTTGCAACTCCAAAGATTGAAGAAAGTGTTGAAGAAGAAACTAGGTTTAAAAGTTTTAATTATGAGGAAGATAATGTTCCTTTAAAAGAGGAAGTTAAGATAGTAACACCAAGAGAAGAAGTAAAAATTGAAGAACCTAAAGTAGAACAACCAAAAGTTGAAGAAAAATCACCATTTCAATCTTTTGATGAAGAAGAATTTGATCGTATTGCTGCCATTAATAAAACAAGATTAATGGAAAGAGATAGAAGAGCAAGGGAAGAAAAAGAAAAAAAATCATCATTATATAATGAAGTTAGAGAAGTTAAATATAGTGAGCCAAAGGAAGAAGAAGGTCATAGATTTAAACCATCTCCAGTTATATCTCCAGTATATGGAATATTAGACAAAAATTATACAAAGGATGATATTTTACCAAGAGCCTCTTCTGAAGGAACATTACCTAAGATAATGGATGTTGATGAAGTAAGACAAAAAGCTTTTGGAACTCTTGAAGATATTGAAAAAAATATAAAAGAGGAAAGTTTGGATAATATTAAAATAACTTCATTTGAAAATAGTTTTGATGATAATGATATGGCTTCTCAAATTGAAGAGAAAGTAGAAAAAGAAATTGAAGAAAATGTTTCTAAAAAGGATATGTTCGAAGAAGAATTAGAAGCTAGTGAAGAGCAAGAACTCCCAAAAATTGAAGCAGAAGAAGAGCCAATAAAATTGGATGATTATTCTGATACTGCAAGTGAAGCAATAAATGAAGTAAAAAAAGAAGATGAACAAATTGAAAATGACTTATTTGATTTAATTGATTCAATGTATCAAGAAGAGGGTGGAAAATAATGGTAATTGAATTCTTACAAGCGTATTTACCAATTATAATTTACATATTATTAATTGTAGTATTAATTGTTGCTATAATTATTGGTATTAAATTATCTAACTTATTAGATAAAGTTAATCATGTTGCTGATAGTGTATCAGATAAGGTTGATTCTTTAAATGGTATATTCCATGCAATTGATTATGCAACTGATAAAGTTAATGATTTTACTACAAAAGCTGTTGATGTTATTGTTGGTGGAATTTCTAAACTTATTCACCGCAAATCAAAAAATAAGCAAAAAGAAGAGGAGGAAGATATATGAAAAAGAAAGGATTTGGAAAATTTATTTTAGGAGCCGCTGTTGGTGCTGGACTTGGAGTTTTATTTGCACCAAAGAGTGGAGAAGAAACAAGAAAAGAATTAAAAAAGAAAATTGATGAATTACTTGAAAAAGCAAAAGATATAGATATTAAAGAAGTAAAAGAAAATATTGACAAAAAAATTGAAGAAATAAAGGAAGAATTAGCTGATTTAGATAAAGAAAAAGTATTATCTTTAGCTAAAGAACAAGCAAGACATATTAAAAGCAAAGCAAATGATCTAGTTGAATATGCAAAAGAAAAAGGAACACCAGTACTTGAAAAAGCTGCTAATTCTGTTAAAGAAAAAACTATTGAAGTTTTAGAGGCTACTTTAGAAAGATTAAAAGAAGCTGAAAATACAAAAAAAGCTAAATAGATGTAAGTAAAGTTTACATCTTTTTTCTTGATAAAAATTATAAGTAATGTTATTATATTATTAAGAGTAGGTGTATATATGAAAAAGTATTTTAATTTATTTATTTTATTTATAGGTACTATTTTTTTAATGATTCCAAGTGTTTTAGCTGCACCAAAAATTAATTCTGTAAGACATATTGAATCTGATTTATATTATGTAAGTGCCGATGCAAATGGTGGAACTATTTCTGCTTATATTGTTGGAACAAGTCAAAGTAACGCTATTTCATTTTTAACCTCAAGTAGTGAAACATATATTACTGTTCCTAATGGTACATATAATATTTGGGTAAAAGATACTAAAGGAAATTATAGTGATGCATGGAAATTATATGTTACTGATTCATGCTCAATAACATATGCAAATGATAAGACTGATACTGGTCATTATGAAAGATGCTATGTTAAATATTCTAGTGGTCAAGAAGTAGCAGCTGTTTCAGCTAGTGGTGCAACATGTGCAACAGGATATAATATGGATGCTGCCTATTCAACATTATCATATAATGATTGTGGTAATAAAAATCCTGCAAGTGTTGGGTTAGAATTTAGATATTGTAAAAAGCAATATGCTTATAAGTGTGTTAAAATACAATCACAAAATCCATCAGGTGGATCTAATAACAATAATTCCGGATCTGGAAATAAACAAGATGCATCTACATCAAATGCAAAATTATCAACATTATCAATATCTACTGGTAATATAGCTCCAAGTTTTTCATCTAGTACATATAATTATAGTGCTAGTACTACAAGTGATTCAGTTACTATAAATGCATCACTTATGAGTAATAGTGCATCATTTGTTGATGGATATGGTCCAAGAACTGTTAATTTAAATTATGGAACAAATAATGTTCAAATTAGAACTAAAGATGGAAATTCAACAAATACATATACAATAAAAATAACTAGAAAAGATTCAAGATCATCAACTAATACATTATCAACACTAAATATTAGTAATGGAACATTAGATCCTGCGTTTAATTCTTTAACTAATAATTATACTGTTAAAGTTGATAAAGATGTAGAAAGTGTTGATATTACTGCAACTTTAAGCGATTCTAAATCATCATTTGTTGATGGATATGGTCCAAGAACTATTCAAATTAATGCAGGATATACAAGAGCTGCAATTAAAGTAAAATCTGAATCTGGTAGTGTTAGAACTTATTCTATTTTATTTGGTAAAGATGGTGGAGATGTTGATTTAGAAGAAACTGATTTTGCTGAGCTTGAGAGTTTAGAATTAAGTGATGGAACAATCGATTTTGATTCAAAAACATTTGATTATAATGTTTCAGTTGGATATGAAGTAACTAATATCAGAGTAACTGCTAAATCAAAACATGAAACTGATGAAGTTGTTGTTACTGGTGGTGAAAACTTAGAATTAGATAAATTAAATGAAATAACAGTTGATGTTAAATCTGAAGATGGAAAATATACTAATAAGTATACTATATATGTTACAAGAAAAGAAGAGGATTTACCTGTTTCATCAAATAGTTTATTACAAGATTTATCTATCGAAGGATATAAAATAAAGTTTGATGCTAAAAATACTGAATATGATGTTAGTGTTAAAGAGGGTGTAAGTGAACTTAAAATAAATGCTACACCATCTGATGAAAAATCAACAATAACAATTGAAGGAAATGAAAACTTATCTAATGGAAGTAAGATTAAAATTAGAGTTACTGCAGAAAATGGAACTTATACAGATTATTTTATTGAAGTAAAACAAGTAGGTAAGGGTGGTAATGTTTTTCTAACAGTTTTAGTTATTCTTTTAATTATTATTGTAATGGCATATTTAGTTCTTAGAGCTATGGGATATAAGATATACTTTAATCTTGGTGCAATTAAAGAACAAATAGCAGGCTTATTTAAGAGAAAGTAAAAACAATATAAACTCCTAAATCATACAATATGTGTGAAAGGAGTTTTTATTATGTATAGATATCCAAATATTTATAATAATGATGAAAGATTTGTTGGTACTTTCTTTGTTCCATTTTTACTGGGAGGACTTGCAGGATCTGCAGCGGTAGGACTTTCAAGACCAAGACCTGTTTATGTTAATCCTACATATTATCCAAGACCTTATGGTTATGGGCCTTACTATCCTCACTACTGATAATGATTCCAATTAAAATCATTGAAGAAAGTATATGACTTCCTCCATAACTTAAAAATAAGTAGGGTATTCCTATAACAGGAACTAATTTTAAATTCATTGCTAAGTTCCACCAACACTGCCATAAAAATAAATAAAATGCGACTTGACTAGCAAGCGTATTTTTTTCCTTTAAAATAATAAGTAGGCTAATTGTTGATAGAATAATAATTATTAATAAATAAATATTTTTACTTAAAATGTATGCAATAAAAAAGTCATTATACATTTCTGGAAAATAAAGAGTATTTCCTGTTGCAATTGATATAATAGCATTAGTAGTTTGAATAGAATCATCTTGGATAAAGTTTGTGATTCTATCTATTCTATAAAATATTGATGGACCTATTAATTTTATAAGTATTTCTTTATCAAATAAGTAAATACCCATAAATAATGATATTATAATAGTAAATATTATACTTAAATGAAATATTTGCTTTTTATTTAATTTTTTAGTTAAAAAGAATATTAAAATAATAATATCTATTATTACTCCACCAGTATCTGGTTCTAAAAATATTAATATCATTGGTATCATATATAATAAAATAAACTGCCATATATTACATTTATTAAGATATTTAATACTAATTAGAATTAATGCTATTTTCATTAATTCACTTGGTTGTATTGTAAATAATTTAAAATTTAACCAAGCACGAGAACCATTAGTAAATTTATTTAATAGTAATACTAGTACTAATAATAATATACATATTATATAGTAAATAATAGAATATTTAAGTATTTTTTTATACTTTATTTTAGATATTATTATACATGCTAAAAAACCTAATATAATCCAAATACTTTGTTTAATTCTTAAACTATTAGGTAAATAAAATAAACTAATTATTAATAATATTAATATAGGAATTATTATTAAATATTTTCTTTTCATATATTTATTATAACCAGGAGTAATTATAAATATAAAAAAAACATATTATAAATTAGGAGGAATAGTTTATGAAAGATTTACCAAGAGTATATGCTAATAAAATAGATAAGGAGATAGTTAATTCTCAAGAAGTTACGACAGTATTAGATGAATATGTTAAAGATGTAGATTTAAATAATATTTTAACTAAGGATAAGTTTTCTTTTAATCATATTTATTTAATAAAATTAAAAGATACTCAAATAAAAGATAGTATTATTCAAATAAGTAATAAAAGATTATTAACAATTGATAATGGATGGATTAATATTGATGATATTATTTCATTAAAAGAAATAAAAAAGTAGAGTTAAACTCTACATCATATCATCAATATATTTTTTTAATTGTTTAGCATCTTTGCCAAATATTATTTTAAGTTGATTATCTATTTCAACAATACCTTGAGCTCCAAGGGAAGTAATACCATCTTTATTAACTAAAGATACATCTTTTAAAATAACTTTAAACCTAGACATATTTACTTCAGCATTAACTATATTATCTTTACCACCCAAATATTGAATAAGTTTATTTACTTCACTTGAAAAATTCTTTTTCTTTAATTTAATTACTACTAAAGAAATAATAATTAAAACAACAATAATAACAATATACTGCCAAAAATCTAATACCATTTTTATCACCTTAATTAATTATACTATACTTTTAAAAAAAATAAAAGTAGTTACAAAAAATAAAGTAATATCATAAATTATTAATGAGAATATATGAAAGGGTGAATAATATATGAATAATAACAATGATAATTGTATTGCTGGAATTCTTCGTGTAATATTAGCACTTCAACAAAATGCTTGTCCAGAAACATGTTTAGATACTTGTGATAGACCTATGCTTGGTGGTGGAACATGTGGGCTTGTTTGTAATACTAGACCTGTAATGATTTATACATGTTGTGGTAATGGACAACCTTGGTCAATGCCTATAACTAAAGATGATACTTCTGTTTGTACAACAGCCAGTGATACTTGTTCAACGGTATTTAGGGTTGAAAGAGTTGAAGGAGATGCGGCAACATTTAGAGTTTTAGCACCAAATCCCGATACTACAAGTTTAAATCCTTATGTCACAACTAATTCTTTCTTTACAATGGATTTAGATTGTTGCTGTGTAATTAGATGCTTGTCAGATACATTTGTTGAATGTGTAAATTAAACTTATGAATTAATTCATAAGTTTTTTATTTAAATAAAATGTTTTCATTTTTTGACAAAATATTGTTTTTAAATAATATATAATTTTACAGGGTGTTAATATGGTTATTTATATTGATTTACTTATAGCATTAAATTTAATATATGATTTTTTGATACTTAAAGTTGTATCAATAGTATTAAAAAGAAATACTAATAATATGAGAATATTTATAGCTTCAATTATAGGTGAAATATCTATATTATTCTTAGTACTTAATTTTAATTATATTTTGTTATTTATATGTAAAATATTTCTTGCAATATTATTAAATATTATTACTTTTAATTATAAATCAATAAAATATACTATTTATAATTTAAGCTATTTTTATATGATATCAATAATACTTGGTGGCTTTATTTATTTTTTATATTTAAAAGGAATAAACTATATAATAATAATGTTATTAATTCCTATTATATTATTTATATATGTTATTTTACAAGAAAATAACATAAGATATCAGCACTATTATGAAGTAATTATAACTTTTGTAAATAATCATAAAATAAAAGTAACAGGTTATTTAGATACCGGAAATACTTTAAGAGATCCTATTAGTTTAAAACCTATTATTATTGTTGATAAAAATATATTAAAAGGTATAGGTAGTATTAGAAGCCCAATATTAGTACCTGTTAATGTATTAAATAATCATTTTTTATTAACATGTTTTAAAGTTAAAAATATTTCTATAAATAGTAAAATAATAACTAATGTTTTAATAGGAATATCGGAAAGTAAAATTAATATAGATGGAGTAGGATGTTTATTAAACAATTATTTAAGAAAGGAAATTGAAAATGATTAAATTAATAAAAAAAATATTAGAATTACTTAATATTAATACTTGTTATTATGCTTCGAACTTAGAACAATTACTTCCACCACTTAGCAAAGAAGAGGAATTATCTTGTTTGATTAAATCAAAGGAAGGAAATAAAGAAGCAAGAAATACTTTAATAGAGCATAATTTAAGATTGGTTGTGTTTTTAGCTAAAAAGTTTGAAAGTAGTGGATATGATTTAGAAGATTTAGTTTCAATAGGAACTATAGGTTTAATTAAAGGAATTAATACATATAAAATAGATAAAAATATAAAATTAGCAACTTATGCATCTCGTTGTATATCTAATGAAATACTTATGTTTTTAAGAAAAAACAAAAGATTATCTAATGAAGTATCTTTAGAAGATACATTAAATTATGATAATGAAGGTAATGCTCTTAGTCTAGAAGATATCTTAGGAACTGATATAGATATTGTAGATAAAGAATATCAATCGATAAATGATAAGGAACTATTAGAAAAAGAAATTGCCAAACTTCCAAAAAGAGATAAACAGATAATGGTTATGAGATATGGTTTATATAATACTAAGGAATATACTCAAAAAGAAGTTGCAGATAAACTAGATATTTCTCAAAGTTATATTTCTAGAATTGAAAAAAAAGTTATTAGAAAAATACAAAATTTTTTAAAAGTATAAAAAAATAACTAAATTAGTTATTTTTTTACTCTAGATAGTATTATTTGTTTATCTTCTTTAATTATATCGTAAGTTAATTTTTTATTTATCTTACCATCTTCAAAAGAACTCTTATTATCATCTATTTCAATATAGTAATCATGACTTACAAATTCATCAATATATTCTTTATGAAATTTATTAAAACAATCTTTATAAAATCTTGTAGCAAGTAAATAATTTAAAACAATGTTTGTATTTGGAGTATTACTAGTTGATATATAATATATTTCTAGTTGATTAGTAATGGGATTATAATAAATCATCGATTTAATACTATCATCATTTTGTGTAGTATCAAATATCATAGTTGAGGGACTAATAAACAAATTACTAGAAATAGATTCACAAGAACTAATATTTTGTAATGATATTGATTTAATAAATCGACAGTTAATTATATAATCATACATTGATAAAAACGAGTATTGATCTATAATATTTAAATTGTCACCTAAATAAAATAACCCATTTTCTGGTTTAATTATTTCCATAGTATCTGAGTAATCTATATTTTTTTTAAATAATTTATCCAATAATTTTGCCTTTTTGTAATATTCAAGTATCAATGATGTTTCATTTTCATTATTTGATTCTAAATAAAAGTTAAAATATTTAATGCTTTTGTCCACTTCTACATATTTTTTTAATGAATCAAGACAATGTCTATTTTCTTGATATGCTTCATTTAAACCAAATATAACATCTTTTAATTCATAACAAGTCTTTTTCATAACCTACACTCCCTTATAAATATTTTACCACATTATATATAATTTTCAATTTTTTATTATATTTATCTTAAAAGTATATTATTTTTTAATTTAATTTGATATAATTAATAGTGGTGAAGCATATGCAAAATATTTATGGCTATACAAAAGAAATGCTAAGTGATTATTTTGTAAACATGGGGGAGAAATCTTTTAAGGCTACCCAGGTTTTTGAATGGCTTTATCAAAAAAGAGTATCTAGTTTTAATGAAATGACAAATATTAAAAAAGATGTTATAGAAAAACTGGAAAAAGATTTTAACACACAAATGATAAAAATAGTAAAGAAACTGGAAACTAATGATACTCATAAATATTTATTTGAACTTAGTGATAAAAATTATATTGAAGCAGTTGTAATGGATCATGATTATGGAAGTAGTGTTTGTGTTTCATCTGAAGTTGGATGTAATATGGGTTGTGCGTTTTGTGAGTCTGGAAGATTAAAAAAACAAAGAAATTTAGAAACATATGAAATGGTAGAACAAATACTTCTTATTGAAAAGGATTTAAATATTAGAATATCTTCTGTAGTAATTATGGGGATTGGAGAACCTTTTGATAATTATGATAATGTAATAAAATTTTTATATATAATTAATGATGCAAAAGGATTAGCTATTGGTTCTCGTCATATAACGGTTTCAACTTGTGGATTGGTTCCTAAGATATTAGAATTTGCTAATTTTCCTTTACAAGTTAATTTAGCTGTTTCTCTTCATGCTGCATATGATGATTTAAGAGATAAATTAATGCCAGTTAATAAAGTTTACAAAATAAATGAATTAATTGCTGCAATTAAAGAATATTATAAAAAAACTAATAGACGAGTTACTATAGAATATGTTATGCTAGATAGTGTAAATGATAGTTTAGATGATGCAAAAAAACTAGTTAATTTATTAAAAGGATTAAATGTATATGTAAATTTGATACCATATAATAAAACAAATACTTTGAATTTTAAGAAAACTAGTAAAGATAGAGTATTGAAATTTGGAAAGTATTTACAAGATAATAACATAACAGTAACAATTAGAAAAGAATTTGGAAAAGAAATTCAAGCAGCTTGTGGACAATTAAGATCAAAGGAGGTTAGGATATGAAATCATTTTATTTAACTGATGCAGGAAAGGTTCGAAGCCATAATGAAGATTCAGTAACAATATTAAAAAATAATAATGGCGAATATTTAATGATAGTTGCTGATGGTATGGGTGGACATCGTGCAGGTGAGGTTGCATCTAGTATGGTAGTTACTCACATGGGAAAAAGATTTAGTGAAGCATCAAGTGTTGGTAGTAAAGTAGATGCTATTAAGTGGTTAAATGACAATATTGCAGAAATTAATCAAAATATATTATCCTATACTAAAGATCATGAAGAAAGTGTAGGAATGGGAACAACTGTTGTTCTTGCCCTTTTAACAAAGGAGTTTTTAATATTCGGAAATATTGGTGATTCATCTGGATTTGCAATAAAAAATGGAAAACTTCATAAAGTAACTCATGATCATACTTTGGTAAATTTATTGGTTGAAGCTGGAGATTTAACTGAAGAAGAAGCAAAATATCATCCAAAGAAAAATGTTTTAATGAAGGCTTTAGGAGGAAACGAAAAAGTTGAATTAGACATATTTGATGTAGATATTTCTGCTAATGGTATTTTATTATGCAGCGATGGACTTACAAATATGTTAACTAATGAACAAATTGAAAAAGTATTAAATGATGAAGAATTAGATATAGAAGAAAAGGTAATAAAACTAATTAGAAAGTGTAATGCAAGAGGGGGAACAGATAATATATCTATTGCATATTTAGTGAAGGAAAGTGGTGATTTAGCATGATAATGAAAGGACAAAAAATTAATGATCGTTATCAAATTATTAAATCAATTGGCGAAGGTGGTATGGCTAATGTATATTTAGCTTTAGATACTATTTTAGATAGAAACGTAGCCGTAAAAGTTTTACGTGGAGATTTAGCACATGATGAAAAGTTTGTTAGAAGATTTCAAAGAGAAGCATTAGCAGCTTCAAGTTTGTCGCATCCTAATGTAGTTGAAGTTTATGATGTTGGTGAAGATAATGGTAATTATTATATTGTCATGGAATATATTGAGGGTAGACAATTAAAGCAATTGTTAAAAAAGAGAGAAAAACTTACTTTAACTGAAGTAATTGATATAATGCTTCAAATTACTGATGGTATGAGTGTTGCTCATGATGCATATATTATTCATAGAGATATTAAACCACAAAACATTATGATACTAGATAATGGTATGGTAAAAATTACAGATTTTGGTATTGCAATGGCGATGAATTCAACACAACTAACGCAAACAAATTCAGTGATGGGTTCAGTTCATTATTTACCACCAGAACAAGCTAATGGTAAAAGTGCAACATTACAAAGTGATATATATTCAATGGGTATTTTAATGTATGAACTACTTTCTGGTAAACTTCCTTATAAAGGAGATAATGCTGTTGAGATAGCTCTTAAACATCTTAAAGAGCCATTCCCATCAATAAGAGAAATAATGCCAGAAATACCTCAATCAGTTGAAAATATTATTTTGAAAGCTACTGCTAAGAATCCTAAAAATAGATATGCTGATGCTAGAGAAATGTATGATGATATTAGAACTTGCTTAGATGAATCAAGAGAAAATGAAGAAAAGATTAAATTTAAATTTCCAGAAGGAGATAATGATACAAATGTTTCTAAGGCATTACAAAAGAAAACAACTTCTGATGATGAGGGTAATGTAATTGCTGAACAAATAACAGAAAGTGATGTAAGAAAAGATAACAAAATAGTTTTAATACTAGCAACAATATTTACTGGAATAGTAGCAATAATTACTGCAATTATAATTTTACTTCCTATTATGACTAATGCTAAAGAAGTAAAAATACCTGATGTTACTAATATGAGTCAAACAGAGGCTGTTAAAACTTTACAAGATGCTGGATTTAAAGTTGCAGATCAAGTTGAAGAAGTAGCATCTGATGATGTTAGTGAAGGTAAGATAGTTAAAACAAAACCAGTAGCAGGTGCAAAGAAAACAAAAGGAAGTGAAGTAACTTTATATGCTTCTTCAGGAAATGCAACTTATACCTTAGAGGATTATACTGGTAAAAATTATTTGACAGTTCAAGGCACATTGGAAGCTTATGGCGTATATGTATTAATAGAAAAGAAAGATGTTGAAGATTCAAATAGTTATGAGGGTAGTGAAGTAATTGATCAATCTATTAAAGCAGGTGAAAAGGTATCAGCTAAAGATACGGTAATACTTTATATTCCAAATATTATTGTTAAATATCCTGATTTCACATCTTATACTATAGATCAAGTTAAGAGTTTCTGTGAGAAAAATGATTTGAATTTAGTTATAAATCCAGAAGGTGCAACAAAGGGTAAAATTAAATCTCAAGATAAGGCTGCTGGAAGTCAAGTTAGACCTGGAACAACTTTAAAAATAACTGTTGAAGTTGAAGATGATGGTAATAGTCAAGATTGTGATGGAGAATTCTGTGGGGATATAGATCCAAGTACAGTATATGATTAGGTAGTTTATGAAGGGTAAAATAATTAAAAATATTAGTAATTTATATAGTGTTTTAGTAAATGATGAAATATATGATTGTATTCCTAGGGGTAAATTTAGAAATCTAAATATTACCCCTTTAGTTGGTGATGAAGTAATAATTGATATAGAAAATAAATATATACTTGAAGTACTTAAGCGAAGAAACGAACTTAATAGACCAATGATATCTAATGTTGATGCAGGCATTATATTAACAAGTTTAAAAGGGCCAAATTTATCTTTATTACTTTTGGATAAACAAATATCATTTTTAACAATCAATAATATTGAACCAGTTATTATATTTAGTAAACTAGATTTAATTGATGATTTAAATGATATAAATAATCTAAGAAAATATTATGAAAGTATTGGAATAAAGGTTTTTTATAATAATGAATTAGAAAAGATAAAAAAATATTTAAAAGGAAAAGAAGTTGTTATAACTGGTCAAACTGGTGCTGGTAAATCAACACTTATTAATAAACTTGGTAATTTAAATATTAAAACAAGTGAAATATCTAAAGCTTTAGGAAGAGGTCGTCATACTACAAGACATGTCCAAATATATAATATAGATGGAATAAATATTGCAGATACACCAGGTTTTAGTGCATTAGAATTAAATAATTATTCAAAAGAAGAAATAAGAGAATCTTTTATAGAGTTTGAAAATAGTGATTGTAAGTTTAAGGATTGTATGCATATTAAAGAATTAAATTGTAAAATAAAAGAAAAAGTAAATGATAATACAATTTTATCTTCAAGATATGATAATTATATAAAAATAATAAGTGAGGTAAAATAATATGTTAGTAAGTGTATCATTTTTAAAAAATATTAATGGTGAAAAACAAACAATATTAGATATTGCTAAATCAAATGCTGATTTTATTCACGTTGATATAATGGATGGAAAATTTGTTGATAATAAAAATTTTACATATGATGAAATAAAAGATTATTTTGTAAATGTTGATAAACCTTTAGATATCCACTTAATGGTTAATGATGTCATGTCATATATTAAAGATTTTGCTAAATTAAAACCAGAATATATTACTTTTCATATCGAAGCAACAGATAATGTATTAGAATGTATTAATTATTTAAAAGATAATAATATTAAGTGCGGTATTGCAATCAATCCAGAAACTAGTATCTCTTCAATATTAAAATACTTAGATAAAATAGATTTAGTACTGGTAATGGGTGTTCATCCAGGTTATGGTGGTCAAGAATTTATAAAAGAAGTAACTTTAAAAATTGATGAATTAAAGAAATTACAAATTAATTATAATTATATAATTAATGTTGATGGTGGAGTAAATGGTGATACTATTAATATTATTAATAGTGATATGGTAGTATCTGGCTTTTATGTAGTATCAAATGATAATTATAATGAAAGAATAGATACTTTAAGAAAATAGATATTTTAATTATCTATTTTTTTTTGATATAATAGTAAATGAAATAAGGTGTTATTTATGCAAGTATATTTAGACAACTATTTAATTGATGTAATAATTGAATATAAAAATAATAAAAATCTATATATTAGATTTAATGATGATTTAAAAATGCATGTTACATGTAATAGATTTGTGACAGAAAGAAAAATATTATCTGTAATAAAAGAAAATGAAAAATCTTTAATAAAAATGTATGAAAGACAACAAAAGGAAGTACAAAATGATAATTTTTATTATTATTTAGGTGAAAAATACACTATAGTTTATGATGAAAGTATTAAAAGTCCTTTAATTGATGAAAATTTAATTATTGTTAAAGATAAAAAAATGTTAGATAAATTTACTAAGGATAGTATTACTAGAATATTTCAAGAAAGATTGGATAAATGTGCATTAATGTTTGATAATATTCCTAAATACACTCTTAGAATAAGAAAAATGAAGACAAGATGGGGTGTAAATAATCGTGGTAATAACACTATTACTTTAAATACAGAATTAATAAAAAAAGATATTACTTTAATTGATTATGTTTGTATTCACGAATTGTGTCATTTTTTAGAAGCTAATCATAGTGAAAGATTTTGGTATCAAGTATCACTTAGATATCCATATTATAAAAGAGCAAGAAAAATGCTAAGGGAGGTCTAATTATGGAAATAATAACATCTTTACAAAATGATAAAATAAAACAATTAAATAAGTTAAATGAAAAAAAATATCGTGATGAAAGTAATTTATTTTTAGTTGAAGGAGAACATCTAGTAAATGAAGCTTATCAAACTAATCAATTAACTGAAGTATTAGTTACAAATGAAAGTGATAGTAATTTAGATATTAAAACAACGTTAATAACTCAAGATGTAATGAAAAAACTTTCTAAAATGCAGTCTCCTAGTAATATTATTGGAGTATGTAAAAAATTTAATCCAATAGGTTATGGCAAAAGAATAATACTATTAGATGGAATTCAAGATCCAGGAAATTTAGGAACAATCATTAGAAGTGCCATGTCCTTTAATATAGATACAGTAGTTTTAGGGGAAGATACTGTTGATTTATATAATGACAAAGTTATTAGAGCTAGTGAAGGAATGATTTTTCATATAGATGTATTAAGAAAAAATCTAAATGATTTTATTTTAGAATTAAAAGATAATAATTATACAATTTATACTACGGATGTTAATGGTGGAAAAATTATAAGTGATGTTGATTTTAAAGAAAAATGTGCTATAATATTAGGCCATGAAGGAAAGGGCGTAGGTGATATTAGATTGTTAGCAGATGAATCACTTTATATTCCAATGAATAAAAAATGTGAAAGTTTAAATGTTAGTGTTGCTGCATCTATTATCATGTATGAGATGAGTAAAAGAGATTATGAATAACATAGTTTATTATAAAAATGATTATTTAGAATTTGATAAGGCTAATTATTATGTTCAATATGCTTTAGAAAGTATTGCAGATTTTAATAATACTTATATTAGTTATTATTTTTTTAATAATAACATAATAAAATTTAAGGTTGAAGATGATTATTATTCTTTTAAAAGAGAAACAATATTGGATCAAGTTACGTATTTAAATTTATTAAAATATGGAATTAAACTAAAAGAAGAAATAGATGTTGATATTAATTTATGTTTACAAGAAAACAAATTATTATTTAAAATAGCATATAGTAAAATATTAAAAAGAAAGAAGTAAAAGGGTTTATGAATTATATTTATATTGGAAAAATAGTTAATACTCATGGTATTAAGGGTGAACTTCGTTTATTAAGTGATTTTGATAAAAAAGAATTAGTTTTTAAAAAAGATTTTAATATATATATTGGAAATAATTATATTAAGGAAACTATTAATTCTTATCGTCATCATAAAATGTTTGATATGATTACTTTAAAGGGGTATGATAATATCAATGAAGTATTAAAATATAAAGATAATAATGTATATATAAATAGAGATGATTTAAACTTAAATAATAATGATTATGTTTTAGAAGATTTAATAAATCTAAACATTAAAGAAGATAATGAAATAATTGGAAAAGTTATTGATTATGTAAATAATTCAAATAATGTTTTATTAGTAGTTTTGGGTACAAAGAAGTTTTATATACCTTTAGTTAGTGAATATATTATTAAAGTAGATTTAAATAATAATGAAATAATTACAAAGAATGTTAAGGATTTGATTATATGAAAATAGATATTTTGACATTATTTCCTAATATGTTTGATAATATTTTTAATGAATCTATTATTAAAAGAGCTAAGGAAAATAATTTAGTAGAAATAAATATCATTGATTTTAGAAAGTATTCACTTGATCCTCATCAAAAAGTTGATGATAGTCCATATGGTGGTGGTGCTGGAATGGTGCTTACTTGTCAGCCTATATTTGATGCCATTGATGATATTAAAACAAAGAATTCTAAAGTAATATTATTAACACCATCAGGAACTCCATATAAACAAAAACAAGCATATGACTTTTCCAAAGAAAAACATTTAATTATAATATGTGGACATTATGAAGGATTTGATGAAAGAATTAGAACTTTAGCTGACTATGAAATTTCTATTGGGGATTATGTATTAACTGGTGGAGAAATACCTGCAATGGTTATTGTTGATAGCGTTACAAGATTAATACCTGGTGTCATAAATGAAGAAAGTCATATATGTGATTCATTTAATGAGGATTACTTACTAGATTATCCAACATATACTAAACCAAGAATATATAATAATATGGAAGTACCAGAAATATTACTTTCAGGAGATCATAAAAAAATAGAAGAATATAGAAAGAAAGAAGCAATAAAGAAGACAAAAGAAGTAAGACCTGATTTACGAGGTGAATAAATATGAAGTATATCATTAAAAAGAGAAATAAAGTATTAGAAATTGTTGATATCAATTATCCATTAAAGGGGTATAAATTTACTCCTAAAAATGAAGAAGTAAAATCTATTACTGTAACTGATGATAAACTAATTGATAAAATATTAACTATTAAAATTAATAATATTTTTACAAGATTATTAATGATTGTTAATGATGCATTTAATTCAGATGATAATCCAAGTGGTGTTGTTATTGCTCTTGATGAAATAGAATTAGTCAAAGGTATTATATTAAATAAATATCATAAGTTTTTAAAAAAGGAAAAAGAAGAATTATATTTAAAAAAATTATTATTAATAGAAGAAGAAATGAGATTTAAATATTATTCTTTACAAGAAAGTTATAATATAGTTGAAAACAAAGGAAAGAGTAGATAATAATATAGACACTTTAATTAAGTGTCTTTTTATTCAAAAATAATAAAATAGTTTATACCTTTACAAAATATCTAAAAAAAGTTAAAATATTATTAGCAATTATTTAATAGAAAAGAGATTTTATATGTTACAAGTTATATATTATATGTTTTTTTCAATAACATTATTTTATGGACTTTATTATGCCATAACTGGATTATGGGGCTTTTTTAAACCAAAAACTTTTAGAATTAAACCATATTTACCAAAACATAAATTTGCAGTTATCATTCCGGCTAGAAATGAAGCAGATGTTGTTGGACATTTAGTATCATCTTTAATGGAAAGTAATTATCCTAAAAAATTATTTGATGTTTATGTAGCTGTAAATAATACAACTGATAATTCTAAAGAAGTGGCTAAAAAAGCTGGCGCTAAGGTTATTGATGTTAAGATTAAAGTTAAATCAAAAGGTGAAGTATTAAGATATGTTTTTGATAAACTAAAAAATGATAAAACAATAGACGCTTATGTAATTTTTGATGCTGATAATATTGTTCATCCTGATTTTTTAAGTAGAATGAATGATTGTTTATGCAGTGGTTATAATGTTGCTGAAGGATTTAGGGATTCAAAAAATATTACTGATAATTGGATAAGTGGTAGTTATTCACTTTATTATTACATGCAAAATTTTTTCTTTAATAAGTCTAGAATGACGTTGGGTACTTCAGGTTCAATTAATGGCACAGGATTTATGATTAGAAAAGATAAAATAGATAAAGAAGGTTTTGAAACAAAAACAATGACTGAAGACATTGAATTTACTGCTCAATGTGCACTAAAAAATGAGCCTATTGCTTTTGTTGAAGGTGCAATTACTTATGATGAACAACCTGTTAATTTTAAAGCATCATGGAAACAAAGAACTAGATGGTCAGTTGGATGTTTACAATGTATGAAATTATATTCATTTAATCTTTTAAAACATTTTTTAAAAACAGGAAATTCATCTGCTTTTGATATGTTTATGAATTTTATTGCACCAGTAGTTCAAGTTATATGTCTAATAGAATTTGTAGCATTAATTTTATTTAGAATATTTAATGTTCAATTATATGATGTATTTTCAACATTATTTTCTAGTGGAATAGTATTCTTGGCACTATCATATATTTCAGGTGTAATAGTTAGTATTTTTGTCATTAAATATAATAAGAGAAAATCAAAAAATGTTATAAGTGCTATTGTTTTATTTGCTTTATTTATTCTTACATGGATTCCAATTAACGTTTTATGTTTATTTAAAAAAGACTTAAAATGGGAAGAAATTAAACATAAGAGGGGAATGGCTGCAAGTGATATCGGAATTCAAAAGTAATTTATTAGTAAAAACAAAAAATAATCTATTAATAAATGAAGATGATATAAATGCTTTAAAAAAATATGATATCAATGTTGATGATTATAAGACAATTAATGAATTATTATATAAAATTGATGACATAATAAATAATGAAGACTTAGAATCTGATGAAATTGAAGAATTAGATTATATTGCTAATACTTTACAAGAAAGAAATTATTATATGAACTTTAAAAAGTAATTAATATTGCACTAATTAAAAAAATATAATAAAATAGATGGAAACTATTAGAAAAGAGGTACTTTTAATGGCAAATAAGAAAAACAATTTTAGTTCTAAAAAGAAGAGTGCATCAAAAAAGAAAGTAGTGAGCACTACACAAAAGAAAACTACAACTAAAAAGACAACAACTGCAAAAAAAACAACTGCAAATAAAACTACTACTAAAAAAAGTAGTATTAAAAGTACTGCTTCTAAAAGTAAAAATACTGTAAGTAAAACTGCAGTAAAAAAGAAAACAACAACAAAAAAGCCTGAAGTAAAGGCAACAATTAAAGAGCCTATTAAGATAAATTTAGATGAGAATCTTAATAATACAAGATTAGATTTACCAAAATTAAAGGAAACAAAAACTCCAAAGGTAGAAGAAGTAAAAAAAGTAGAAACTAAGGAAGTTCCTAAAGTTGAAGAAATCAAAAAGATTGAACCTGTAAAAGAAGAAGTAAAAAAAGAAGAGATTAAGTCTAAAGAAGTATCAAAAAATAATAATGAACCAAATAAAGTAATTAATACTGAAGAATTTAAAGTAATAAAAAAAGAACCAATTAAAATTTCAGAAAAAGAAGAAGAATCTTCTAGAGAAAAGATAGTTGGTAAAAAAAGAGTAACTAAATCTAATGCAAAAACAATTGCTCAAACAAAAAAGAGTTCTTTTAAAAAGAGAATTAATAAACTAAAAAGAAAAATAAAAATGTATGGATTTAGTAGTGTTTTTCCTGTTAAGTATTTTATTTTAATAATTGTAATTGCTGCATTACTATTAATTTCTCCATATATATATAGATTATTAACTAATCAACCATTAATGCTTGATATATCTTCTATTCCTAATAAGATAGATCAAATTACTACTGTATCTTTTAATATGAATGATGTAAATGATATTATTAAATCATCTAACGCTTATAGTGATATTTCAAGTTTAAAAGATTATTATGAATATGATTTTCAAAATGTTTTTGAATTAAATAGTAGTTATGTAGATGAATTTACTATTAAATATAGTAAGAAGAATAAGGAAGCATTTATTGTTATTAAGGCAACTGATGATAATCAAGATAATATTAAAAATACATTTGATAAATTTTTTAAAGATAATAAAATTAAAAATTATGAATATTTAGAATATGATGGATATCAAATATATATAAAGAGTAAAGATGAAGGAAGTAATAAGATTGTTAAAAGTAAAATAATGCAATCAAAAATTAGAGTATTTAATTTATTAAAAGAATTAAAAAAAGACGAAATAGAACAAACATTTGGAATTTCTGATAGTTATTATTCTGAAGCTATAGTTAAAAATTCAATGATAGTAAAATCTGATGTTTGTGAATATGCTATTTTTAAACCTGTAAATCAAAATGCTAAAACAAAAATAATGAATACTATGCAAGATTATTATTCAGGATTAGAGTCAAAATGGAATAAAGATGAAGATAATATGTCTTTAATTAAAAATAGATATTTTGAGGAATATCAAGGATATTTAATATACATTATTTCTTATGATAATGATCTAGTAATGAATTTAATAAAAAGTAATTAAATTTTTATTGTTAAATAATGTAAAATACTAATTTAATATAATCTAATTATATTAATTAGTGGTATAATTAAAAAGAGCCAAGTGGTTCTCATTAGAGAATCACTTTTTTGTTATTTTAAGGAGGTATTATATTATGACAAAATATGTTTTCGTTACTGGTGGAGTTGTATCTGGACTTGGAAAAGGAATAACAGCTTCTTCACTAGCATTGCTATTAAAAGCAAGAGGATACAAAGTTTTTATGCAAAAATTTGATCCATATTTTAATGTCGATCCAGGTACAATGAATCCAATTCAACATGGAGAAGTTTTTGTGACTTATGATGGATGTGAAACTGATTTAGATTTAGGACATTATGAAAGATTTATTGATGAAGAATTAAATTATACTTCAAATATTACAAGTGGGAAAATATATAAAAATGTTATTGAAAAAGAAAGAAAAGGAGATTACTTGGGGGCTACTGTTCAACTTGTGCCTCATATAACTAATGAAATAAAAAATAAAGTGTATGAAGCAGGACTTTCAAGTGGTGCTGATATTGTTATTACTGAAGTTGGTGGTACTGTTGGTGATATAGAAAGTTTAGCTTTTTTAGAGGCATTAAGACAAATTCAAATGGAAAAAGGAAGAGATAATACATTCTTTATTCATACTACCTTAATACCTTATATATATGGATCTAATGAATTAAAAACCAAACCTACACAAAACAGTGTTAAAGATTTAAGAAATTTAGGAATATCCCCAGATGCCCTTGCTTGTCGTACTCCATATAATACACCAGATAGTGTTAAAGAAAAATTAGCTTTATTTTGTAACGTTAATAAAGAAAACATAATTGATGAAATAGATGAAGAAAATATTTATCGCATACCACTTCATTTATATGAACAACATATAGATGAAATAGTTTTAAAACAGTTTAATTTAAAGGTTAATAAAGCTAACATTAAATATTGGCAAGATATCATTAATACTATGGAAAATTTAAGTAATGAAATAGAAATATCTTTAGTAGGTAAATATACTGAACTACATGATGCTTATCTAAGTGTAATGGAATCATTACATCATGCAGGATATAAATATAATACAAAAATTAATATTAATTGGGTTGATTCAGAAAAATTAGAATCAAATGATGTTGATTTAAAAAAGGTATTTAAAAATTCTAAGGGAATTATAGTCCCAGGTGGTTTTGGAAGTCGTGGAATTGAAGGAATGATTAAAGCAATTACTTATGCTCGTGAAAATAAAGTTCCATATCTTGGTATATGCTTAGGAATGCAACTAGCGGTCATTGAATTTGCTAGAAATGTTTGTAAATTAGATGATGCTTCATCAACTGAATTTAATGCTTTATGTAAAAATCCTGTTATAGACTTAATGGATTCTCAAAAAGGAATACTAAATATGGGTGGTACCTTAAGATTAGGAAATTATGAATGTTCTTTAAAAAAGGGAACCATAGCCTATAAAGATTATCAAGCTGATAAAATATTCCAAAGACATAGACATAGATATGAATTTAATAATAAATATAAAGATATTATTGAATCTAATGGAATGATAGTTTCTGGAGTAAATGAAATTGCTAATCTTGTTGAAATTGTAGAATTAAAAGATCATCCACATTTTGTTGGTGTACAATTTCATCCAGAATTTAAATCTCGTCCAAATAGACCAGAGCCAGTGTTTGCCTCATTTATTGAAGCTGCTACTAAAAAGAAGTAGATAACTATTTCTTTTTTTTATTAGTTGAATAAAATATTATTATTTGTTATTATTAAATAGTTGTATTATATAATATAATAAAGGAGAAATTTTATGTTAAAACTATTTAATAATTTTACAAAAAAAGATATATTATTTATTTTAATAAGTTTTATCTTAATAGTATTTCAAGTATATTTAGAATTAAAAATGCCTGATTATATGTCTGAAATAACAAGATTAGTTCAAACTGAAGGAAGTGAATTATCTTCTATTATAAAAAATGGTGTATATATGCTTTTGTGTGCTTTAGGTAGTTTAGTATCGGCAATTTTTACAGGTTATTTTGTTGCTAATGCTGCTGCATCATTTTCATATCGGGTTAGAAAAAAATTATTTAATAAGGTTGAAAACTTAGGAATAGAAGAAATAAAACGTTTTCAAACGAGTAGTTTAATAACAAGAACTACTAATGATATTACGCAAATTCAAATGTTAATTGCAATGGGTTTACAGTTAATGATTAAATCACCAATTACTGCAATATGGGCAATTACTAAAATATTAAATAAAAGTTGGCAATGGTCAGTAATTACGGCACTTGCTGTTGTTATATTGCTTTCAACTGTTATTATATTAATGATAATTGTTGTTCCTAGATTTAAAATAGTACAAAAATTAACTGATAAGTTAAATATGGTTACAAGAGAAAGCTTAACAGGTATTAGAGTAATTAGAGCATTTAATGCAGAAAAATATCAAGAAAAGAAATTTGAAAAAGCTAATTTTGATTTAACTAATACTCAAATGTTTAATCAAAAAGCATTTTCTGTAATGCAACCAATTATGTATTTAGTATTATACTTTTTAACTCTTTCAATATACTTTATTGGTGCTAGATTAATTAATGATGCAATGATGGTTGATAAAATATCAATTTTTGGTGATATGGTTGTATTTTCATCTTATGCTATGCAAGTAATTATGTCATTTTTAATGCTAGCTATAATATTTTTGATGATTCCACGTGCACAAGTATCTGCAACAAGAATTAATGAAGTTTTAAAAACAAAAGAAAGTATAATTGATGGTGTTGGTGTAAAGCCTAATGAAATTGGAACTATTGAATTTAGAAATGTTTCATTTAAATATCCTGATGCAAAGGAATATTTACTTAAAGATATTTCATTTAAAGTAAATAAAGGTGAAACTGTCGCCTTTATTGGTTCTACTGGCTCTGGTAAATCTACTTTAATTAATTTAATACCTAGATTTTATGATGCAACAGATGGTGTTGTTTTAGTTGATAATGTAAATGTAAAAGACTATAAACAAGAAAAACTACATAATATTATTGGCTATGTTTCTCAACGTCCAATAATGTTTAATGGAACAATTAAATCTAATGTTAGATATGGGGATAATGGTAAATCTGAAATTAGTAATGAAAAGATGATTGAGTCAATTAAAGTTGCTCAAGCAAGTGATTTTGTAGAAAACCTAGATAAAAAATATGATGCTTATATTGCACAAGGTGGAACAAATATATCTGGTGGACAAAAACAAAGACTTTCTATTGCCCGTGCTATAGCAAGAAATCCTGAAATATATATATTTGATGATTCTTTTTCGGCACTTGATTATAAAACAGATTTGAATTTACGAAAAGAATTAAAAAACTATACAAAAGATGCTACTGTATTAATTGTTGCACAAAGAATAGGAACAATATTAAATGCAGATAAAATAGTAGTTTTAGATAATGGAAGATGTGTTGGAATAGGTACGCATAAACAACTATTAAAAACATGTGATGTATATAAACAAATTGCATCTTCTCAATTATCAAAGGAGGAATTGTAATATGCATGGTCCAAGAAGAAATATTGAACAATCAAAAGATTTTTTTGGTTCAATGAAAAGATTATTTAAAGAATTAAATATTTTTAAAATAGCAATTATAATTGCATTACTCTTAGCTATGATATCAGCAGTTCTTTCAATTGTTTCTCCAAATCAATTATCAAAGTTAACAGATGAAATTCAAAATGGATTAGTAGTAAAAAAAGATAATATAGAGTTAATAACAAATACTATTACTAATAATTTATCTAATATTGATATGAATAAAGTAATGACATCAAATGTTAGTGAATATGAAAAAACATCATTAATTAATTCATTATCTAGTTTAAAAGATAATAATATAGTTAATTTTGTTAATACTTTAGAAAATACAAGTAATGAGTTAATAAATATTATATTGCCTGAATTTAAGGTTGATAATACTTTAATTACTTCAAATAATCAATTAGAATATTTAAAAGTAATGTCATCAATTAATGAAGATATTAATGTTTTTAAATTATATAAAAAAATAGATGAATTACCAACTAATATTCAAAGTGTTATAAAACCATATATGAATATGGATGCAATATTAAAAATAACTATATTTTTAATAATACTTTATATAATTAGTGCTTTATTTTCATTCTTAGAATCTATTATTATGACTATTGTATCTAATAAATTTGCATATAAATTAAGAGATAAAATATCTAATAAAATAAATAAATTACCTCTTAAATATTTTGATAAGAATCAAATAGGGGATACATTATCAAGAGTAACTAATGATGTTGATACTATTGCTCAAAGTATGAATCAGTCACTTGCTACATTAGTTAGTTCAATAACATTATTTGTTGGTACTTTAATAATGATGTTTATTACTAATTATATAATGGCTTTAACGGCAGTATTATCTAGTATTATTGGTTTTATACTTATGGGACTAGTATTATCTAAATCTCAAAAGTATTTTAAAGCAAGACAAAAAGAATTAGGTAAACTTAATTCTCATATTGAAGAAGTATACTCAGGACTTTTAGTAGTTAAAGCTTATAATGGAAAAAAAGAATCAGATAAAAAATTTGATGAATTAAATAAAAAAGTATATGATGCAAATAGAAAGAGTCAATTTTTAGGTGGATTAATGCCTTCGACAATGATGTTTATTGGTAACTTTGGTTATGTTGCTGTTTGTGTAGTTGGTGCAATATTAACTCAAAATAATATTATTACTTTTGGTGTTATTGTTGCTTTTATGACATATGTTAGATTATTTACAAATCCATTTTCTCAAATAGCACAAGCATTTACTGCACTTCAATCTACTGCTGCAGCCTCAGAACGTGTATTTGAATTCCTAGATGAAGAAGAAATGATTAAAGAAAAAGCTTTAATAACTTTAGACAAAAATAAAGTTAAAGGAAATATCGAATTTGATCATATTAAATTTGCTTATGATGAAGATAAAATAATTATTAAAGATTTTACTGCTAAAGTTAGTCATGGACAAAAAGTTGCAATAGTTGGTCCAACAGGTGCAGGTAAAACCACAATGGTAAATTTATTAATGAAATTTTATGATATAAAAAATGGTGATATAAAAATAGATGGGGTGTCTATTAAAGATTTATCAAGAGAAAATATTCATGAATTATTTACTATGGTTTTACAAGATACTTGGCTATTTAATGGTAGTGTAAAAGATAATATTATTTTTAATAGAAAGAATATTTCAATGGATCAAGTTGAAAAAGTATGTGATACAGTAGGACTAACTCACTTTATTAAAACATTACCTAATACTTTTGATTCTAATTTAGAAGAAGGAGATTTAGTTTCATCAGGCCAAAAACAATTATTAACAATAGCAAGAGGAATGATAGAGAATGCACCATTTCTAATCTTAGATGAAGCAACATCCAATGTTGATACAAGAACCGAAAGCTTGGTGCAAAAAGCAATGGATAAACTAACACAAAATAAAACGTCATTTATTATTGCCCATCGTCTTTCAACAATTAAGAATGCTGACCTTATTCTAGTTATGAAAGATGGTAATATAATTGAACAAGGAAATCATGAAAGTTTATTAAAACAAAATGGTTTTTATGCTGAACTTTATAATTCGCAGTTTCAAAATTAAGAATAGTCTCTATTCTTTTTTTTGTTAAATATATGTAAATGCAATTTACATATAATTGTAAATATAATATAAATGTGATAATATTAACATAGGAAAGTGGAAGATAGATATGAGATTAAGAAGGTTTAATAAAGATAAAGCTTTAGTAAAACTTAGATTAAAACGTAATAAATCTAAGTATATTAAACGTGCAACAGTAGTTATGTCTTTTATATTTACAATAATAGGATTAATGTATTTATCTTTTGCAAAATATACAAGTAGTGCAGAATTTGTACTAGTAGATGGTGTAGTAGGAGAATTTGGAGAAAAAGCAGGTACGTTAATAAATGGCGATAGTTTTAATGTAGCATTAAAAAGATTATCTGGAACAAGTAATCCTAGCTATTATAATACATATAATACAAACATAACATCAATTGAGTGGAGTGAAACTGCACCAGCAGAAGAAATAACAACTGAAGTTGTTTCAACAAGTGACTCTAAAAAACCAATATACGCTTGGTTTGATAATGGAACAATAAAATTATATACATTAAATGAAAAAATATATATGAATGAAGATTCTAGTTACATGTTTAATGGAATGAAAGGTTTAACAAGTATAGATTTAAGTCCACTTGATACATCAAAGGTAACAAACATGAGTAATATGTTTGCTGAAATGACTAATTTAAAAAGTATAGATTTAAGTTCATTTAATACTGCAAACGTAACAAATATGAGTTGGATGTTTGGCGGAATGGAAAAATTAACAAGTTTAGATTTAAGTTCATTTGATACTTCAAATGTAACAAACATGAGTAATATGTTTGGTGTTAATAGATATGGAAGTGCCGGATTAGATAAATTAATAAGCTTAAATTTAGGAAATAATTTTAATACCTCAGGTGTAACAAATATGAGTTGGATGTTTAAAAGTATGAAGAACTTAACAAGTATAGATTTAAGTAACTTTGATACAACAAACGTAACAAATATGAGTGCTATGTTTAATGAAATGAGTAGTTTAACAAGTATAGATTTAAGTAACTTTAATACATCAAATGTAACGGATATGAGTTCTATGTTTTCAGGAATGAGTAAATTAACAAGCCTAGATTTAAGTGATTTTAATACCTCAAGCGTTACTTCTATGTCTCAAATGTTTAATGGAATGAAAGGTTTAACAAGTCTAGATTTAAGTCCCCTAGATACTTCAAATGTAACAAATATGAGTTCTATGTTTGCTGGACTTGAAAAAATAACAAGTTTAAATGTAAGTTCATTTGATACCTCAAAAGTTACTAATATGACAGGAATGTTTTATGGAATGAGTGACTTAACAAGTCTAGATTTAAGTAATTTTAATACCTCAAGTGTTACTTCTATGTCTCAAATGTTTAGAGGAATGAGTAAATTAACAAGTATAGATTTAAGTACATTTGATACTTCAAATGTCACTAATATGAATGCAATGTTTGAATTTATGTCATCTCTAACATCAATTAATTTTGGAAACAATTTTGATACCTCAAAAGTTACTAACATGGCAGGAATGTTTACTGGTGTAAGTAATTTAGTAAATTTAGATTTAGGAAATAAATTTAATACATCCAATGTAACAGATATGTCAGGTATGTTTAGAGATATGAAGAAATTAGAATCACTTGATGTAAGTGATTTTGATACATCTAGTGCTACAAACATGCAAGTTATGTTTGCTGGACTTGAAAAAATAACAAGTTTAAATGTAAGTTCATTTGATACCTCAAATGTTACTAATATGACAGGAATGTTTAATGGAATGAGTGGCTTAACAAGTCTTGATTTAAGTAACTTTAACACATCAAATGTAACAAAAATGGGTTCATCAAAAATTTATTATACTGGAGTTAATTATTCAGCAGATTGGGGCATGTTTGCGGGAATGAGTAGTTTAACAAGTCTAGATTTAAGTTCATTTGATACTTCAAAAGTAGCAGATATGAGTTATATGTTTAAAAATTGTACTAATTTTACCACAATATATGTAAATCCTACCAAATGGAATACTGATGCTGTAACATCAAGTTCCCTTATGTTTTATTTAGATTCTAATCTTGTCGGAGGAGCTGGAACAACATTTGATTCAAATCATATTGACAAAGAATATGCAAGAATTGATGGAGGAACATCTAGTCCTGGATATTTAACTGATATAGCTGATAAACCAACACCATAGATTGAGTTTTAACTCAATCTTTTTTATGTATATATTTTGTAAAATAAAAAGATACTTTTTATTTTTTAAAATATTTATGTTATAATGTTTCATGTAGTAGGTGATAATAATGGCATCAGCAATAATACACTTATGCGTTGCTAAGAAAGTTAATTCTTACTTGCAAATGGATGAAAGACATTTTTCTTTAGGTGCTATTGCTCCAGATATGGCAAAAATTGTAGGAATGTCAAAAAATAAATCACACTTTTTAAATGATGAAGAAAATGAAGATACACCACCTCACTATGAAAGATTTATAAGTAAATATAAAGATGATCTAAATAAACCATTTGAAATGGGATATTTAGTTCACTTAATGACAGATTATTATTGGTTTAAAGATTATGTATATCAATATATTAATAAATATACTAATAATAAAAATACTACTTATACAGCACTAAAAGAAATAATATATAATGATTATACATCACTTAATCAAGATTTAATTGATGATTATATGTTAGATTTATATTATTTTCAAAATGAAATAGAATTACCTAAAAGTAAGATAGATGAAATTCCAATGGATAAAATGCAATTACTTATAGATAAGATGGGAATATTAATTAAAAATATGGGGAAAAATAAACCTGTAATGATGAATGAAAAAGAAATAATATTATTTATAGAAAGTTGTTCAAATAGTATTATTAGAGATTTAAAGAAAATGAATTTGATAGGTGATAATTATGAAAAATAATAAGAAAAATATTAATTTAAAAAAATATTTATTTAAGGGAATAGCTATATTATGTGATATATTAGCTTTAGTACTTTTAATAGTTACTTTTATGTTGGGAGTAGTTCCTATTAAGTTTTCTATAATAATAGCTATAGTATTAGTATTATTAAGTGCTTTAGTTACTTATCTTTTATTTAAAAAGGGTAAAAAGAAAACTAAAATTATAGGAACTGTAATATCTATATTATTAATTATTGTATATAGTTTTGCTTTAGTATATGAATCTAAGACAATTGGCTTTTTTGATTTGATAACAGGAAAGAAAAATGCTGTAGAAAACTATTTAGTAATAGTTAAAAATAATTCAAATTATAATGATATTAAAGATATAAAAGATACAAAAATGGGTATAATAAATAGTAGCGAAGGAAGTTATAAACAAGCTTTAGATAAACTTAATGATGTTATTAAGTTAGAACATGTTACATATGAAGATTATTCTTCTTTAGCTGATGCTTTATTTAGTGATGAAATTGTTTCTTTCTTAATTGAAGAATCTCAAGAAGCTATTTTAGAAGAAAACTACGAAGATTTTACTGATAATACTAAGGTAATATATTCATTTACTGTAGAATCAACTTTAGAGGATATTAGAAAAGATACTGATGTTACTAAAAATTCATTTAATATATTTATAAGTGGAATTGATACTTATGGAAGCATTAATTCAGTTTCAAGAAGTGATGTTAATATTGTTGTTACTCTTAATCCTGACACTGGAAAAATGTCAATGGTTCATATTCCAAGAGATTATTATGTTAAATTATATAACAAAAATGGCTATAATGATAAATTAACTCATGCTGGTATTTATGGTATTGAAACATCAGTAAAAACAATAGAGAATTTACTTGATATAGATATTAACTATTATGTTAAATTTAACTTTACTTCAGTTATTAAAATAGTTGATAAATTAGGTGGAGTAAGAGTATATTCTGATCAAGCATTTAACAGTGGTAAATATGATAGAAATACTAAAGAAGTATATCATTATAATCAAGGATATAATGAATTAAATGGAAAACAAGCATTATCATTTGCTAGAGAAAGAAAGAAACTTGCTGGTGGTGATAGAGCCCGTGGTGTTCATCAAGAAGCCTTAATTGAAGCTATTTTAGATAAGATAACTTCACCATCAATTATTGTTAATTATACTTCATTACTTGATGCCTTATCAGAAACATTTGTTACAAATATGGATAGTGAAAGTTTGAAAAAATTAATTAATCTTCAAATAGATAAAAATATTAAATGGAAATCAACAAGTATGGTTATGAATGGACAAAGTGCATCAGAATTAACTTATTCTTATCCAAGACAAAAACTTTATGTAATGATTCCATCAAATGATTCAATAAATGAAGCAAAAAAACAAATTAGTACTATATATAATGAATAAGTCATTTTAATGACTTATTTTTGTTTGACATTATCTTAACATTAGTATATTATTATAATAGAGGGTGCAAGAAAATGAAGTACAAATATAAAGTTATATTAATAGTAGTAGCTTTACTATTTACAATAAATGTTTTATTGCTTACACATTATGGACTTTGGTCTTTAGGCAATAAAGAAGAATATCTTGCTGTTAATACATCTGGATGTATTAATACTATTTATAGTGATGATCAAGAACTTAATTTGATAAATCCTAAAGCATTATCTGATGATGATGGAATATCTAATATACCAAATACAATAACTATTTCTAATTCATGTAATGTAAAACAAAATGTATTATTATTTTTAGATATTTATGATGATTCAACAATAAGTGATAATAAAATGAAAGTAAACATTAATGGTGATTCAAGTTTAGAAACAACTATATTGCCTAATATTGATAGAGTAAAAGGTATAAATAATATTTTAAATACTTATAAACTAATTAATATGGAAATGTCTTCATATGAAACTAAAAGAATAAACTTTAGGGTATGGTTAAGTGAAGATGAAGTATTATCTGTAGATAAAAATAGATTTCATGCTAGATATTATGTTCAATCAAGTAGTGATACTACTTTACAAAACTTTAAAGAGACGATAATTAATAATAATCCTTTAAAAAATAGTAATGGATTATTACAAGTTAATAATAAATATTATTTTAATGGTAGTGTTAACAATAACTATGTTAGTTTTGCAAATTATTTGTGGCGGATAGTATCTATTAATGATGATAATAGTATTAAACTTATTTATGAAAATAGTGATTTAGAAAGTACATTTAATAATGATATATACAAAGAAAATAGTGTTTCTTATGATGATAGTGTAATAAAAAATTATTTAAATGACTTTTATAATAATAATTTAATTAATTATGAAAGTTATTTAAAAGAAGAAAATTATTGTATAGATAGTTCATATACGAGTACTTGGAGAATAGTATATAATTCTTATTTAAGAAACTTTGATAGTTATACACCAAGTTTAGAATGTGAAACATCTGATAAAGAATATGGTGGATTAAAACCATATAAGATTGGATTATTAACACTTGATGAAGTGGCAATTGCTGGTGGTTCTGCAACAAATTATAATGATGAGTTTTATTTAAATAATAATAGTGATTATTATACATTAACACCAACTATATATAATGGTAAGGCATTTGTTGGAATAGTTAGTGATAATGGAAAAATTGATAGTGCGCTTGTTAATAATAGGATAAAAGTTAGACCAGTTATTAACATAGATAGCACATTACAAGTAACTGGTGTAGGTTCTAGAACCAACCCATATATAATTAGAAATTAAAAGGAGAGATAAAAAATGAGAAAAAATGTTAAATTATTAGGATTATTATTAATAAGTGTATTATTAAGTGGATGTGTTAAATTAAATGTTAATATGTCTATAAATAGTGATAAAAGTATGGATTTAGATATGATAATGGCTTATTCAAAACAAATTCAACAATATGTGGGTGAAGGAGACACATCTTTTTCAGGAATTGAAGAGTCTAGTGAATATGGTTTTGAAGTAAAGGATTATGAAGATGATTCATACTTTGGTAAACAAGTAACTAAACATTTTAATAATATTGATGAGATAAGTAGTGAAAGTGATGTTACTGCTAATATTAGTGCTTCAAAAGAAATGAAAAATCTATTTACTGTAAAAAAAGGATTTTTAAAAAATGTATATAGTGCAAAATTTAAATCTGAAGATGCTAATGATATAAATGAAAAAAGTGAAGATTATAAAAAAATGGGTGATGAGTATAAAGATATGCTTAATGTCTTAGATTTAAAATATACTATTAATCTTCCAAGTAAAGCAATTTCAAGTAATGCCACTAGTGTTGAAAATAATGGTAAAAGATTAATTTGGAATTTAAAGGACTTTAAAGATGGTACTATGAATTTTGAATTTGAATTTTATAATATGAATAATGTATTAATGTTGGGTGGAATTATTTTACTTGTTATTATTATAATAATTGCAGTTATAATTTTTATAAAGAAAAGTAATAATAAAAAACAAGGTAATGAAGTTTTAAATGTTGATACTATAAATAATAGTGTTCAAGAGAAAACTGAAACTTTAGATGTAGATATAAATGATAATCAAGAAGTAGTACAACAAGAAAATAATGATGATGAAATACAAATAGATGAAAATAACTAAAGATGATAAATAATTATCATCTTTTTTTGTAATAATTGATAAATGAATCACATATGATGTGGTAGTAAGAGAGTGTGATTTATGAATAAAGAAAATATAATATTACCTTTAGCTAAAAGAGGTAATGGTGATATCTATTTAGGTGTAGTTGGAGCAGTTAGAACAGGAAAATCAACATTCATAAAAAAATTTATACAAGAATTAATTGTTCCAAATATTGATGATGAAATTGAAAGAAAGAGGTATTTAGATGAAATGCCTCAATCAGCAGAAGGTAAAACAATTATGACTACTGAGCCAAAATTTGTACCTTCAAATGGTGCAAAAATTAGGGTCGATGATTTTACAGCCAATATTAAACTAATTGATTGTGTAGGATATGTTATACCATCATGTAATGGATATATTGATGAAGAAGGAAATCCAAGAATGGTAATGACTCCATGGTTTAGTGAAGCTATTAGCTTTACTCAAGCTGCTAGCATTGGAACAGAAAAAGTAATTAAAGATCATTCAACTATTGGCGTAGTTGTAACTACCGATGGTTCTTTTGGGGAAATACAAAGACAAGACTATATTGAAGCAGAAGAAAAAGTGGTTAATGAACTAAAGGAAATAGGAAAACCATTTATAGTTATTTTAAATAGTTCTAAACCAAATAGTGAAGAAACAAAAAATTTAGCAAATAATTTAAGAAATACTTATGATGTTCCTGTTTTACCTATGTCTATTATTGATATGAAAGAAAATGATATTTATAATGTACTTAAAACAGCACTATACGAATTCTCAGTTTTAGATATTAATTACTCAATTCCTGAATGGATTCATATATTAGATAAAAATAATGAAGTAAAAAAGCATTATTTAGAATTAATTAAAAATAGTTCTTTTGAAATAAAAAAATTAAAAGATGTAGATAATATACTTGATACATTTAAAGATTCTACTTATATTAATAATGCGTTTATTTCTAATGTTGATGCAGCAAGTGGAGTTGTAACAGTCAATTTAGATAGTAGCGATGAATTATACAATGAAGTATTAAATTCAATGATTGGTGAATCAGTTAATTCCAAAGCTGCAATGCTTAAAGTATTTCAAACCTATAAAAGTGGTAAAGAAGAATTTGATTGTTTAAGAAGTGCATTAAAACAAGCTAAAACATCAGGTTATGGGATTGTATATCCAACATTAAAAGATATGAAATTAGATACTCCAGAAATAATTAAACAAGGTTCTCGTTATGGAGTTAAATTAAAAGCACTTGCTTCAAGTATTCATTTAATAAAAGTTGATGTTGAAAGTACTTTTGAACCAATTATAGGTAGTGAAGTTCAAAGTAAAGAATTAATTGATTATTTAATGAAAGATTCTAATTCTGATCCGGAAAGTATTTGGCATAGTGAAATATTCGGTAGAAGTTTAAATGAAATGGTTGAAGAAGGAATAAAAGCTAAACTTTCTATAATGCCTGATAATACTAAATATAAATTATCTCAAACTGTAACAAAAATAGTAAATAAAGGTGCTAATAATTTAATAGCTATTGTTCTATAAATATATGTAAATACATGTAAAATAGGGCTATAAATAGTAAAATTTTTACATAAAATCAATAAAAATTATAAAAAAATAACAATTTTTCTTGATTTTGCCTACTTATTTATGCTAAATTCAAAGTGTAAGGATAATATGCCTTATCCCAAACAATTTACAAATAAGGAGGTAATTATAATGGGAAAAACTGATTTAGTTGAAGTTGTAGCTGCTAAAGCTGGACTTTCAAAAGCTGATGCTACTAGAGCAATCGATGCTGCTTTAGAAGGAATCAAAAGTGGACTTAAAAAGGAAGGAAAAGTAACTCTTGTTGGATTTGGTACTTTTAAAGTAACAAAAAGAGCTGCTAGAGATGGTAGAAACCCATTAACTGGTAAAGCACTTCATATTCCTGCTAGAAACGCTGTTTCATTCAAAGCTGGATCTAAATTAAAAGATAGTGTTAACTAATTAAGGTTACCAAGAATAAACGAGTTTAACTCGTTTTTTTCATTGAAAAATATTTATTTTGTTTAAAATATATGATAGCATATTATTTATTAAATCATGGTTTTGGAAAAGATAGTAAAGTATAGTTATTTATTGTCGCAATAACTATAAAAATAAGTTATAATATTTAATAGGAAGTGAATGATTTATGAACATAGTAAATAAAAGATTTATTTCATTAATTATTGGAATTATTTTACTTGTTATTGCTTTATTTATGAATAGTTTTAATTTATTAAGGGCTATTTTATGTTTATTAAGTATTATATTATTAACTTATTCTAATCAATTAGAAAGAACAAATAAAAGATTATTTAGTATTTTATTTGTTATAATATTTTCTTTATTTGTCATATCACTTGATTATTTATTTGTGGCATATTTTAAGAAGACTCCAATATTAACATATAATATAGTTAGTAGTGAATATGGAACCGTATATAATGCTATTGGTTATAGAGTTTGGAAATGCAGTGATAAGTCTTTTAAAGTAGATCCGTTATATAAATTAGGTTATTATTGTGAAAAAGAAAGTATGTCTTCTGAAAATATTAATAATGTATTATCAACTATAATAAATAATTTTGATCAATATAAGGGTAGTTATGTCAAAATAATAGGAAGAGTATCAAATGTAATAGATAATACTAAATTTTATATGCAATCATATAAAGAAGAAGATAATATGATAAAATTTGATGAAACTAACAAATTATATGTTGAATTTAATTATGCTAATAATAGCGTATTAAATTTAGAAACTAATGCTATTGTAACTGTTGTTGGTAAAATTGATAGAAAAGTTGGAAATGATATTTTTATGATTGATTCAACATTTAATAAAGAAACAACGTCATCTGGGGATGTCACATTTGGAGCTGAATCAAATATTTATTGTGAATATGATAAAGAACTCTGGTTTCAAACAAGTGATAATATTTATTATAAATCTTGTATAGATGATGTAAATATTACTATTGGAAGTAATCAATATAATTTACAAAATGCTATGAGAAATAATTTGATTACTCTACAAGAAATAGAAGATGAATCTCTTGGATATCAAAAACAAAGTAAAGATGATTCAACAATGTATAATTTTAAAGATTTTAAAATATTAGTATGTGATCCTAAATATAGTACTGATGTAATAGTAGGAAAAACAACAATGGAATTTAGTGATGGATATTGTAACGTATATAATGATGATAGAGGTGTATAAAAATGAAAGAAAGTAAATTTTGGATATGGTTTATTCCTCTTTTTATAATAATGTGTATAGGTATTTATATATTATTATTAAGGGGAAGTGATACTAAAAAAGTAGTTGAAGAGCCAAAAAATAATGATGCAATAAAAATAAAAGAAGAATATGAAAATTATAATAGTGTTGAAGGAATGATTAAGGTTAGTTTGAGTGAACACAATGCTTATGTTTATCAAAGTGAAGAAAATATTAAACACTTAATTGAAAACAGTGATGGACTTATCTATTTTGGCGAAGTTTCTTCTTTTGAAGCTAGAAAGACTATTGCTGTATTAGATGAAGCAGTTTCTTCCACTAGTATTACAAATATTTTTTATCTAGATGTTAGTAAATTAAGTGAAGATTTTAAAAATTATTTATTAGAAAAATTTAGTGTAAAAGATATTATGCCTGGAACACTTGTTAGTATTCAAAAGGGAAATGTTTTAGAGATTAATTATCCACAAGTTTTTGGTAATACAGAGTTAACTGATAAAGAACATGAACAATTATTGAAATCGTATCAAAAAATACTTAAAAGTTTTGTTGATGCTTGCGATGAAAGTTGCTAGGAGGTTTTATGTATAATTATATTAAAGGTAAAGTTGTTGAGGTTACATCAAATTATATTGTAATAGATAATAATAATATAGGATATCAAGTATATACGGGTAACCCTTTTGAATTTCAAGAAGGACAAGAATATACAGTTTATGTTTATCAAAAAATAGCGGAAGATGATAATAGTTTATATGGATTTAAAACTAAAGAACAAAAAGAATTATTTTTAAAGTTAATTGATGTTAAGGGATTAGGTCCTAAAATGGCTCTTCCAATGATTGCACTTGGTTCAGTTAATGGTATTATTGATGCTATAGATAGAGAAAATATTTTATATTTAAAGAAGTTTCCTAAGATTGGAGATAAGGTTGCAAGACAAATTATTCTTGATTTAAAAGGAAAACTAACTGCTGATAGTGCAAATGAAAATGATGGTAGTGTTAATGAATTAATTGAGGTATTGGAATCTCTTGGTTATAAAAAGCCAGATATAAAAAGAGTTATACCACAAATTGATCCAAGTGAAAGTCTTGAAGCTCAAGTTAAGAGCGCATTAAGATTAATGTTAAAATAATAAAAATATAAGGAGGTTAAAATGAGCAAAGAAAATCAAAATGAATTATATAACTTAGATAGACAAACAACTGATTTAGAAATTGATCAAAATATTAGACCTGAAAGACTAGATGAATATGTTGGACAAGAAGAAATTAAAGAAAATATTAGAGTGTTTATCAATGCTGCTAAGATGAGAAATGAAGTATTAGATCATGTTTTACTTTATGGACCTCCTGGGCTTGGTAAAACAACTTTAGCTCATATTATAGCTAATGAACTTGGTGTTAATATTAAAACTGCATCAGGTCCATCAATAGAAAAAAGTGGGGATTTAGCAGCTATACTTTCAACTTTAGAACCAAATGATGTATTATTTATTGATGAAATACATCGTATGCCTAGATTTATTGAAGAAATTTTATATCCTGCAATGGAAGATTTTGAATTTGATATAGTAATTGGTCAAGAAGGTAATGCTCGAAATATTAAAATAGATTTACCACCATTTACTTTAGTAGGAGCTACAACTAGAGCGGGAGATATATCTTCACCATTAAGGGATAGATTTGGTATTGTATCAAAATTAAATTATTATACCGATGATGAACTACAAAAAATAATTGAAAGAACTTCACGTGTTCTTGATATGCCAATTGAAAGTGATGCTGCAAAAGAACTTGCTAAGCGTTCAAGAAAAACACCAAGAATAGCTAATCGTTTATTTAAAAGAGTTAGGGATTTTGCTTTAGTTAATGGAGATGAGGTTATTACTAGGGAAATAACAATGTCTTCTTTAGAAAGATTGCATGTAGATCAATATGGTCTTGATCAAATAGATATTGAATATTTAACTTCTTTAATTAATAAATTTAATGGCGGACCTGTTGGTGTTGAAACTATTGCTACATCAATTGGAGAAGAAGTATCAACAATTGAGGATGTAGTAGAACCATTTCTTTTACAAGAAGGATTTATTAAAAGAACTCAAAGGGGAAGAGTTGCAACAGATAAAGCATATGATCATTTAAAGATTGCTCATTATCCAGATGCTTTATTTTAAATAAGGGAGGTTTTATGTATAATACACTTGGGATTAAAACAGATTATTCAATTTTAAAAAGCTTAATCAAAATTACTGATTTAGTTTCTTTTTGTGTTATAAATAAAATACCTTTTATTGGAATTGTTGATGATAATTTATTTGGATCAATAGAATTTTATGATCAATGTAAAAAAAATAATATTAATCCAATTATCGGAATAGATGTATCAATAGATGATAAACATATGTATTTATTTGCTAAAAACTATATAGGATATAAAACATTACTTAAAATTAATACACTAATACAAAATAAAGAAATAAGTATTGATAAAATAAAAGAATACAATAAAGATGTAATTATGGTTATACCATTTAATGTAAAAGATTTTTATTATGAATTTAAAGATGTATTTAATACTTATATTTCATATAGTAATGATTATGAAGAAAAAAATTCATTAATATTAACAAGTAAAGTAATACCTTTTAATATTTGTAATTGTCTTAAAAAAAATGATGAGTATTTTAAAATATTAGATAATATTAGAAATGATGAAATAAAAACTATTTCTAATCAAATTCAAAAAATATCAGAAAGCGATTATCAAAGATTATTATCTTTTTCTAAAAATATAAATATAGAAATTGAAAAATCTTTAAGACATATACCAAAATATTCTAATGAAATTAAAGACAGCTTTAAATATTTGTATGCATTGTGCCATAAAGGTCTTGAAAAAAGATTAGGCAATCATTTATTAGATAATTATGTACAAAGATTAAATTATGAATTAAAAATAATTAATGAAATGGGTTTTGTTGATTATTTCTTAATTGTTTATGATTATGTAAAATATGCTAAAACTCATAATATAATGGTTGGACCTGGAAGGGGAAGTGCTGCTGGATCCCTTGTTTCATATTCAATTGGAATAACTAATATTGACCCTATAAAATATAATTTGTTGTTTGAAAGATTCTTAAATCCAGATAGAGTTACTATGCCTGATATTGATATAGATTTTGAGGATACTAAAAGACATGAGATGATTGATTATATCAAGAAAAGATATGGAGAAAATTTTGCGGCTCCAATTATGACTTTTGGAAGTCTTGGACCAAGACAGGCAATACTTGATGTTGCTAAATATTATAATATTGATGCTAGTGCTTTAACAAAATCAATTATTTCAAAAGATAGTTTAAAAGATAATTTAAAAAATGAAAAAATACAAAGAATATTAAAATTACATAGTAATTTAAAGCAAATTTATAAAATTGCAATGGATTTAGAGGGTATAAAAAGACAAATTGGAACAATTGCTGCTGGTGTTGCAGTTTGTGATTTACCACTTGATGAATTAGTTCCAATATGTATGCAATCAGGAAATTTATTAGTAGGTTTAACTAAAGATTATTTAGAGGAACTTGGAATTTTAAAAATGGATGTTTTAGCAGTATCTAATTTAAGAATTATCCATAATTTATTAGATAAAATTAACAATGATATAAACATAAATAAAATAGATTTTAATGACAAAAAGGTATTAGAGTTATTTGCTAAGGGAGATACTTTATGTATATTTCAATTTGAAAGTGAAGGTATGCGTTCATTTCTAAAAAGATTAAAGCCTAGTTCTTTTAGTGATTTATACGCATCCCTTGCATTATATCGTCCTGGACCAATGGGATTTATTGATGATTTTATTAAAAGAAAAGAAGGAAAAGAAAAAATTGATTATATAGACGAAAGATTAAAGGATATTTTAGTTGAGTCATATGGTATAATTATTTATCAAGAACAAATAATGCTGATTTTAATTAAAATGGCTAATTATAGTTTTAGTCAAGCAGATAATATAAGAAGAGCAATGTCAAAGAAAAAAGAAGATATAATATTAAAAGAAAAACAGCATTTTATCAGTAATTCAATTAAAAATGGATACTTGAAAGAAGTTGCAGAATCTACATATGATAAAATACTTAAATTTGCAGAATATGGCTTTAATAAATCCCATAGTGTTGCTTATGCTATTATTGCATACGAGCAAGCATATTTAAAGACATATTATAAAGAATATTTTATCGCTAATTTATTTAATATGAATTTAAATAATAGTGAAAAAATAAATGAATATATATTACTTGCTAAAGAAAATGATGTTAATATACTTAAACCAAGTATTAATTTGAGTAGTAAAGAATGTTTAATAGAAAATAATAGTTTAAGGCTTCCAATAAGTATTATAAAAAATGTAGGATCTTTAGCTGAAGAAGAAATATTAAAAGAAAGAAATAAACCATTTCTTGATTATTTTGATTTTGTTAAAAGATGCTATTGTAAAAATGTTAATAAAAAAGTGATAGAATCATTAATTTTTTCTGGTGCTTTAGATGAATTTAAAGTTACTCGTCATAGTTTAATTGAAAATATTGATAATGCAATTATGTACTGTGAATTAAGTTCTAATTTAGATGAAACATTAGTAGAAAAACCAATATTAGAAAAAATTGAAGAATATCCAAAAGAAGAATTAATTAAGCAAGAATTTAATTCATTTGGTTTTTATATCAATAATCATCCAGCAAGTAAATATCAAGGTAAAGAAATTGTAAAATTAAATAATATTGAAAATTACTTTAATAAATTTATTAAATGTGTTGTTATAATAGATAAGGTTAGAATTATTAAAACTAAAAAAGGTGATAATATGGCAATTATTAAGGGAAGTGATGACTTTTCTTCAATGGAATTTATATTATTTCCAACAAGTTTTAATTTGTTAAAAAATATTAAAGAACAAGATTTAGTTACAATAACTGGTAAGGTTACAAAAAGATTAAGTGATATTCAAATTACTATAAATAATATGGAAAAAATAAGTAAATAAGTTATTTACTTATTAAAAGAATTAATTTATAATAAGTTTTAAATGTAAAAAATAAAAGAAGGAAGGTAGTAAAATGCAAGCAATAAAATTCTTTGAGAGTATTGATTATGATGATAATATTGATGTTGTAATTGATAATGTTATTTTAAAAAAATCGACTGAAACTTTTATTGTTAATTTATCTGCTAATTCTTTTATTGATCCAGAAAAACTTAATTTGCTTTTTTCCTGTGCCAAAAATGGAATTAATAAAGAAAAAAAGTGTAGTGTTACAATAAAATATAATATATCTTTAAATGATGAACAAATACTAAGTACTTTTAATTATTTATTAAATGAATTAATTAAAGAAAATCCATCTCTTTCAAGTTTAAGTGAATCAAATATATCAATTAATAATAAAGTTATTGAACTTGAAGTGGCTACTGAAGTTGATAATAAATTAGTTAATAAAAATAAGAATTACTTAATAAATAAAATGAAAGAGTATGGAATTGATGGTGTTGAAATAGAAAATACTATCAATGAAGAAAAAAATAATAAATTAAAAGAAGCTATTAAAAATTCTCAAGAAACTAGTATAGAACAAATAAAAAAAGAACAAGAGGATAGTCCAATATTAATCGGAAAACATGTTGATGGAAAAGTAATAAATATTGATGAAATAATATCTGAAGAAAAGGATGTAATTATTGAGGCTTATGTATTTGGCTCTGAAGCAAAAAATATAGATAGACCTGATAAAAAAACTAATATAATGACTTTAAAAGTATCAGATAATACTAATAGTTTATATGCTAAGTTTTTTATGAAAGAATTAGATGAGTTTAATAGTGTTGCTAAAAAAATAAAAAATGGTAATTGGTATAGAATTCATGGATTTGTATCATATGATTCTTTTGCTAAAGATTTAGTATTAACTGCTCATGATATTGAAATGATTGACTCAAAAGAAGAAAAGATAGTTGATGATGCTACTGTTAAGAGAGTTGAACTTCACACTCATACAATGATGAGTGCTATGGATGCAGTAATTGATGCAACTAAGCTTGTTAAAACTGCATCTAAAATGGGAATGAAGGCTATTGCAGTAACAGATCATAACTGTGTACAATCTTTTCCAGATCTTTTCCATATAGTAAATGATTTAAATAAAGGAAAAGAGGGGGAAGATAGATTTAAGGTACTATATGGTGCTGAAATGAACATTGTTAATGATGATGTTGATATTATCTTTCAAAATAAAGAATATGACTTATTAGATCAAGAGTATGTTGTATTTGATACCGAAACAACTGGTTTTTATGCTGGCAAAGATCAGATGATAGAAATTGGTGCTGTAAAAATAAAAAATGGTGAAATAATTGATAGATTTGATGAATTAATTAATCCTAATAGATTACTTCCTTCAAAAATTGTTGAATTAACAGCAATAACTGATGAAATGTTAAAAGATGCTGATAATGAAGAAAATGTTACTAAGAGATTTTTAGCATGGGCAAGTAATGATCCTATGGTAGCACATAATGCTAAGTTTGATATATCATTTATGAAAGCTGCATGTGAAAAATATAGTCTAGGTGAATTTACTTATACAGTACTTGATACAATGAATATCGCAAGAATGCTATATCCATCTTGGCCTAATCATAAACTTTCCACATTAGTAAAAAAATTAGAAGTACCTTGGGATGAAGATAAGCATCATCGAGGAGATTATGATGCTGAAGGTACTGCTATTGCATTTTATAAAATGTGCAAAACATTATATGATAGAAATATTACTACAACAACTAAATTATTAGATGAAGTAGATATTGAGGCGTTAGTAAAATTTGCAAGACCATTTCATGCAACGATAATTGCTAAAAATAAAGCAGGATTAAAAAATCTATTTAAAATTATATCTATTGCTAATACAAAGTATTTATATAAAAATGAACAACCCAAGATTCCAAGAAGAGAAGTATCAAAATTAAGAGAAGGTCTTATTATTGGTTCAGCATGTATTAATAATGAAATATTTGAAAAAGCTAGTTCATTAGAAGATGAAGAATTAGTAAACATGATGAACTTTTATGACTATATAGAAGTTCAACCAGTATCTGTTTTTTCTCATTTAGTTGGATTGAATGCCAGATTTAAAAGTGTTGAAGAAGCTCAAAAACATTTGGAAAAAATAATAAGGGTTGCAAGTGATGCAGGAAAACTTGTAGTTGCAACAGGAGATGTTCATAACTTAACTAAAAACGATTTAATATATAGAGAAATAATAGTTAATCAAAAGTTTAATGGTAAACTTCATCCACTTAATAGAGCTGGTATGCAAATACCTAATATGTATTTAAAAACTACTCAAGAAATGTTAGATGAATTTTCATTTTTAGGTGAAGAACAAGCTTATAAAATAGTTGTTGAAAATACAAATACTATTGCTAATATGTGTGAAGAAATAGAAGTAATAATTGATACTGGTGGTATTCCATTTGCACCGAAAATAGAAAATTCTAAAATGGATACAACTAATATGGTTTACAAGAAAGCTAGTGAGTGGTATGGAGAACCTTTACCATTTCATATTGAAGAAAGAATAGCTTTAGAACTTTATGGACAAGCATTTATAGATGCAGTTAAGAAAAATATTACAACTGGTGATAAAGATGTTTATGCTCATTTACATGAAGTTGTTTTAAAAGGTCCAGAAGCAGTTCAAAATGAAATATATTTAAGTTTAAAACAAGATAATACTGATAATTTATCTGATGAAGAATTACAAAAATCTGCTGCTAAAAAAATGACTGCAATAATTGGTGCTAATTTTGATGTTATATACTTAATAGCTCAAAAGCTAGTTAAACATTCTAATGATGAAGGATTTTTGGTTGGATCAAGAGGTAGTGTAGGTTCATCTTTTGTGGCAAATCTTATGGGTATAACAGAGGTTAATTCCCTTTCACCACATTATAGATGTCCTAATTGTAAATTATCAGAATTTGAAGATGAAAATGGTGAAAGTTTAGGTAATACATATAAATGCGGATTTGATTTACCAGATAGAAAGTGTCCTAAATGTAATACTTTAATGCATAAAGATGGTCATGATATACCATTTCAAACATTTTTAGGTTTTAATGCAGATAAAGTACCTGATATAGATCTTAACTTTAGTGATTTAAATCAAGCATCAGCTCATGCATATACTAAAGTATTATTTGGCGATGATAATGTATATCGTGCTGGAACAATAGGAACTGTTGCTGATAAAACTGCGTTTGGTTATGTTAAAGGTTATTTTGAAGAAAAAAATATTGCAGGAGTTAGGAACTTGGAAGTTGAACGTTTAGCAATTGGTTGTACTGGTGTTAAAAGGACAACAGGTCAACATCCAGGTGGAATAGTTGTTATTCCATCATATATGGATGTGTTTGATTTTACACCATTTCAATATCCTGCTGAAGATCCTGACAGTGCATGGAGAACAACTCACTTTGATTACCATGCAATTGATCAAGATGTATTAAAATTAGATATTTTAGGACATACAGATCCAACTCAACTTAGAATGATTCAAGAATTAACAGGAGATGACATTACAAAAGTGCCACTTGATGATAAAGAAACGATGTCAATTTTTACAAGCACCAAAGCACTTGGAGTAACAAATGAACAAATAATGTGTGATACAGGTACTCTTGGCGTTCCAGAATTTGGTACACCATTTACAATTCAACTTGTAAAGGACACTAAGCCAACAACATTTGCAGAACTTGTTAAAATATCAGGACTTGCACATGGAACAGATGTATGGCTTGGAAATGCCAAAGATTTATGTACAGAAGATGAACATGGAAAAATTAAAGTACCATTTGCTAAAGTAATTGGATGTCGTGATGATATTATGGTAGAACTTATGTATAGAGGTCTTGAACCATTTAAAGCATTTAAAATAATGGAATTTGTTAGAAAAGGCAAGGCATCAAAAGATCCTGCAACATGGGCTGATTTTAAGAAACAAATGATAGATGCAAAAATACCAGAGTGGTTTATAGATTCATGTCAAAAAATAAAGTACATGTTTCCTAAAGCTCATGCAGCAGCTTATGTTACATCAGCATTTCGTATAGCATGGTATAAAGTTCATAAACCAATAATTTATTATGCAACATATTTTTCAACAAGATTTGATGATTTTGATATAGTTGCAATGACTAGAGGATATGATGGAATAAAAGCTAAAATGCAGGAGATAATTGCTAAAGGTTTTGATGCAACTAATAAAGAAAAATCTTTACTTGAAACATTAAAACTATCTTTAGAAGCGACTGCAAGAGGATTTAAATTTGCAACAATAGATATAAATAAGTCAGATGGTAAAAACTTTATAATAGGTGAAGATAATAAAACACTTATATGTCCATTTAGAGCACTAGATGGATTGGGAGATGAAGTATCTAAAAAAATAGTTGAAGCAAGATTAGAACGTCCATTTATTAGTGTTGAAGATTTACAAATTAGAGGAAAGGTTAGTTCTTCAACTTGTGATAAATTAAAAGAATTGGGAGTTTTAGATGGACTTCCTGAAACATCTCAATTAAGTTTATTTTAAAAAATAATTGTAAATTTACAAAAATTGACAATCTACATCTTATTTATTATAATTATTTTAATTAAAAAGGGTTGGTGTAAATGAAAACTAATATTAAAAATATTAAGACTGTTTTAAGATATTTTAAAGAGTATAAGTTTAAAATATTATTATATTCTCTTATATTAATTATTATTATTATATCATCATCTATATTTGGATATTTAATGGGTAGAGCTATTGAAGAAGTAACAAAAGGCAATATTAATTATTCAATTTTATTATTAATTATTAACTTAGTTATTGAAATTGTATCTAATGTAACAATAAATATTATTTATTACTTTTTTAATAAAATACAATGTATTATATCTAGAAAAATAGGATATGATGTATATATTAAAACCCTTAAACTTCCTGCGGTAGCCTTTGAAGAAATGACATCTGGTGAAATAGTAAATCGTGTAACAAATGATACAGAAGCAATAGTAGGTAGTGCTCAACAATTAATTGAAATATTTGCAAGAATTATTAGTTCTGCAATTATACTAGTTTATATATTCTTTAATTCTTATATAATAGGGTTAGAAATAGTAATGTTTTTAATTTTATATTCATTTGTTGTAAAACATTATACTAAATCTATTAAAGAATTAGGTGAAATAACAAAAAAATATAATGATAAATTTACATCTCTTACTACTGAATCAATTAGAGGGGTTAGAGAAATTAAAACATTGGGAATTATTAATAATCTAAGTAAAAAAATGAATGTTATAGTTGATAGTTTAACTAAATCAACAATTAATGAAACAAAAGAAAGAACTGATTATGATAATTTTGCAATTGTTATGTGTTCATTATTAGAGGTTGGAGTTTTTATTACTTGTGCTATTTTACTTGGAAGTGGTAATGTATCCTTAACATTTTTTATAGCATTAACTTATTATATTTATAGATATACTTGGATTATAGATTCATTAACTAATTTTTCTAAAAGTATGTCTAAAATGTTAGTTTCATTTAATAGAATTGCAGATATTATAAATAATAAATTATATGATGATGTTAAATATGGAAATATTACATTAAATAAAATAAAAGGTGTTATTGAATTTAAAGATGTTACTTTTAGTTATCCTAACGAAGGAATTACATTAGATAAACTTAATGTAAAGTTTGAACCAAATAAAAAGATTGCTATTGTTGGTGCTTCTGGAGAAGGTAAGACAACTATATTTAATTTATTAACTAGAATATTTGATAATAAAGAAGGAGAAATATTAATAGATAATGTAAATATTAAAGATTTAACTGAAGAATCTTTAAGAAAGAATATTTCTATTATTAGACAGGAACCTTTTATCTTTAACTTATCAATAAAAGATAACTTTAAAATATTAGATGAAAGAATAACTTTAAAAGAAATAAGAAAATATTGTTCTTTAGCTTCAATTGATGATTATATAATGTCTTTGCCAAAAAAATATGATACTATTTTAGGAGAAGGTGGAGTAAATCTATCTGGTGGACAAAAACAAAGAATTGCTATTGCTAGAACATTATTAAAAAAATCTAAAATAATATTAATGGATGAAGCAACTTCTTCACTTGACAATGTTTCTCAAAGTATTATTAAAAAAACAATTAATGAACTTGCAAAAGATCATACTGTTTTAATTGTTGCTCATCGTTTATCAACAATTATAGATTCTGATATTATTTATGTAGTAGAACATGGAAAAATTATAGATTTTGGAACTCATAAAGAGTTAATGAAATCTTGTAAATTCTATCAAAAACTACATACTATTGAAGATAAGATAGTGTAAAGAGGTATTGTTTTTAATACTTCTTTTTATAATTATGTTATAATTAAAATAATATAAGGAGTTGTGTTTAGTATGAAAAAAAATGTCTTAATTACTCTTTTAATAATATTGGTTGTTAGTTTATCTAGTTATTTAATATATGATAAAGTAATAGTTAATAATGGTAACAAACAAGAACAAAAAGAAAATAGTAATGAAAATCAAAACATTGATAATCAAAGTGATGAAAATAATAAGCCTAAAAATGATGATAAAGTAGTTTATGTTGAAACAGAAAATCAAATACTTAAATTAAAAGTAATGGAATTCATAAATAATAATGACAAGGAAGTATTATTATCTGGAATAAATAATTATGGTATGAAAATAAAAGTGTTTAACAATAAATTATATTATTTTGAAAAAGATAAAAAGATTTATTCTTATGATTTAGAGACTAAAGAAAAAAAGAAATTGAATGTTGATTTAGCAAATACTGTTTTAACTTCATTTGAAGTCGGGGATAAATATATAATGTTTTATGATGGTTATAAAACATTAAAATATGATATTAGTAATGATAATTATCAAAAGATAAATATTAATTGTCATAATTATTTGATTTATTATGATTATAAGAATGATATTTATTATTATACAAATAAAAATAATAATTTAATGAAGTATAATTTAAATACAAATACTGAGGAACTATTTTCTGTAGATAGTAGGATAGTTTCATATACTAATAATTATTTAGTAATTGAAAAAGGAGATTTAGTTTATTTATATAATCTAAATACAAGTGAGTATATAGAATTAAAAAATATTAATATTAGTGCTGGAATTTATGATGAAATTGTATTTGAATATGATAATAATATGTATTATTTAACTAAGGACAATAAGATTAATCTTGTTAATAAAGATGAATCGAAATCTATATATGAAATGGATGAAGAGGCTTTAGTAAACATTAGACAATTTGATAAGTATTTATTAATTGATAAGAATTATTTTGATGAATCTGCATCTTTTGATTTACTAAACGTAGATGAATCAAAAGAAGAATTTATTATTTATGATTTGAGTACCAAAAAAGAAATGAAAATAGATAAAGAAAAGGGAAAAACATTATTTAATATTGAGGGATATACTATTACTTATTAAAAAATATACCTATTTTTGAATAGGTATATTTTTTAGTTCAAATTGATAAGTATTAGTATTTGCTAATAAATCATATATTAAGCAAGCGTTTAATTCAAAGTTTTTAATAAACTTATCTTCTTTATCTTTCAATTTTAATTTATTTAAATATTCTTGACCAGTGTTATTAAATCCAAGAATTTTAATATGATTATACTCTTTATTATTTTCTTTTTTAAATCCAAGTAATATGTGAAGTAACATTCTACTTATTTTGTTGTAAGAATATCTTTTTGTTTTAATATGTTCAATAAAATCGATTAATGTATTGCTTTCTTTAATAAATTTTATAAGTCTATTTTCTATTCCTTCATCTACATCAACATATTCATTTAAATGACTATCTGTTAATATTTTTATCTTTATTATATTAAAATATAATTCATAATCGATAGTATTTATTTTTTTAATGGGGCAATATTTAGATATGTCCATTTTTTTTAAATATTTATTTCTGATATTTTCAGCACTAATTATTTTATTATTAGAAGATAAATCGTGATAATTATTTGTTCTTAAAATACTTATTGGTTCTATTTTTTTATTAATACTATTTATGGCCTTAATATAAGAGATTCCCAGTAAATCATTAGGTAAATATTCAAAATCTAAATTCAAGACATTTTTTAAGGCGTTTGGAAAGCTTATTCCTTTATTCATTTCTTTACTTACTTTTTCATCAAATAACTTATCTTCTTGCATTAGAGCAATTTGTTTTAATTTTTCTATATCATTTGATTCACTACCAAATACTAATTTTGTTATTTTTAATTTATTTAATATTTTAATTGCTTGATAAGCAAATATATCTGCACTTTGACTAGCATAAATAGTTGGAAGTTCCACGACTAAATCAACACCATGATTTAATGATAGTTCAGTCTTTTCTTTTTTGGATAAAGTGCTTATTTCACCTCGTTGAGTAAATAATCCACTTAATATAACAATAATTATTGATTCTTTAAACATTTCTTTTATTTTTTTAATTTGATAAATATGTCCATTATGAAAAGGATTATATTCACATACTATTCCAATTACTTCCATATCTTTCACCTGATTTGTATTATACAAAATTAGTCTAAATTTATCAATATATTGCAATAATTTTAAATTATGATAAAATTATTAGCAGGTGAAAGATATGTTTATAAACTTAAATACAATTAATGAAAAGGGAATAATAATAGATCAAGAAGTAATTTTTGAAAGTAAATACTATGAAAATACTATTATTAAAGGTTTAGAGAATATTTATGTAACTGGTAAAATATATTATAGTAGTACTAAAGAAGTAATATTTGAAGGAAATATAAAAGGTAACATGTTGCTTATTGATAGCAATACTAATGAAATAGTTTCTTATCCATTTACATCAGAAATTAATGAAATTTTAGAAGATGATGAAAAAAAAAGTGGAAAATTTGGGCAAAAATACACAAAATAGTCTTGACCTAAAAGAGATTTTATGGCAAAATATTGTATTGGAAGTTCCACTAGCTTTTAGTGAGATAACTAAACCCTTATGTACAAAAGGGGATGGATGGGAACTAAAAAGTGAAGAAGATATAGTTGATCCTAGACTACAAGGGTTTAGAGATTTACTTGATAAAGAAAAGGAGTGATATTTTATGGCAGTACCTGCAAGAAGAACTAGTATTACAAAGAAAAGAATGCGTCGTACTCATTTAAAGAAAGAAGCTAGAACTACAGTAAGTTGTCCTAATTGTGGTGAACCAATTCAACCTCATAGAGCTTGTGTTAAATGTGGTTTCTATAAGGGCAAAAATGTTTTAAATAGAGAAGACGAAACAACTGTAAAAGAAGAAGTAAAAGAAACAAAAAAAGCCGAAAAGAAAACAGCAACTAAAAAGACTTCTGCAAAAAAAGAAACTAATTCAAAAGAAACTAAGTAAAGTGGTTTCTTTTTATTTGTTTTTTTACTTATTATTTGTTATAATTTATATATAGTAGGTGATTAACTTGAAAAAGGTTTTAATATCAATATTTATTTTGATTTCAAGTTTTATGATAAATGTGAATTTTGTTAGTGCAGCAAATGATTATCCTAGTTATTGTCAAGAGACTTCTGGATCTTGTGGTGTTCTTGGTGATCCTAGTTGTCCTAACCATTTTGCATATTATTTGCAAGTAATATTTAATATTATTAAATTTTTAGGGCCAGTGTTAGTTTTACTTATGACAATACTAGATTTAGTTAGACTTACTGCTGAGCAAAAACAGGATGGAGAACTTAAAAAGTTAGGTGTTAAAACAGTTAAAAGGTTTTTGTATGCTGTAATATTATTTGTTCTTCCATCACTAATTAATGGTATTTTTGAATTAATTGGATTATATGGTACTTGTGGAATACAATAATTTTTAAAAATATAATAGAAAGGAGTAAAAGATATATGTTAATATTATTTGATTTTAGAGATATATTTGCACCTATATTACAAGTAATAGATACATTATTTATTTATATAAATACATTAATATATGACTTTATAAGCTTTTTATATCAAATATTTATTGCTTTATCATCTGCTCAAATATTTACTTCAGATCAATATCAAGTAATTGCAGATAGAATATACATAGTAATTGGTGTTATAACATTATTTTTAATATCATATGCTTTACTTCGTGCTATTATTAACCCAGATGAATCTGGAAAAGGAGAGTATTCTCTTGGAAAGATTGTTCCAAATGTAATTAAAGTTATAGTATTAATTGCTTTTGTACCAACAATATTTAGAATGGCTTATAATATGCAAGAAGCAATAATGGGAACTGATGTTATTCAAAAAATTGTTTTAGGAGACAGCTTTAGTACTGATGGTGATGATTATGATTATAAGGGCACATCAACTACTTCAGATGGAAATACAGATTATCAAAATTTTAAATTTAATTATAAAAAAGCTGGTAGAACAATGGCAAATGATATTTTTTTGAGTTTTTTATATCCAACTGATGAATTAGTTAAAGAACTTTCAGGAGGAAGTAATACTATCGAAGCTCGTTCACAAGCAGAACAACAAATACAACAAAATAGTTGCTTCTTCCCACCATGTGCAGATGATAGTTCTTCAACTGCATATACATTTGCTCAGGCTCATGGAGATGTAGATACTGGTGCAAAAAACTTTACTGTTTATGCTAATTTTGGAGAAAAAATACATGGTAGTGATAAACAATTAGAATATAATGGATTATTTCAACTTATTGCAGGTATCATAGTTATATATGTATTTGCTAATTATTGTATAGATATTGGTGTGCGTGCCGTAAAACTTGGATATTTTCAGTTAATTGCACCATTTCCAATATTAACAATATTAGTTCCAGGCCAAAAGAAAATATTTGATAATTGGTTAAAAGCCACTTTAGCAACTTATGCAGATGTATTTGTTAGAGTATTAGGCTTGATGTTTGGTATGCTACTTATTCAAATGTTACCTAATGTTGGAGATACTCTTTGGGCAAACTCAATATTTGAAGGAAGTACAAGTATTCAATTTTTTGCAAGAGTGTTTATAATTATTGGTATATTAATATTCTTAAAACAGGCGCCAAAACTAATTACTGATTTAACTGGTTTGAAGATGCCTAAATTTGGTATTAAAGATAGATTAACTGAAGCATTTGATTTTTCAAAAGTTCCAGTTCTTGGAAGAGCAGAAGGAGCCCTTACTGGAGCGCTTGGTGGAGGACTGTCTAGTAAAATGAATGGTGGAAGTTTTAGACGTGGTGCAAGATATGGTATGGCTAATGGTCTTAAGGAAAAAGGTTTACAATTTAATAATCAAAGAGAAAAAGCATATTCTACTCTAGGATTTAAAGGAAAACCTGGCGTGTTTGGTGGACAAAATTGGATTGATAAGCATGCGGATGACATGAAAAATGAATACTCTGATTACTATAAAGATCATATATTACCTGTATGGATTAATAAAGAAGAAAATTCCGCTAGATGGAACGAAATTAAAAATGAAAAAATGGATGCAGCTAGAGAAACTATTAATAAACAATATCAAAGCAGAATTAGTGAAGTTGAAGCACAAAGAGATAATGATAAAAAATTATATAATAGTAATGAACAAGTTGAAAAAAGAAGAAATGCTTTTTATGAGGATATTAAAAAGCAAGTTGATGGTTTAAATGAAGAATTAAGAACTGGTAGAGTTAAGTTTGAAGAAGAGAGAAAAGCATCAATGGATGCATTGAAATCACGTGTTGGTATTGATAAAACTGCTACTGATGAGTATTTACGTTATCGTGATTTAAAATGGGAAGACTCATATGACTATAGTAGAATTAATGATCAAATAAAGGAAATTAGTGGAAGAAAGTTTGTTGATCAAGCTTTTGATGAATCTCCTTATACTACACAAATTAATAATTTACGTGCTGAAAATTATGCAGCTTTAAATGACGAAACTGAAGAGATAGAAGTATTTAATGAGGCAACACAAAAATTTGAAAGTAAAAAGATTTCTAAACTTGAGTCTGAAGCTATTAAGGCAACTAGAAAACAATATCGTGATGAAGATGAAACATATGATAATAGATACGATGTTTATGCTAGACGTAGAAGAGAAGCTGAAAATAAAGCATTTAAAAATTCTCCTCTTGGTCAACAATGGCAAGCTGTTGTTGATGCCATGAGTGCTAAAAATGATGCAGGTGGTGCGAAGCCAAGTGGTGATGGAAGTAAAAAGCCAAGTGATGGTTCTGATAAAAAATAAGGAAGAAGGAATAGTGTGATATGAATAATCAATATTTAATTCCTGCAAATAGTAAAAAATCAAAATTGATATTTTCTATATTTACTGGATTTGATTTAGCATTATTTGCAATTGGTATTTCAACTACATTAATACTTATGGCTATAATTAGAACTTCTAATATTATGGTTATGGCATTTCTAATTATGCCAGCAATTGTAACTGGATTACTGGTTATGCCTATACCAAATTATCATAATGTATTAGGATTTTTTAAGAGTATGTATTATTATTTTTCAAATAGAAGAAATTATAGATGGAGAGGTTGGTGTGTAAAAGATGTCTACGGCAGGGATTACGAAAATAGAAAAGGGTAGTGGTTTTACTGAAGATTGGGTTCCAATAAAGGCAATTCAAAATGGTATGATTTTACTTAATAGTGGTGAATATGTAACTGGTATTAAAGTAAGTCCTAAAAATATATTTATTTTGGATCAAGGAGCTCAAGATAATGTTATATATAATTTGCGAAATTTTTATAATACATTAGATTTTGAATTTTGGATTATCATTGCTGATCGTCCTGTTGATATAAATATGTATTTAGCACAACTTCAACTTTTATATCAAAGAACAACAAATAATGTAATTAGAAAAATTATAATGCAAGATATAAATAAAGCAAATCAATTTATGGGTGCCGAATTTAATGTTATTGATACAGAATATTTTATACTTTTCAAAGAAAAAAGACCCGAAATCATTCAAAAAAGAATTCATAATATGATAGGAACATTAGCTAATGCCGGACTTAATTCAACACAAGTATCTAATGCAGATATTAGAATGATATTGGATAATTTCTTGAATGGTGGTACTACAACTAATTTTGGGACGGTGATGGCATAATGAATATAAAGAGTGAAATAGCCCCTAAAGGACTAGAATTTAAAACTAGTGAATTTAAAATTAGTGATAAGTATGCAACTATATTAACAATTATATCATATCCTAAAACTATACCAGTAGGTTATATTTCAAATCTTACTAGTATTAGTGGTGTAAAAGTAGTTATCAAACATATTCCAATTGAATTTTCTACAATGCAAAAGATGTTAAATAAAGAAATTGCAGATTTAAAGATAAGATATCAAAATGAAAATGATCAAACTTTACAAGCTAGAATTAGACAAGATTATGAATCTTTAGAACAATTTGTTCAAATGCTTGCAGCAACTCAATCAAGAATATTTGATTTTCAAATGCATTTAATGGTTACTGCAGATACTAAGGAAGATTTAGATGTTAAAAAAATGCAAGTAAGAAGTTTTCTAGATGCTATGGGAATGCGTGGAATATCATTAATGTTTGAACAAGAAAAGGTTTTAAAATCAATTATTCCAATTTTTCCTAAACAAGATATTGAAGATAGAATTGGAACTCCAATTCCATCTCCAACAGTTGCAGCAATGTATCCTTTTGTTTTCGATAGCATAAAGGATCCAGAAAATTCAGCATTACTTGGTGTAGATTTCTCTGGTGGCGTAATATTATTTAATCAATTTTTATATAGAATAAAAAAAGAATATAATAGAAATAATGCTAATTTAATTATATTAGGTACATCTGGTTCTGGTAAATCAACTGCAGCAAAATTGATGATTAGAAATCATATTAGAAATGGTTATAGTGTTATTGCAATTGATCCAGAAGGTGAACTTGAAGATATGTGTCAAAATTTAGGAGGAAGTTTCCTAGATTTAGGTAAAGGTGGAGAATTTGGACTTATTAATCCTTTGGAAGTTGTAATGGATGCTGATGAAGAAGAAGTATCTCAAGGATTAGGATATACAATACTTACTAGAACATTACAAAGTTTAAAGGCATTTATGAAATATTATAATCCATCTATTGAAGAAGATGTTTTAACAGCTTTTTCTGATGTAATGCAAGATACTTATAAAAGATTTAGAATAGATTTTGATACTGATTTTTCAAAGTTTAAATCTGAGGATTATCCAACATTTGATGATGTATATGCAACAATTAAAGGTCGACTTCTTTCAATGAATGAAAAAACTCAAGAAAGAGACATCATGGAAAGACTAGAACTTAAAATTAGACCATTTACTAAAGAATTAAGATATTATTTTAATGGTCATACAACTTTAAATATTAATAGTAATTTTGTTGTATTTAATATTAGAGAATTAATGAATAGCGATGAAAATATTAGAAATGCAGTATTCTTTAACATATTAAAATATGCTTGGGGAATGTGTTTAGATACTAATATAACATCAGTATTATGTGTAGATGAGGCTCATGTTTTGCTTTCAACACATAATGAACTTGGAGCTGAGTTCTTAGCACAAATTCAAAGAAGGTCAAGAAAGTACAATAGTGGAACTATTATTATTACTCAACAACCAACTGATTTTGCTGCTCCAAATTTAATAATGCATGGTAAAGCTATTTTTGATAATGCAGCATATTATTTGGTAATGCAACTAAAAAAACAAGCTGTTGATGATTTAGCAAGACTAATAGATTTAAATGAAGCAGAGCAAAACTCTATTAAATATTATAATCAAGGTGAAGGGTTATTTGTTTGTGGATCACGTAGAATGCAAATATCTGTTATTTGTACTCAAGAAGAACTAGATTCATTTGGTAGTGGTGGAGGACTATAGTATAAATACTATAGTCTTTTCTTTGACAAATAATGACATTGAAAAGTGCTATTATTTATCTGGTGATAAGAATGAAAGAGTTATTTAAAAAGAAAAGTTTTCTAATAGCAATAGCATTTATTTTAGTAGTTATATTTGGATATTTTTATTTAAAGGATCAGGTAATGATTAGTGAAAAGAGTTCCAATCAAATATCTATGAGTGTTGATGATATTATTGGATATATTAATATAAAAAGTATTAATTTAACCTCTAATTTAATGCAGGGGTTAGATAATACTTTTTATTTATCTCACGATTATTTAAGAGGATATAGTGAAAATGGTGAATTTTTTTTAGATTTTGAAGGTGATTTAGAAAATAATAATAATCCAATTATCTATAGTAGAAAAGAAAACATTAATATTAATTATTTAAGAATAAATGATTTAATTGAAATAGGATATTTAAAGAACACTTATTGCTATAAAATTAATAGTATTAAAGATAATATTAAAAATAATAAATATGATTTATTAATAAAAGTTTATGGTGATAATAATAAAAATATTTTATGTAAAAGAATTAATTGTTAAAAGACAAGTAAATACTTGCTTTTTTTACTATTTTGACTTATAATAATCACTTAAGAAAAAGGGGGGGATAATATGAAAAAGTCAGACATGCCAAGATTAAAGAAAAGAAAAAAAAGACATATTTTATTAAATATATTTTTAGTTATTATAATATGTCTATTTTTAGGTGTGTTTACTTTTGCAACATACATTGTTTTAAATGCCCCAGACTTTGATATTAAAAATTTATATACTAAAGAAGCTACTGTTTTACTTTATAATGATGAAACTGAGTTTGCTAGACTTGGAACTGAAAATAGAGAATTAGTAAAATATAGTGAACTTCCTGAAGTATTTATAGATGCAATTATTGCAACTGAAGATTCAAGATTTTTTCAACATGATGGATTTGATTTAGCTAGATTTATAAAAGCTTCATATGGACATTTAGAAGGAAATAATTTAGCTGGTGGTGCATCAACTATTACAATGCAACTTTCTAAAAACTTTTTTACTTCAACTGAAGCAAGTGGAATTGAAGGTATAATTAGAAAGTTTACTGATATTTATATGTCTGTATTTAAAATTGAAAGAAAATATACTAAAGAAGAAATATTAGAATATTATGTTAATGCTCAATATTTAGGTGCACATACTTATGGTGTAAAGCAAGCTGCTGTAACATATTTTGGTAAAAACATTAGTGATTTAACACTACCTGAATCAGCGTTTTTAGCAGGACTTTTTAATGCTCCTTCAGCATATAATCCTTATAATAATATTGAAGCAGCAGAGCAAAGAAAAAATCAAGTTTTAGAATTAATGTATAAACATGGTTATATTAATGAAGAACAATTAAATGATGCTAAATCTATTACTGTTGCATCTCTTATTGATGAAAGTAATGATAATACTAATATTTATCAAGATTTTATTGATACATTAATAGATGAAGTAATTGAAGAAACTGGATTAAATCCATATAATACGCCAATGATTATACATACTACAATGGATCCAAAGGTTCAAGAAACTTTAAATAAAATAATGAATAATCCAAAAAATTTTAAAAATAAAGTTATTCAAGCTGGTATAGCAATTACTTCGACTGAAAATGGTGCAATACTTGGTATTGGTGCTGGAAGAAATAAAACTGGAGTAAGACAATATAATTTTGCAACCATGATAAAACGTCATCCTGGTTCAGCAATTAAACCATTCATGGATTATGGTCCATTATTTGAATATGAAGGTGCAACGCCTGAAACTACCTTACAAGATAGTCCATACACGTATAGTGATGGGACACCAATAAAAGATGCTGATAGGTTATATCGTGGAACAATGACTATTAAAGAAGCATTAGCTCAGTCAAGAAATATACCTGCATTAAAAGCATTTCAAATGGTTGATAAAAAATTAATATCTAATTATGTTCATTCTTTTGGAATAGATTATGGAGAAAACTTATATGAATCTGCTTCAATAGGAGCATTTAATGGTGTATCACCACTTACTATGTCAGCAGCATATGGTGCATATGCAAGAGGGGGATACTATATTAAACCATATGCTTATACTAAAATAGTATATAGAGATACATCACAAGAATATATTAAAAATGTTAAAAAGGTAAAAGTATGTAGTGCAACTACAGCTAAATTTATTAATGATATATTATTATATGCAATTAATAAAGATGTTGTTGGAAATATTGATAGAGCGCATACTGAAGTAGCTGGAAAAACAGGAACATCAACAGTTGGTAATGCCGCAATTAAACAATATAATCTTGATCCATCTGCTATTATGGACTCATGGGCATGTTTATATACAAAAGAATACTCCGTAGCAATATGGTATGGATACGATGTTATTTCACATAAATATTACATGTCACCAGTTGATGGTATGGTGGGAAGAAGAGTTCTTGCAGCCAAAATATCTAAAGTATTATTTCAAACTAATTCAAAATTAGTAACAAGTAAATAAAAATTATTTCTTCAATAAGAAATAATTTTTTTAACTTGATAAATTTTTAAAATATATTTATAATAAAATTGTAGGTTTATAAAAATCTATAAAGAAGGAGAATAATTATGAGATTTGGTGAAGGATTTAATGCGATGCCATTTCTAACTCTTCTTATTGGAACAATAATAGGTGTTGTTATTGGTTTTATTATAAATTATATTAGAAACAAAGCAACGGAAAGTAAAGCTAATAAATTAATAGAAAGTGCTCAACGTGAAGCAGAAAAGAAAAAAAGAGATGCTTTATCAGAATTAAAAGAAGAATCATATAGATTAAAACAAGAAACTGATAAAGAAATAAAAGAAAAAAAATTAGAAATAAAAGAAAGTGAAGAAAAATTATTACAAAGAGAACAAAATCTTGATAAAAGAGAAGAATTATTACAATCTAGAAGTGATAATTTAGATAAAAGGGATAATGATTTATTAGTTAAACAAAAAGAGTTACAAGAAAAAGATGTTAAAATGGATGAACTTCTAAAAGAAGAAATGAATCAATTAGAAGTTATTGCAAAGTTTTCAAAAGAAAAAGCCCATGACTTAATAATGAAAAGAGTAGAAGAAGACATGGCAAAAGAAATAGCTACCTATATTCAAGAAGAAGAAGGTAAAGCTAAATTACAAGCTAATGAAAAAGCTAAAAATTTAATTGTTTCATCTATGCAAAGATATGCAAATGATGTAACATCTGAACAAACTGTTTCTACAATTACTCTTCCAAATGATGAAATGAAGGGAAGATTAATTGGTAGAGAAGGAAGAAATATTAGAACAATTGAAGCAGTAACTGGAGTAGATTTAATTATAGATGATACTCCTGAAGCTATTGTTATATCTTCTTTTGATCCTTTAAGAAGAGAAATAGCAAAAGTTACAATTGAAACACTAATAAAGGATGGAAGAATTCATCCAGCAAGAATTGAAGAACTATATGATAAAGTATCAAATGATATTAATGCTCATATTACTGAACTAGGAAATAAAACTGTTAATGAACTAGGACTTACTAAAGTAGATCCTGAACTAGTTCATTTAATTGGTAAATTAAATTTTAGAACAAGCTATGGACAAAATGTTTTACAACATTCTAAAGAAGTTGCTGAATTATGTGGTATTATGGCATCTGAACTAGGTGAAAATGTAACTTTAGCAAAACGTGCTGGTTTACTTCATGATATTGGTAAAGCTATAGATTTTGAAGTTGAAGGAAGTCATGTTGAACTTGGTGTAGATATTGCTAAAAAATATAAAGAAGATGATATAGTTATTAATGCTATTGCATCACACCATGGTGATGAAGAACAAAAATCAGTTATTGCAGTACTTACTCAAGTAGCAGATACAATGAGTGCATCTCGTCCAGGTGCAAGAAATGATTCACTAGAAAATTACATTAAGAGATTAGAACAACTTGAAGAAATTGGTAATTCATTTGATGGTGTTGAAAAAACATATGCAATGCAAGCCGGAAGAGAAGTTAGAGTAATGGTTCAACCAGATGCAGTTGATGATGCAACTTCTTACAAAATTGCTAGAGATATGAAGGAAAAAATAGAAAATGAAATGCAATATCCTGGTACTATTAAAATAACAGTTATAAGAGAAACAAGAGCACAAGAAGAAGCTAAATAGTAAAGCTTCTTCTTTTTTATATGTTAACTATATATAAATGTGATTTACATATAATTGTAAATATAATATAAATGTGATTTACATATAATTGTAAATATAATATAAATGTGATATTATTAACATAGGAAAGTGGAAGATAGATATGAGATTAAGAAGGTTTAATAAAGATAAAGCTTTAGCAAAACTTAGATTAAAACGTAATAAATCTACGTATATTAAACGTGCAACAGTATTTATGTCTTTTATATTCACAATAATAGGATTAATGTATTTATCTTTTGCAAAATATACAAGTAGTGCAGAATTTGTACTAGTTGATGGTGTAGTAGGAGAATTTGGAGAAAAAGCAGGCACTTTAATAACAGGAACAAATTTTAATATGAAATTAAAAGAATTAGCTGGTACAAATTCTAGCCACTGGAATTATTCAAATAAAAACATAACAGCAATTGAATGGAGTGAAACTGCACCAAGTGAGGAAACAACAACTGAAGTAGTATCAACAAGTGATTCTAAAAAACCAATATATGCGTGGTTTGATAATGGAACAATAAAATTATATACAGAAAATGAAAAAGTATATATGAATGAAAACTCTAGTTTGATGTTTACCCATTTAGAAGGTTTAACAAGCATAGATTTAAGTGCATTTGATACATCAAAGGTAACTAATATGAGTTATCTGTTTGGAGATAATGCTTATTGGAGTTATGGTTCTTCTAAAGTAGAAACAATAAATTTTGGAGAAAATTTTAATACAGAAAATGTAACAAATATGGCTGGCATGTTTAATGGATTACAATATTTAAAAAATTTGGATATCAGTTTTTTTAATACCTCAAATGTAACAAATATGGATTCTATGTTTGCTGGAACAAGATTGTTGACAAATATAGATTTAAGCCATTTTGATACAACAAATGTAACAAATATGGGTTCTATGTTTAATGGAATGAGTGGATTAACAAGTATAGATTTAAGTCATTTTGATACAACAAATGTAACAAATATGAGTTCTATGTTTCAAGAAATGAGTGGATTAACAAGTATAGATTTAAGCCCACTTAATACAACAAATGTAACTGATATGAGTTATATGTTTCAAGGAATGAGTGGTTTAACAAGTATAGACTTAAGTCCATTAGATACTTCAAATGTAACAAATATGGGTTCTATGTTTTCTGGAATGAGTAAATTAACAAATCTAGATTTAAGCCCGATTAATACAACAAATGTAACAAATATGGTAAGTATGTTTAAAGGAATGAGTGGATTAACAAGCTTAGATTTAAATTCATTTGATACAACAAATGTAACAAATATGGGTTCTATGTTTTCAGGAATGAGTGGATTAACAAGTATAGATTTTGGCGAACACTTTGATACAACAAATGTAACAAATATGGGTTCTATGTTTCAAGCAATGCGTAGTTTAACAAACCTAGATTTAAGTCCTTTAGATACCTCAAACGTATCAAATATGAGTTATATGTTTTCAGGAATGAGTGGATTAACAAGTATAGATTTAAGTCCATTAGATACCTCAAATGTAACAAATATGAGTTATATGTTTGATGGAATGAGTGGCTTAACAAATATAGATTTAAGTCCACTTGATACCTCAAAAGTAGAAAATATGAATGCAATGTTTAGAGAAATGCGTAGTTTAACTAGTCTAGATTTGGGAGACCACTTTGATACAACAAATGTAACAAATATGAGTTATATGTTTTATCAAATGAGTAGTTTAACAAGTCTAGATTTAGGTGATAACTTTGATACTTCAAATGTAACTACTATGAGTTATATGTTTTATAATACTAGCAATTTAACAGAATTAGATTTAAAAGATAAATTTAATACCTCAAAAGTAACAAATATGCACCTTATGTTTTATAATTTAAATAAAATAACAAATATAGATTTAAGTAATTTTAATACATCAAAGGTCACAGATATTGGTGGTATGTTCTCTTATATGTCTAGTATTACAACTTTAGATTTAAGTAGTTTTAATACTAAATTAGTAACAGAAATGCAGGGAAACTATTCTTATAAAGGAGATGCTTATAAGAATG
>JAFUTV010000026.1 GCA_017484125.1 Bacilli bacterium
ATGCCGACTTGGTAGTGTGTTACTATCTTGTCTTAAAGATAGTCTTTAGCGAAAATCCATTAGTTATGAAATTTCTTTTGGATTTTCACTTTTTATAGGTTGTGATATTTATGTTAAGGTTTTCGCAATAGCAACCTATTGCGAACAGATCGTAATATCAAAATATTACGATGTCTTTCAAATATATTTACTTGCTTCTTTTATACTTAAATCACTCATTTGATTTTTGTATCTATTAATAAAATCTTTAACCCATGTAGAATTTGTCTTTGAATATTCTCTTAATGCCCAACCAATTGCTTTATTTATAAAAAATTCTTCTGTTCCAAAGCAATTAATTATAATTTTTTCTAATAACTCACTATCAGTTTTATCCTTTAAATTTAATTGATGTTCAATAGCTGTTCTTTTAATCCAAATATTATCATCTTTAGACCAATCAAGCATTAAATCTTTTACTCTTACATCTCTTGTTTCAATATCTCCAATAACTTTGCATAAAAAATCAATTGTATCCCACCAAGATTTATTAACTATATATTCTCTAATTTTTGGTATATCATCATAAGAAACATATTGTTTCATTGCAAGTAAATAATCATAAACTAAATACTGAAACTCTCTATGACTATCTTCATAACATTTATTTAAAAATTCCCAATCGATAGTTTTTGACTTCTTTTCAGTTTTAATGAAACCATTATAAATTTCTTTTCTTTTTGGAGTTGGAAGTCCATAAAATTCAAACATATTTCTCATATACTTTGACATTGCAATAGCATTTTCTTTATCTTCCTTTGATTCAAACACTTTTTTAATCTCTAAATATTTATCCATAAAATCAACTCCTAATAATTATTATATCATGATATTATGATATTTTTTTATTATCTTAAGAGTTCAGAAGATTATTTCTTTTACAAACTCTTTAAAATCAAAGAAAAAGACTAGAAATGTTTTCTAATCTCTTCGCAATATATCCATATTGTGAATACTTTTATTTTTTTAAATCCTTACAAGTATCTAATACTATATCTCTTAATGATTCTTGATTATCTACATCATCTACTAAATACATTGTTTTAGCTCCATCATATGGAATTGATTCTTGCATATTATATTTTTTATTATTTTCTACTATTTTAACAAGTAATCTATCATCATAAATACCACCAAATAATATTCCATTATAATAAAGTAAGTATTCTCCCATCATAGATTTACAAGTTATGTTATCTAATATATTTAATTGTTCTAAAATAAAATCTCTATAATCTTTTGTAGTAGCCACTTTTATCAACTCCTATAATTAATTATAACATAAAAGAACGAATTCTCATCCGTTCTATATATCTTAATCTTCCGATATATTTTTTTTAAATCCAAATATACCTAATATACCAGTAAATACTACTGCACTATATGTACTAAATCTTTCTACTATACCAAATATATCTTTTGATACATTAGCACTACCAACAGCTCCTATAAACATCAATACTAATGAAATAATGGCTAATACTCCTAGTAATTTATACTTACTTTTAAATGATCCAATAGCTATTAGTATAAGTGATATTATTGATAATATAACTACTAAAGCAGTTAATATATATACATGTATAAAACTTTGTATACTTCCATCATATCCAGCACTTGATAGTGGAAATAATGCATATCCTATTGCTGATATAAAATTCATTATTGAAAATAAGTATACTCCAAGTCTTAATGTTTTTTTGTCTTCTTTTTTTATTAATATACATAGTAATGCACAACATAGACAATTTAATATTTTATATACTGTTACAAATCCACTTGCTACTACAAATGATGGTGCATCAGTAGATGTTAAATCACTTACTGCCTGACTCATCCAGTTATATCCAGGATAATTCATAGTACCAATTATATCGTGTAATAAATAAAATATAATACTTATAATACCAGATATGCACAACCAATTGATTAATTTTTTATTTCTCATAACTACACCTCTATTAAACATTATATCATACATTTTTAAAAATTAATTACATCACAATATTACTATATTGCGAAAACCTTATTTTAATTGTTTTTGGAAAGTTTAGGGGTACTGCTAATTTTACTACTTTACTACTAATCTTCTGTATTATTTTCTAAACTATCATTATATTTAATACAATAAGATATTGCTACTAA
>JAFUTV010000027.1 GCA_017484125.1 Bacilli bacterium
ACATCTTTACAAGAATACCAAAAACTTGTAGAAGATTGGATATTATTTTACAATACAAATAGATTAAAGTCAAAAAAGTCAGGAAAATAATTCCTGACTCACTTTTTTATTTGTGTGAACTATTTGGGGTTCACTTCAATATCCACTTTTTAAATTAATTATTTTTATCTTGTAAATACTCTTCGAATGTTATTTTTTTATCCATAATTTCTTTAGCTATTGATGGATTATCAATATATCTAAAATGCCATACTTCAGATCCATATCCAGTTATATCCTCTTTTCCAACTGGATACCTTAAAATAAACCCATATTTAGCTAGTTTTGAATGAATTTTAGAAAAGATTTCTGTCTCTTTTGTCATTTCATCATTATCACTAATAATTTTTCCTTCTTTAACAATTTTAACATCAATAACTAATCCTGTATGGTGTTCACTAGTTCCTGGTACAGCAACATATTTTTTAGTATATTCCTCACCATATTCCTCTAAAAATTCATTCCATATTTCTTGTTGATTCTTTACAGTACGATATGTACTATCAAGTTCAATAATAACATGATCATTCTCTCTTAAATCATTTCTTAATTTTTCATATGCTTCAGCAGTTTTCTTTTCCAATTGATACGTTTCATCTAATCCTGTGTATACTTCAACAAGATCAATTTTTGATTCCCAATCATCTGGTAATTTATTTTGTTTATTAACAAGAATCATATAATCAGTCTTATTTTTTTCGTTACTTTCAACATTATTACATGAACTTAAACTTAATGAGCATAATATCATAATTAAACAAATAATTATATTTTTAAATACTTTCATTAAAAGGCCTCACCTTCTTAATTTATAAAAATGTTAATTATTTTTTTCAGTTATTGAATACTTATCTCTTCTGATATAAATATCAAATGTTGTTTTTTTACCATCTGGTGATTCTAATACAAATTCAGTCTTACCTGATTTTTTAAAATCAGCATGAACCATCCACGCTTCAATACCATCTTCATATTTTATGCTCAAATTTCCATATTTACTATCATTTAAATAAACTTTATAGGTATCATCAAATTGATAATTTTCACCACTTGATAAAATATCAGTACTATATATAGGTGGATTTATGAAACATAAAACAGAAATTGCAATAATTATAATTCCGCTTATTATTCCTCCAACTAGTTTTATTTTCTTGTTTTTAAAAATGGCTAATGGATAAACAATTAATGTTATTATACAAAATATAGTAGTTAATAAATGCCTTGGAAATGAAAACATTGTTTTAGATAAATATCCCCCGAATTCTTCTCCCAAAAGAAGCAATATTGGAGTTAATATTAATAATCCCCACCATTTATCTTTTTTCATATAATATCCAATATATCCCATAAAAATGCATGCAATCGTCCAAGGAACCCAAAATCTATAATAAGTAACAAATAGGTTACTATGTTTTATCATATCCTGAAAAAGATATACTAATGGCTGACTTATTAAAAAGAATACAAAACATTTAAATGCAGAATCTTTTGGAGATTTACTATTCATGATAATAAATATTCCAAATAAAATCCATACCTCAAATGTAACTGTTAAATCACTAAATGAAGTATCATTTACTATAGGTAACATTGCCATAATTGCAGTATATATGCCTAAAACAATAGCCATAATAATTACTTTTGGCCAAGTTAAATTAATTCCTCCAAATATTTTTTTCATCATATCACACTCATTTCGTTTACTATTATATCATATTTTTTCAAATTTTTTTACGTTATATCTATACAATTTAAGTAAAATAAAAAAAAGTAGAATAATATATCTGCTAAATAATCTATATATTCTTTTATATAGCAATTGATTAGATATTATTTACTATTTTTTTTCTTTTGTGAACTATAATATGCAATACCAGCGGCAATAGAGCAAATTACTAATTCAATTAGATTTCTAGTTGAAAAGAATGTATCAACAAAAGATTGATTTTTAATTAAACAAATAATATAGTCAACAGCACACCAAAGTATTGCTCCCAATAAACAACTAGCAATGGTTTTAACAATTAATTTATTTTTCATATATACTCCTTTCTTGTTTTATCTTTCTTAATAGATAAAACATTATTATTGATTATATCAATAGCAATAAAATTTCAAGCATATAATATTTTAAAAACTTGTTTTTTTATTACTATGCTATAACCTTAGTATATCATACTTTTTATATATATTTAAGAATTGTTTAACTTCCAATTGTTAATATTTTCTTTTACAATCTTATTTGGAATCATATATCCTTTTGAAAACCTACCAGTAATAGTAAATGCACCACCAACATTTATTCCTATAATTTTCATATTTTCATTAATTGCAACTCCTCCACTATTTCCTTGATTAAGATAGGCATTATGTTCAACAACTGAAATAGCTTTTTCATTATTATTTGATTTTGTATAAGTAATATTTTTTATATCTGAAGTAATTATTCCAAACGATACATAATATCTATGTCCTTCTGGATGACCAATACACATAATTTTTTCGCCTTTAAAAAAATCATTTTCTTCAATTTCTAAAACAGGCAAATCTTCATCAGATACAAAACTCACTATAGCTAAGTCTGTAGAGTCACTTATATACTCTATTTTAGCCTCTATTAAAGATTCATAATACTCTTCTTTGGGTATTTCAATATTAATATTATTTTCCAAACTAATAATTTCAAAATTAAATTCAGTATTTATTGTAAATAACTTATAAGAACTATTAGGATCATCGATAACATGTTTGGCTGTAATAGCATAATAAATATTATCTACTTTATCAAATATAACACCACTACCAAATCCACCACGACTTTTTAAACCATCCATTTCGGTTTCTGGCATTATACCAATAATAGATTTTTTTATAATATCTTCATCTTTTTTCATATTATAATAAACTCTTGATTTAGAATTATTTTCTTGAATAATTGGCAAAACAAAGGTATTAAATGCAAACAAAATTATGCCAATTACAATTCCTATAATAACAATTTTCTTGTTTTTCATATAAATTAAACTCCAATCATAAAGAATATCTTGTTTTTTCACTTAATATTATAATATTTTTTGTACAAGAATACTATAATTATTGTCTTAAGAAATAAATTTATTAAAACACAAATCTATAAAATCAATATCTGATATTTTTTGTTCTAAATATCTATTAAATGCATCCTTATTAATGCCATCATTAACTATATCTTTATAGTTAGGAAAATTATTTTCAACATTTTCTCTTTTGACTTCATATGTTTTACCACTAAAGTTATATTTGATATATTTAACATTATCTATCAAAGAAAATATAGAAACTGAATTATAAACTATACTTTTTTCTAAATAATAATTTTCATTAATATACCAATCTGTTATATGATAATCAATTATTAATCCTAAATTTTCTGAATCTATTTCAAATACATAACCATATTCTGATAATGGAAGTGATGCAATTAAATTTCCGTCATTACTATTATTGCCTATATACTTATTTTTATATTTAATAATGTTATCAATCCCTGATTTAGTTCTATTAAATGGTACAACTGGAATAGTATCAATACTATATTTTTTATTTGTATCTACAATAATATATTCATTTTCAGTATTGCTATTTACTCTATAGACGGTATATAGTGGATTATCACATTCATAAACATATCCATTACTAGTTTTTATTGTACAAAATCTAGGTAATTGTTTTAATGAAATAACACTTATATAATCTATAACAAATAATGATATTAAAAAGAATATGAAATATGTAATACATATTAATAATCTCTTTGAATACTTATAGTTTTTGGTTAATTTACTAACTCCAAATAAAGATATTATTGCACCAAATACTGAATATATACTTCCCCATGAACTTTCTGTAGCAAACATTGTCATAGCAGTAAAAGATATAAGTATCCCTAAGATTAATAATACTATTCCTAAATTATTTCTAATTATATTAATTTTTTTTGTAGAATAATCAATAGTATTAATAATATTTTCTTCAAATTTTTCTTGATATTCTTCTTCGTTTAATTTTTCACCACTTAATAGTTGATTAATAGTTATTTCTAATTCATCACACAGTGGTTTAAATAGTGATAAATCAGGCATATTTCTCCCATTTTCCCAATTTCCAATTGACTTATCAGTAACTCCTAACTTTTCTGCTAAATCTGATTGCGTCATCTTTTTATCTTTACGACACTTGGCAATAAACTTTCCAATTTTTTCTTGATTCATAATTTTTCTCCCTTCACACTAAAATCTTATTACTAATGCAATATAATTAACAGGAAACAATTCTAGGGTTATTATAATTGTAAATAAGAAATTTGATTTCCACATATATTTTATCATAAAAAAAGAAGATTTTTTATTCTCCTATAATCTTAATATTATAATCATCTTTTTAAATTAAATTCGTATATCTTATAAATTGATTGTGATATTTTACCGCAATACAAATTATTAAAAATAAACTTAGTTAATCCATGTAAATTATTATCTTCTTTCCTAATCAAATGTGTTGCTACATACTCCAAATTATTATTTAATTGTAAAAATTCTTCTGGATTATCAATTCCATATTTGACTTCAGCATTCATTTGATTAACCGGATTCTTAATTTTAGAACTTTTAACTCCTTTTTTGGAGTATGCATCAAACAACAAATGAACATCACCTAATTTATTATTTATTTGTGCAACTAATTCTTTTACTTCTTCTTCTTTCAAATACATTGTTAATCCCTCAGCAACTACCATTATATTATTATTTATTTTTATCTCTTCTAACCATTTATAATCAATTACTGAACTTCCTATCATTTTATGCTTTGAATCTTCTTCATAAAACTTTTTTCTTATATCAATTACATTTTCATAGTCTATATCATAGAAAGTACCAAAACATTGATTTACCCTTAAACATCTTGAATCAAGTCCACAGCCTAAATGAATTATAGTTGCATTAGGATGTTCTTCAATATATTTATTACATAACTCATCAATTATTAATGCTCTAAGGCTCATATACATTGATAACCACTTAGATTGTTTTAACGAATTAAAATCATAGTCAATTTTAGATATTATTTCTTCAGCTTTTGGATCATGTAAAAATAAATTATCTTTACTCATCATTGCTTTTCCTAATAAAGGAATAAAAAGAGTTTTACTTTCATTATTCAATTCCATAGTCCACCTCAATACTTATATAAATATTATACCACATAAAAACGGATTCTCATCCGTTCTGTATATCTTAATATTACGAGTATTTATCTTTTCTTTTTCGAAGGAACTATATTAAATCCATAAACAGCACTTTCATAATTTTTATCAAAAAGTTCTTCCATATATTCAGGCCAATAATTTCCATGTATTACTATCATGTTCTTTTTAAACATTTCTGGACTATAATTTTCCATATCAAAACAATCTTTTTGTTTATATACATTAAAGAATAAATCAGTTAATTCTAAATCAACTAATGTATTAATACCACTTTGTAAAGCAACTTCAGCCACTCTTTTAACACAATCCATAGCATGATATCCTCCAACAACTAATTCATCTACAGATCCAAGTTGTTCTAATATTTTTTCTTCATTAGGATATTTAGGTATAAAATTTTGTTTTTCATTTCCATTTGAATCGTATGCACTAGCTTCATCAAATGTTATGTCAGTGTATATAACCTTATCACTATTTTGTTTTTCTATTCCAAACATTTCTTTATCAGGATATAAAACATATACTATTTCGTAACCTTGTTCTCTATATCTTTTATTAATTGTCTCGTTTAATATTGGAAGTGGTCTTTCTTCTCCCCATTCATCATATAATTTATCATCAGATAATAAGAACATATTTGTAAATTCTTTTATTGGATATAAATATAAAAATACCTTTTTCATTTTACCACTGCCTTTGTAAATTAATGATTATTATATCACACTTTTCTATAATTTGATTACATCATAAGATTACTATTTTACGAATTATATATTCCCTTATTTTACCATTTGAAAATATGATGATCTAAAACTGATCTAAAGACTATTTTGAAGCGTTTTTTAAAAAAGAAAAACTCGTAGTTTCCCTTTATTTATTGGGCTTTACGAGTTATTTACCATGGCATTGCTTATATTTCTTACCACTGCCACATGGACATGGATCATTTCTTCCAACTTTTTTTACTCTTATTGGTGATTGTTTTCCTTCATTTTCTTTAATTGCTTGTTGTTCACCAATTGTTTGTTTTCTTTCTACACTTGCATTTATTTCAGCCTTTAGTAAGAATGTTGCTATTCTTGAATCAATGTCTTGTTGCATTTGATCAAATATATTAAATCCTTCTTCAGTGTATGCTTGAAGTGGATTTGACTGAGCATAACCACGAAGTCCTATTCCTTCTCTTAATTGTTCCATTGTTGATATATGTTCAACCCAAGCAGCATCTATTACTCTTAAACTAATTGCTTTTTCAAATTCTTTAACAACTTCTTCTGGGATTTTTTCTAACTTTCTTTCGTAGTCTTCTTTTACTTTTTCAACTAAGAAATCAATTACTTCTTCAATCTTTTTATTTTCAAAATCTTCTTCATTAACAGATTGATATTTTAATAGGTTGTTATTAACTTCTTCCATGATATCTTCAATATCATGTTCTGTTAAATAGCCTTCTGGTGCTACATGAGCATCAACAAGGTCAGCAATTCTATTTTCAAATACTTCATAAATTAATTCTTTAGTATCTTCACTATCAATTAATTCATTTCTTCTTTTATAAACTATTTCTCTTTGTTGATTCATGACATTATCATAATCAAGTAATGATTTTCTCATGTCATAGTTGTTTCCTTCAACTTTCTTTTGAGCAGTTTCAATTGATCTAGTAAATGTTTTAGATCTAATAGCTTCTTCACCAACACCTAAAGATATCAACATATTTTTAATCTTATCAGTACCAAATCTTCTCATCAAATCATCTTCAAATGATACAAAAAATTGTGATGTACCTGGATCTCCTTGACGACCAGATCTACCTCTTAACTGATTATCAATTCTTCTTGATTCATGTCTTTCAGTACCAATAACATATAATCCGCCAAGTTCTTTAACACCAGGTGCTAGTTTAATATCTGTACCACGTCCTGCCATATTTGTTGCAATAGTTATTGCTCCTTTTTCACCAGCATGAGAAATAATTTCTGCTTCTCTAGCATGGTTTTTAGCATTTAATATTTCATGTGGTAAATGTTCTTTTTGAAGTAATGAACCAAGTAATTCATTCTTTTCAACTGATATTGTACCAACTAATATTGGTTGTCCAGTTGAATGAATTTCTTTAATTACTCTAATAATAGCATCAAATTTAGCTTTTTCTGTTGCATATACTAAATCTGGTAAATCTTCTCTTACCACTGGTTTATTTGTTGGAATTTGAATAACATACATATTATAAATATGAGTAAATTCCTCTTCTTCAGTCTTCGCAGTACCTGTCATACCAGATAATTTATTGTACATTCTAAATAAGTTTTGGAATGTAATTGTTGCCATTGTTCTTGTTTCTTCATTAATTTCAACAGATTCTTTAGCTTCAATTGCTTGATGAAGTCCATCAGAATATTGTCTTCCGTGCATTAAACGTCCAGTAAATGGATCAACAATTATTATTTTTCCATCTTCAATTACATAGTCAACATCTTTTTTAAATCCATAATTAGCCTTTAAAGCTTGATTTATATGATGTACTAGTACTGAATTTTCAATATCATATAAATTTTTTAAATGAAATTCTTTTTCTAATTTTTCTGAACCTACTTCAGTTAAAGAAACATTTTTAGTTTTTACATCTATATCATAATCGTCTTTAGTTAGTTTTTTAACAGCCCTATCAGCTTCTTTATATAAGTTTTTAGAATCAAATTTTCCACCAGATATAATTAATGGAGTTCTAGCTTCATCAATTAAAATTGAGTCAACTTCATCAACAATACAAAAATTAAGTGGTCTTTGTACTCTATCTTCTTTTCTAACTACCATATTATCTCTTAGATAATCAAATCCTATTTCATTATTTGTTGAATAAAGAACATCACAATTATATTGCTCTTGTTTTTCTTTATTAGACATTTCCCTTAAATTTAAACCTACAGTTAAACCTAAGAATCTATAAATTTCACCCATCCATTCTGAGTCTCTTTGTGCTAAGAATTCATTAACTGTAACAATATGTACACCTTTTCCTTCTAAAGCATTAAGATAAACTGGAAGAGTTGCAGTTAAAGTTTTACCTTCACCTGTCTTCATTTCTGCAATATTACCATAGTGAAGTGCAAGTCCTCCTAATAACTGTACATGAAATGGTTTTTCGCCAATTACACGATATGCTGCCTCTCTAACTGTAGCAAAAGCAGGAACAATTATATCATCTAAAGTTTTACCACTTTTTAATTCTTCTTTAAATTCTTCTGTCTTATGTTTCAACTCATCATCAGTTAACTTAGAATATTCATCTTCTAATGCATCTATTTCATTAGCAATACGTTCAAATTTTTTAAGTTCTCTATATTCAGAGTCTACTAATTTTTTTAAAAATCCCATGTCTTATACCTCCACATGTTATATTGTAACAAATATAAAGATTAAAAGCAAAGTTTTTCATTGATTTAAGGAAAAAAAATACTATTTTTTTAATACTTTTCTTTAATTAATAAAAAAAAGGAGATTAAAATCTCCTATCTAACATTAAGAATTCCGAAATTTCCATCTTTTCTTAGATAAAGTACTGATACACAATCTTCATCAATATTTTTAAATGCAAAGAAATCATGACTTAGTAATTCTGCTTGTAAAATAGCTTCTTCTTCTGACATAGGCTTTGTATCAATATCTTTTCTTCTAACAATTTTTGTTTTAGATGCTTCTTCAGTAGCTATGTCAAAATCATAATTAATCATTGCAATAGAATTATCTTTGTATTTTCTTTCAAATCTTGTCTTGTTTTTTCTTATTTGTCTTTCAAGTTTATCAATTACTAAATCGATAGCAGCATATAAATCAGAGTCTGTTTCTTCTCTTCTTAGAGTAAAATCCTTAGTAGGTATAGTAACTTCAATTATTTGCTCTTGATTTCTTACTCTTATTTTAACATTAGCACTGATACTTGCTGGATCTTCAAAATATCTATCAAGTCTTGAAAGTTTTTCTTCAATGTAAGCCCTAATCGATGGTGTAACACTAACCTTATCTTCATGAATCTCTATCTTCATAAATTTCCCTCCTAAGTTAATTATAACACAATTATTTATTAAGTAAATTATTGATTTTAATTAATTATCAATTTATAATATAGTCTTATGCGGACTAAAAAAGGACTACACAGCTTTAATTGTTTCAACAGTAGAAACTTCTTGAGCTTGTAATCCTTTTGGTGTTTCAATTAGCTTAAAATCTACAACGTCACCTTCATTAAGTGTTTTAAAGCCTTTTTTATCTATTGCTGAATAATGTACAAACACATCAGCAGTTGGACTATATTCAATAAATCCATAGCCTTTTTCGTTGTTAAACCATTTTACTCTACTTTGCACAGCCTTCCCACTCCTTCCTACAACTTTTTTTTGTGAAATGATATATCTTTAACACAGCCTTATCTTAACATAACAATAATGCTATTTTTTATACTATGTTCAAAAATAAACATATAGTGTTTATAATTTTATTATTTCGACAATAAAATTAATTATTAATATTTTTAGACACAAAATAGACTATTTTAAACATCTACTTTATATTTTTTAGATATAGAATTAATTATTGTATCATCTTTTAATATGGCATAACCTTTATTCCAACATAGTTCAGTTATAAAATCTTCATTTATAACAGTTGATTTTGATACTTGTTTAAATCTATTATCTAACCTACATAATAACTCTTTAATAGTCATATTACTTTCATATGTTTTATCAGAAGTATGTATTATTATTTTTCTTGTTGCTGTATCTCTTTGAATATACTTAATACATTTATAATTAATTTTAAATTCACTAAAATGATATGTATAGTTTAAACATTCATTATCAAAACTATGTTCAATTATCTTTTTAATATCTTTAGATAATCTTTTATCCATTTGTTGATATTTTTCAATAAATTCAAAAACATTACATACTTTTCTATGTACTGTCTCAAACATATTACCATGCTTTGTTAAAAAGATAATATGACTATTCCAATCTATTTCTCTTATATATTCTGCAATATCAATTCCAGATATATTTTGTTTTAAATCAACACTTAATATATATATTTTAGGAACGGAAATATCCATTATCTCTTTTTTTAACATTGACGAACAGTTATTATAGACTATAACATCATAAGAAATATTATAGGAAAATACTACTTTAGATATAATTGATTTAACCTTTTCAATAGATGATAAATCATCTTCAACTAATACAAATTTCATAAATTTCTACCTCTTTCTAATAGCCATTTTTTACCGACCTTTCCCATTTTATAGCCATAAAATAATTAATTCAACTTAATTTTTATGAGCTATAGGCAAGAGCACATTGCAAACTTTTTAAATGATTGCTATAATACCTATATTAAAGAGAGTGAAAAAAATGAAGAAAAAAATAATAGTAATAGGATTAATTTTATTAATAATAGTAATTAGTGTAATTTCTTTAAGATTAACTATATTTAAGGATGTTACTACTATTATTAATTTAGCAGATAATTTATCTTATGAATATAATGAACAAGTATACTTGTATGATACTATTTCTATATTTGATGGACAAATAATAACTGAAAACTATTTACTTGATACAGACTTTGTAGGAACTAAAGAAATAGAAATAAAATATAAAGATAGTAATAAATGGAAAAAAACATATAAGTATAGATATGAAGTCGAAGATAATACTACGCCATTACTACATGTTAGTAATAACTTATATGTTGAAGTTGGAAAAAGTGAAAAAGATGTTTTAAGTAAAACTTTTTGTGGAGATAATTATGATCGAGAAGTAAGTTTAGAAATAATTGGTGATTTAGATTTAAACACCATTGGTAATTATGATGTAGCTATTAAAGCAAGTGATGATAATGGAAATTCTGTTTCTAAAAATACAACTATTCATGTTTATCAAAAAAGTAATTATAGTAACAATAATAGCAATAATAATAACAATATAAAAGGTGTTGATATTAGTTATTTTATTAAAAACTACAAAACAGATAATACTGCTATTGGCTTAGACTTATCATCTTATCAAAATGTAAGTGATTTTAATTTATTAAAAGAAAATGGTGTTGAATTTGTTATACTTAGAATAGGTTGGGGTCCAAATGAAGATATGACTTTTAATACAGATAATCACTTTGAAGATTTTTATAAAAGAGCTAAAGAAGCAGGTTTAAAAGTGGGAGTATATTATTTTTCATATGCCACTAAACTTGATGAAGTAGACTATGAAGTAAATTATGTATTAGACACATTAAAAGATAAAGAAATAGACTTATTTATTTCATATGATTGGGAAAATTGGAATCTATTTAAAGATTGTCATATGAATTTTGTTGATTTAAATAAAATGGCAACTAAATTTATGAGTATACTAAAAGATAAGGGATATAAAGCAGTTAATTATAGTAGCAAATCATATTTAGAATTAATATGGGATATTGATGGATTTGATACTTGGCTTGCTCATTATAATGATGAAACATCATATGAAAAAGACTTTAGCATTTGGCAAATTACAGATAAAGGTAGTATTGATGGAATTGATGGATTAGTTGATGTTGATATTTTATACTACTAATTATATTTATAACTAAAAATAAATTATATTTTTAGTTTTTTTTATTTCCTTAATAAATATTGACTTCTTAAATATTGGAGTAAGTAAGTAAACAATACTTTTAGTTCTTGTTAATGCAACATAAAATAGTCTTCTTTCTTCCTCATATTTATATAATTCCTTTGTTTTTAATAAAGATAATATTTTATCATCCTTAATTTTAGAAGGAATACCATAAATATCATCTTTAACATTAAGTATAATTACAATATCACTTTCTAAGCCTTTTGAAGAATGTATTGTCATATATTTTAAATTATGTTTATCATTTTTTATAGTTAATTTACTATTATCAAGTTTATAATTATTTAAATAACTTTTTATATCAAAATTATTTCTTCCAAGTATTAGTATTTCTTTATCTAAAGGTAATTTTTTAATAATTTTTAACAATATGCTTTCTTGAATAAAATAATAAACTATTATAATGGGATTATTTAATCTTTTTTTACTGATTAATTTTTTTCTTATTTGATAAGGATTTTTTTGAATAAAATTACCTGCCATATTAATTAATTCTTGTGAATTCCTGTATGTTTCATTTAAAAAATATGTTTTACTATTTTTATATTCTTTATTAAAGTTAATAAAAAGAGATAAATCACAACCTTGAAAACGATATATTGATTGATAATCATCTCCGACTACACATAATCTAGAATTATTTTTATTAACTATTTCCTTTATTAAATTAAATCTGAGTCTAGAAGTATCTTGAAACTCATCAATAATTATTAATTTATATGGTAAAATCACTTTATTTTCTTTAACTACTTTTGTAGCTAATTCTATCATTTTATCAAAATCTATTTCGTTAGATGAATTAAGTTCATTTATATATATAGTATAAATTGTATAAATAATTATTAATAAATCTTTTTTATATTCATGCTTAATTAATTTTGTGAATTTAAGTAATAAATCATTGCTATTCATATAAGATATAAATGATATAATAAGTCTTTTTAAGTTATTATATTTTTTACTATTTAATATTTTTTCATATTCTCTATTATTTCTAAATATATTAATATTAAAATACTTATATATATAATTTAATAAGTAATTATTTCCAAATGCCTTGGTTTGAAAGAATTCATCTATAATACTCTCTAATAAATTAGAAGGTGCAATACTATAATTAATGTTTGATTTATCTAATATATTTAAGGATAATTTATGAAAAGTATATACATCTATATCTTTATTAGTAGCTTCTTTAATTTTGTTTTTTAAACTTTCTACTGCTTTATTAGTATAAGTAATTGCACATATTTCATTTTGATTTACTAAGTTATTTTCCAACATGTATTTTATTTTCCCAACTATTGTTAATGTTTTACCCGATCCTGCACCGGCAATTATAATTGATATATTGGGATTATCTATTATTGGAAAAGATTGTTCTTTACTTAAAATAATATTATTTACTTTTATTTGCATTAGAGTCCTCCTAATTATATTATTATAGTAAAAACTCTTATTTCCTTTTTTTAAAATAAAAAAAGACTTCTTTTTCTGAAGTCTAATTATAACTATTTATTTCTATTAAGAAATAAAGAACAAATAATTCCTAAACCATATAAGAATGCAAAGAATTCTACTAATGAACCAACTACTGGTATTAATCCAATTATTTTAATTAAAAGAACACCAATAATTAACCCAATGTATACATTTTCTTTTTGTTTAAATAATTTAGTATAAATATTATTACCAATTATGTATGAAGCAAATATTACTGCAACGAAAAGAGCAATAATATATAAAGCAAATATAATACCAGCTAATAATACACCTACTTCAATTATTAAAGAAATAATTGCAAGTGCTGGTACAATAATTAATAATCCTAAACCACATAAAATTTTCTTAAAGATATCACTTGCTTTTAGTTCATATTCAATTTTATCAAATAATTTAGGGAATATTACTATTAGAACTATACCGGCAAATATTAACGCTAAAATTGATAATACAAGATCTATTACTTTATTTCTAAAACTAATATTATAAGACCCATTTTTATATATTTCTTTAGATCCTACTATTAAGTTATTTTCTCCTTTAATAACTGCATTATCATTAATAATAAGTTTACCAGTTATTACAACATTACCGTTCATTTCTAATTGACCGGCACTAACATTTAAATCACCATTAATAGTAACATTATCCAAATATAATATATTTGCCCCAACAAAAGCATTACCTGAAATATTTGATAAAATACGAACGTCGTTTCCTGCAATATATGCATCTCTTTCTAATATTGCTTCTCTATCTATTTTAACTTCATTTCCAGCTGCAAATAAATCATTTTTAACATTCGCAGAAATAGTAACACTCTCACCAGCAACAGCACCATAAGATACGCTACCATTTAATTCAACACTAGATCCTGCAGCAAATCCAATACCATTAATTTCCCCATTTGATTTTACATTTTTACCTGCAATAAAAACAGAATGATTATAAGAATTACTATCATTAATATCACTATCTACCTTAAAATAATCTCCTTCTGCTTTAACAAAACTTATTGGTAGTAAAACCACTAATAGTAACAGCAATAAACTATATACTTTTTTCTTCATATCTTTCTCCCTTTCTATAAAAAATATTAACACAAAAACATTATTATTACAATAATAATAAAAATTTAAAACCCCTATATTTAGGAGTTTTAAATTAAGTTACTTTTAACTTACTTTATATATATCTGATTCTACCTTAATAGTCTTGTCTAATTTACTAAATATGGCCGTAATTGCAAAATTTAATAACTTATAAATATAAAATGAATCAAGTGCAAGAACTATTACTATTAACCAACTAACATTATTCATAGGTACTAAATTAAAGAATGTTGGTTGGAAAAATAAACAATATATAAATCCTAATGTCATTACACCAAATAATGTTCCACGATAAACATTTAAAGGATAACATATTTTAAATAAATAGTATAATCCTGTTATTGTAGTTAAAATTACACTAATAGTACTTTGAAGTTCATAAGATAAACTAAATCCTGATGAAAAAGCACTTACTATAACGACATTAAATACGACTGTTAAAGCTGTTGGCAAAGCTTTAGCAAACACTTTAAATAAGAAATTACCAGATACTAAATCAGAATTAGGCTCAAGTGCTAAAATAAACGATGGTGCGCCAATTGTAAATGTTGTAATAAAAGTTAATTGTATTGGAATAAAGAAGTATTTTTGAAATGATACAATTGAAAATATTATTAACATTATTGTATATAAAGTTTTAACTAATAGTAAAGATGCACTTCTTTGAACATTATTAATGGTTTGACGTCCTTCAGCAACAACTTTAGGAAGAGAATTAAAGTCGTCATCTAATAATATAAGTTGTGATACATTTCTAGCAGCATCAGTTCCAGATTTTACCGAAATAGCGCAATCAGATTCTTTTAAAGCTAAAACATCATTTACACCATCTCCAGTCATAGCAACAGTATGACCTTGTTTTTTCAAATGTTGAATAATATATTTTTTTTGTTCCGGTTTAACTCTACCAAATATTTGATATTCATCGATTATACTGTCTAATTCTTCGTTAGTGAGATCACCAATATCAATACCATTTATATCAGTTAATCCTACTTTTCTAGCAATAGACATGACTGTTTTTACATTATCACCTGAAATAATTTTAACTAATACATCATTATTTTTAAAATACTCTAAAGTATCTTTAGCAGATGGTCTAATTACATCTTCGATTAAAATATATCCAACACATTCAATAGATTTTAATTTAGTGTCAATCTTTCCTTTTTTTATACCTAGTGCTAATACTCTATAATCTTCAATATACTTATCAATTTTTTTATCTACTTTTGATTTTAATAAAACATCTGGAGCACCTAAATAAAGTGAATAATTATCAAATTCTATTGCTGAATATTTTCTATCTGATGAAAATGATACTTTATCATTTGCTTCAATTTTATCGCCTTGATAAAAATCTTTTAAAGCCATCATAGTTTGATTAGTGTCTTCACTTGCTAGTGTATAATCAGATAAATAATCTTCTAATTCATTTTTAGTATGATTTTTTGCAGGAATAAGTTCACACACTGCCATTTTACCTTCAGTAAGTGTTCCAGTTTTATCTAAGCAAATAGCATCAACTCTAGCAAGCGTTTCAATAGCATATAATTGTTGAACTAATACATGTACACGATATAGTTTTATTACTCCTACAGCCATAACTGAAGATGTTAAAAGTACTAATCCTTCCGGTATCATACCAATTAATGAAGCAACAGTAGTAAATATAGATTCTGGTAAGTTATTTGTTACCATATATTGATTTATTAACATTACTATTCCTATAGGAATAATTAGAATTGATAGTATTTTTAACATTTTAGTAAATGATTCCATTACTACTGAATTAACATCTTTTTTATATTTTGCTTCATTAGAAATCTTAGCTACATAATTATCTTTTCCAACATGAATTACTTTAGCAGTTGCATTACCTGATACAATAAATGAACCAGATAATAGTTCATCACCTTTTTTCTTTTTAATTGAATCACTTTCACCAGTTATAAGAGATTCATTTACTTCAAGTTCACCTTCTAAAATAACTGAATCAGCAACTATTTGATGTCCTAAAGATAATTTAATAATATCATCTAATACTATTTCTTCTAAAGTTAGTTCTTTTATTTCACCATCTCTTAATACATCTACTTTTGTTTCACTAACAACAGCTAATTTATCTATTATTTTCTTAGATATTATTTCTTCAATAATGCTTATAATAGAATTAACTATTATAACCCCCATAAATAAGCAATTTTTAAGGCCATAAAAAACGTTTCCATTTATAACACTAGCTATAAATACAGCTAAACCTAATGCAAGGTTAAGATAATTAAAATATGTAAAAAAATTATCTCTAATTATTTCTTTTATAGTTTTAGTTTTAGGAGCATCATCATAGTTTACTAAACCTTTATTAACTCTAATTGATACTTCTTTACTCGTTAATCCTTTTTTTATGTCTACCGCTTCCATTTTAAATCACCTATTATCTATATAAATAATACCATATTTTACTCACTTTTAAAAATTATTTAATAATTACTATACAGTAAAAAGTAAAACATTTATAATATTATTATTATTATTTTTTTTACTAATATACTTAATTATTTTTATGTTTATTAACTAAATCTTTAATTTTTCTAAAATAATGATTTATTCCAGATTTAGAAATATTTTTTTCTGTTTCTAAACTAACAATTTGAGCTAATTCTGAAAAAGATGTTTCAGGATATTTTAAACGATATTCAATAACTTCTTGAGTCCTTTCATCTAATAGATTAATTAAATCATGTTTTTTTAAATATTTAATATCTTCAATTTGTTTTAATCCAGTTTCTATTACTTTTTCTTGATTAGCTAAATCAACATTATTTAATCTATTAACCATATTTTTATGATCACGATATATTCTTATATCTTCAAAATAAAATAAGGAGTTTGTAGTTTGAAATAGTTTTAAAACATCACTTATCATTTCTGATTGTTTTATATATATCATGTATTTATTGTTTCTTTTTAATATTTTTGATTCAATTCTAAATTCTTTTAATAATTTATTAATATATTGTGCATCCTTTTTTAAAGAAACAACAAATTCTAAATGATAACCACTTTTTTTAGGATCATTTATACTACCACAGGATAAAAATAATCCTTTAAGATATGATGCTTTATCTTCTTCTGTATCTAAAAAGTATTGTTCTGGTAGTATAAATTTATTATCTTTTACTATATTTAGTTTTTCTAATATCTTATTAACATTTTCAGTTATTGTAAGTATATATATTTGTTTTGTTTTAAATCTCTTTTGAATTCTTATTTGAATATGTGGTGTAATCATAAATAATTTTTTAAACATTTTATATACACACCTTGCAACATGAGCATTTTCCATTACTAAAGTAATATTATTATTTTTAAAATTACCCGAAAATTTAACAAAAGCAGATAACTCCGGTAATATATCTAAATAATCATTAGAATTAATTGCTATTTCTTCTTTAACTTGCATAGTAAATGTCATAGTTATCACCATAAAAATAATACCATAAATACTTAAAAAAAAGAAGTAAATACTACATTTACCTCTTATACCACCATACTCCTCTTGCAGGAAATCCTGGAGGATTAATTAAATTAGAAACAAATTTAGACCAACTATTATAATCTACATGATACCATCCAGTTGCAACTCCATAATGAAGGTGGGCACCATAAGCACATGAATCATAGCCACCACTATAATATTTAGATGTAGAATATCCACCAACAGTACCTACAACAGTATCAGTTGTAACCATTTGATTTAATTTTACTTTAATTTCTAACATGTGGGCATATTGAACTGTATATCTTTGTCCATTAACAGTTACATGTAGATATACTATATTTCCACCACAACTTGATCTATATGTAATTGCAGCTACTCTTCCTGCAGCAGTTGCATATTCATATGTTCCTTCACTATTTCCCGCAATATCAATACCTGGATGGAAATTATTATCAAAAGATCTATAACCAAATCCAGATGATACTCTACCTTTTACTGTTGGTTTTCTCCAACCAAAACTTTGAGGATCATTAGTACATGTTGATAAAAGTTGAGTTTCACTATCACATATTGATTGATAATATTTAATTGTTTCTTCTTGTGCTTTAATTTGAGTATCAATATCTTCACTAATTTCATCAATTGCTTCAAGTTGATTATTTAAACTTGATAAAGCATTACTAAAGTTTGTTATTTTAACATCTAAATCTGCATTCTTATCAGCTAATTCTACTTGTAGATTTTGTTTTTCTTTTATTAAACTATTTAGTGTTTTAATCTTATTATCATAATATGAAGTTATTTGTTCAACAGCTTTCATTCTCATTATTAAATCTGTAATAGATGATACATCAGTTACATAATCTATATAGTTATTATTATCATTTGATACTTGATAATATCTTAAAATATTATCAATATCTTCACTGGCTGTTTTTATACTTTCTTCAGATTCAACGATTTTATTTTTAGCATCTTCAACTTCATTTGCAATATTTTCTTTTTCTTTATATGCATTATAAATATTGTTCTTTTTTGTATTTATTTCACTTTGAGTTTCACTTTTAGCATTTGCTTGTGCTTGTTTTTGAGATTTTAATTCTGCCAAGTGTTCTTTTAGTTCTAAAATATTAGTTGCTTGCTTTGCTTGGACAGTTAGTGGAGTAAATAGATAACTAAAAGATATTAATAAAGCTAAAAGTATTCTAAAACAATAATTTTTAATTTTTCTCATATTTTTAAATACTTCCTAACAGCGTGATGGCTTCCAAGCATACCAACAACGCCACCAATAATTACTAATATAATTGAAATAAAGAATAATAATTCATTTGGAGATACAAGCTCAATCATATGAGAGAATATATGTCCATCAAAGAAATCATAAGTTAATATATATGCATATATTGTTAATAATACTGGAATTATTGATCCTAATATTCCTAGGAATAATCCTTCAAACTCAAATGGTAGTTTAATTGCAATATTTGATGTACCAACAAGACGCATAATTTCAATTTCACTTCTTCTAGCATATATTGCAAGTCTAATTGTATTACTTATTAAGAATGCTGTAACTACAATTAAAGCAATAACTATAACAAGAGCTACTTTTTCAATTACTCTAAATATACTTATCATTTGATCAACGCTATCTTTACCATATGTAGCCGAATAAACTCCATCAATTTCAGATATCTTATCCGTTGTTGCAGATAAATCACTTACATTTTTAACTTTAACAAGAAGTGAATCGAACAATGGGTTATCTTCCATATCTTCCAAAATAGAATCAAGTTCACCTAAAGATTCTTGCATTTCTTTTTTCCATTCATCTTTTGATTTAAATACTAATGATTCAAAAGAAGACATATTTCGTATTTGATTTTCTATATCCTTTTCCTTGTTACTATCAATATCATTTGATAAATATACAACAATTGTTAATTCTTTTTCAATAGATGCAGTAAAGTGATTAACATTTGATGATAAAACAAGTGATATTGCTACTAGTATTAAGGTAATTGTAATACATATAATAGATGCAATTGATAAACTAAAGTTTCTAAATACACTTTTAAAAGCATCTCTTATACTTCTAAATAAAATTCTAATTGCTCTCATGTACTCTATAACTTCCTTTCATTTTATCACCAACTTTTACGCCATTTTCTATTGTAATAACTCTTTTTTTCATTCTATTAACTATTTCTTTGTCATGAGTAGCCATTATAACTGTTGTTCCTAAATCTCTATTAATACTTTCAATTACATCCATAATTTCTTTAGATGTTTCAGGATCAAGGTTTCCAGTAGGTTCATCGCATATAAGTAAACGAGGATTATTAACTATTGCTCTTGCAATACATACCCTTTGTTGTTCTCCACCAGACAATTGACTAGGAAATACTCTAATTTTATCTTTTAATCCAACTCTTTCAAGAGAATCTAATACTTTTGGTTTAATCTCACTTGCTTTTAAGCCTAAAGTTTCTAAACCAAAAGCCACATTTTCATATACAGTTAATTTAGGAAGTAGTTTAAAGTCTTGAAATACTACACCAAGTTTTCTTCTTAATTTATATACTTTTGAATTACGAAGTTTAGCAACATTAATACCACCTACAATAACAGTTCCTTTAGTAGGTTTTTCTTCTCTATATAATAGTTTAATTAATGTTGATTTACCACTGGCAGTTTGACCTATAATAAATACAAATTCTCCTTTGTCTATTTCAAGATCAAGTCCAGCTAATCCAGTCACACCATTTTTATATACTTTTGAACAATCTTTAATATCAATTAACTTCATTTTAATTCTCCTTATTTTTTATAATTATAACAAATTATTATTATTAAATAAATGGCAAATTTTTCCTCTTTATACCACCATCTACTTCATAACAATCAGATACTACAAAGAATGCTTCGTTATCTAATTGTAAGACACGTTCTTTAACTCGATAATAATCTCTTGTTGGAACAACAACCATAAGCATTTCTCTTTTAACTTTTTTATAAGCACCTTCAGTATTAAATACCGTTACACCTGTTTTTAATTCATCCATTATAAATTCTTCAATTAGTTTATATTTTTTTGAATAAATAAAGAACATTTTACAATCTGATATTCCGATTAATATTTTATCCATAATATTTGCTATAAACATTAAGATAATTACAGAATATACTATTGTGTTTACCCCAAATACTAAACCACCGCAGCTTAAGATAATTACATTGCACATAAATGATGCATTACCTTCAGTTATTTCTAAATACTTATTAACAAGTTTAACTAAGATGTCACCACCACCAGTATTAAATCCAACTTTATAGATTAACCCAGATCCTAATCCATTTAAACAACCACATATTAATACTGTTATTAAAAAATTACTAAAGTTAAGATATGGTAATATTAAATGTGCTAATGGAGCGGTAATTGAAATAACAAAAGGATATAATAATGAACCAACTATTGCTCTTCTGGTTACTTTTTTACCTAAAAATAGAAAACTAACAACTAGCAAGATAGCATTAATTACATAAATAGATATTATAGGCTTAAATCCAAATACTCTCTCTAAAATAACTGCCATTCCACTTGCTCCACCCAAAACAAAATTATTAGGTAAAACAAATAAATTATAATTCATAGATAAAATAAATACACCTAAAAGAAATATTAAAAATCTCTTTATTAAATCTTCTTTTTTTATATATCCTAAAATACTATCCACACATACCACCTGCTATTATAAATTATACTATATTTTTTTGAATTTGCATATAGTTAAAAGAGGTGAAAATAGTGAATGGATCATATTTTTCAAATCCAACATTTCCAAATAATGAATCGTCAATGAAAAATATTGATGATAAAGTTGAAGAAATGGGAAGAAATAGCGAAAATTTAGAGGATTTATTTGAAAATAATATTGGAAAAATTGTTAAAGTATATTCTTGTTTTAAATATTCAAATGAATGGAGAGACAAAATATTTGAAGGACGACTTGAATATTCTAATGATAAATATCTAGTTGTTAGCGATCCAAAATCAGGTGATTATAATTTAATTTTAATTAAATATCTAAATTTCATATCATTTAATGAAAAAATAAAAAGCATATAAGCTTTTTATTTTTAAATAATATGGTATTTGGTAATAATTTGTTTTTCTTCTTTAAGTGTGGATATACTTCCATGTCCTGGATAAATATAGGTATCTAATGGATAAGTAAAAATCTTTTTTAATGAATTTTTCATATCATTAATATTACCCGTTGGTAAATCCATTCTGCCAATTCCATCTTTAAATATGAAATCACCTACAAACATTACTTTTTCATCTTTAAAATAAAATGTCAATGAATCACTTGTATGACCGGGAGTTTCTATAACATCAAAATTAAAGTTGATAACATCAAAGTTATTAACAGGAACATTGTATTTTTCTTTTAATTCATCCAATGCTCCTATATGGTCAAAATGATGATGAGTAATTAAAATACCTATTACTTTCTTATCAATTTCAGATATTATTTTTTCTACTTCGTCTCCAGGATCAATTATTATACAGTTATCATCTTTTTCAACTATATAACAGTTTTCTTGCAACTGCCCAACTACAACTGTTTTTATATTCATATAAATCACCTATGATATTTAAATTATATCATAAAAAAATATTAAAAATATTAAATTATATGATATAATTACAATAGGTGAATGATATGGAATTAGTATATGCGTTATTAATAATTTTAATTATTGCTTGTTTATTAGCAATTGTTTATGTTTTTTATTATAATAAATTGCAAGAAGCTAAATTAAAAGTAAACGAAGCAGAATCAATTATTGATGAGAATTTAAGAAAAAAATATGATACTATCATTGATATTAAAAATTTAATAGATAATACTATAAAAAATAACAAAATAAATTTTAAAGATTTAAATAATTTAAAAGAATTAAATTTATCCAACTTTGATTTAGATAGAAAATTAGATGAATATATGAACTTAATTAACACAGTATCTGAAGATCATAAGAAAATTAATGATAGTAAAGAAATGGATGAATTTTTATCAGAAATAAAAAGAATAGATGAAAAAATTACGTCTGCTAAATCTTTTTATAATAATTACATAACTGAGTCGAATTTATTAGCAAAAAAATTTCCATCAAACATTATTGCAAGAATTCATGGAATTAATGTAAAACCATTCTTTGATAATAAAAACATGGAAGATGAAGATATCAATGATTTTAAATTATAATGTCCAATCTATTGGTTGGATATTATTTTTTTCTAAATATTTATTTGCCTTTGAAAATGGTTTACTACCAAAAAAGCCATATGATGCACTAAATGGTGATGGATGAGCACTTTCTATTACTAAGTGTTTAGGATTAGTAATAAATACTTTCTTTGATCTTGCAAAATTTCCCCATAAAATAAATACTATAGGTCTATCACTTGCATTTAATTTTTTTATAATATAATCCGTTAGTGGTTGCCATCCAATATTGGCATGAGAATTTGCTTTATCTTTTTCTACTGTTAAAGTAGCATTTAATAATAATACACCCTGTTTTGCCCATTTTGTTAAATCTCCATTTGATGATGGGATTATATTTAAATCATTATATAATTCTTTATAAATATTTTTTAAAGATGGAGGAAGTTTAATTCCTTTTTGTACTGAAAAAGACAATCCGTGTGCCTCACCTTCACCATGATATGGATCTTGACCAACAATTACTACTTTTACTTCTTTATAAGGTGTTAGTTTTAAGGCATTAAAAATATATTCTTTAGGTGGATATATTATTTTCTTATTATATAACTCTAATACACTATTATAAAATTTATTAAAATTAGATGAATTCCAAATAACGCTTAATTCGCTATCCCAATCATTTCCAATCATAAATAGTCACTTCCTACATAATTATAACATATTTAAACATAATAAAAACTACGATTTCTCGTAGTTTTTAAAATCTTATTACATAAATGTAATTATAGTAAATACTACACATAATACTATAACTAATGCAATTAAGAACTTCCATATAGCTTTAAAATAATCTTTATAAGACATATTGCTTAATGAAAGGCCAGTAAGCATAAATATACTTGTTGGAGCAATTAATGCAACCAATCCACTTGTAGCAGACATAATAGCTAATATTTGTTCAGTATGTTGAGCATATTTAGCAGCATAGAATTGTCCAAGTACAAATCCAGTATATTCAACATCTACATGTAAGAAGTCAGCAATAGTATTACCTAATGCAGTTAAGTATGGACTAAAGTTATTACCACTATTAAAGAAATTAACAATATTAGTAGTAATTCCTGACCAGTAACATAATACAAATACAGAGTATGCAAGTGTAATTAATACGATTGGTTTAATAACTTTCTTTAATCCAGATAAAGCGTTTTCAATAATTTCATCATCTACTACGCTAATATTTTTATTTAGGAAGAATCTAATTAATAGATATGTTACTGAAATTGCTGCTGCTAACATTCCAAAATTAACGAATTCAAATGCTTTAGTAAATTTTAATAATTCACACACAGCAATAACAACTATAACAATTCCTAAATCAATTAATAATTTTTTGAAATCCTTAGAAGTTAATTTTTTGATTTTCTTAACAAATACAATAATAATTACAATTATTAGGAATATATATGATATTACAAATGGATCCCAAGTTCCAAATGCTCCAACATTTCCTAAAATTTGACCAATAATTGGTGTTTGATTTTCACCAACAACGATTTCAGTTGTTAACCAATTATGGAAATTAGCAAATGTTTCATTATTAAATATATTATCAAATTGAATATATCCTAATATTGTAATAATAAATAAGAATGCAAACATTAAGAAATATGGCCATGAAGCTGCTTTAGCATTGCTTTCGCTTAATTCAAAATTATCTTCAGCAATTTCAGCATTAGTATTCTTTTTATTAAATAATACCATAAATATATTAATTAAAAGATAACCAACCACTAAAATAATTGCACGATATAAAATACCACTAGTTAATTCAATACCTAAATTTTGGCTTGCATAATATGTTCCATATGTTCCATATGTCAATCCCATTAAACCTACAGCTAAAGATCCATAAGTCATTAACATAGCAGTTACTTTATTAATCTTTAATTCTTTAGCAATACTATAAATTAATGGAATAAATGTTATTACTACAATTGGTTGTGTAATAAATGATGTTAATATTGCAATTATTAATGAAGTTATTAAAGTAAATAGAACTTCTCTTGATTTAAACAATGATGCACATTTTTTTACCATGGCTTTATATCCATTAGTTTTAGAAATAATACCATAGAAAATACCAAGAGCAACTAAAAATACTATTTGTACTAAATAATAATTAATTCCATAATAAATGCTTAAAAACAATTCATTAATACCTGTAGTAACAGCACTTTCATTTTGGGTAAATGTAACAGCAGCATCGCTAGCACTTCCATAATCCCATGTTCCAGTTTTAATAAACCAAGTAATTACAGCAACTACTAATATAACAATTGCTAATACTTTAAATGTATCATGATTATTACGTTTAGTAGATTGTTTAATTATCTCTTTATTTTCTGATACAGTTTTTACTTCATCTTTTACCACATTTTTAGTTTTAGTAGCATTTGACTTCTTACTTGTCGTTGTACTTCCTTTTTTCTTTTCCATATTTTACCTCCTAATTAAATTATAGCACAAAAATTATAATGTAAATACTATTTTATTTAAATAGTATTTATTTATGATATGATTCATTACTTATAATTTTAAATGCCCTATATATTTGTTCTAATAAAATACCCCTAAATAAACCATGAGGAAAAGTTAGCTTAGAAAATGATAATAACATGTTGGATTTACCTTTTATTAAATCAGATAAACCATTAGATTCGCCAATAATAAAATCAATTGTAGAATGATGGATAAAAGTATCTTCGAGTAATTTTGAAAAATCAATTGAATTATATTCTTTTCCTTCAATTGCTAAAGATATAACAAAATCATTAGGTTTAATATATTTTAAAATATTAGTCGTTTCTTTATCTATATCATTATCAGGTATTTCAATAATATTTATTTTATGATATTTACTTATTCTTAATTTATAATCATCAATTAATTCTGTTAGATATTTTTCTTTAATCTTACCAATACATATTATATTTATCATATATTTATTACCTCAGACTTTTCTCTTTGTTTAGCACAATCAATATTATTAAATTCGACATTATACTCATCAAATATTTCATAAATTGTATTTAGTGCACATTCAGGTGTATTATTTTCTTTACTTAAATGCATCAACATTATTTTTTTAGTATTACTTCCAATTAATTTAGACAAATATATTGAGGCATCTTTATTTGATAAATGTCCATATGGGCCAACTACTCTATCCTTTAACCATTTAGGATACTTACCATTAATTAACATTTCAACATCATGATTTGACTCAAACAAATATACTGTTTTATCTTTTAATTTATTAAAAAATTTTTGATTAAGATATCCAGTATCAGTTATATATACCACACTATTATCCTCATAAGTAATTATAAATCCTCTGGAATCATTTGTATCATGACTAGTTTTAACTAATTCTATTTTAATATTATCTAAAATAAAATCATCACTAAAAAATTCTATATTATTATATTGTCTAACCAAACTTTCAGCAGGTAATTCATCAAACATTACTTTACTCATATATATTTTAGGATCATATTTTTTTATAAAATTTTCTAAACATCCAATATGATCATTATGAACATGAGATATAAAAACACTATCAATTTCATTTGGTGTTATATCAAGTTCACCTAGTTTACTTGATATATATTTTAAATTCATTCCTAAATCAAGGAATATTTTGTGACTTCCTACTTCAACATAAGTTGAGTTGCCTTCAGATCCACTTGCTAGTACACATATTCGCATTTATATTTCCTTCTTTCTTATTTATTTTATCATAATTAAATTTATAATGAAATTATAAATATTTTACTTTAGTTAATAATATATGATATAGTATTTAAGAAAGGATAATAATATGAAAAAGAATAATTTTATAAGTATTGCTTTTGTTTTTATAATTTTTTTTGTTTTTATTTGGACTATAGTTAAGCAAGGATTAATTACATTACATATTATTAGTTTTGATAAGACTGATAATTGGCAAGTAGTTGAAGCAACAGGAGATAAAATATATGATAAAATTAAAAGTTTTGAGGTAGGAATAGAAAATAGGGTAAATAATTATTTTCCAAATTATATTGGAATAAATGATTTATTCTACACTAGTATTATGAAAATTGATTCTTTATATTTAAATGATATTTATTTAAAAAATAATAGAGATAATGAAAAAGTTTTTTTTAACAAAACTAAAAATTTTTATTATATAGTAAATAATTATAGTGAAAAAGAATTAGATAATAAAATGAATGATCAAATAAGTTTTTTTAATGAATTAAGTAATAAATATAATAACGTATCTTTTAATATATATATGCCACTTAGATATGAAATAAACAGTTTTGTTAACATTAAAAACTTAAACGATAAATATAATTATTTTAAATCTAAAATTAATAAAAACATAAATATTAAAGCACTAGAATCAAATAATACTGATGAATACTTAAATTATTTTTATAAAACTGATCACCACTATAATTCATATGGTGCCAAAAAAGCTTATGATGATATATTAGATATGTTTAATATTATTGATTATGAAAACTATAAACATAAAGAAGTAATAGGTAAATATTATGGTTCTGCAGCCAAAAGTTTACTTGTCGATAACATTTATGATAATTTAAGTGCTATTGATGTTAATAATTTATTAAATGTTAACATATCTGAAGATAGATTTAAACCATTAAATGTAACTAAAAAAGATAATAAATTCTATGATTATTATGTAGCGTATTATGATGGACAATATGATGAAGTAATCTATAACAACACTAACAATAATACGGACAATAATTTATTAATAATTGGTGATTCACTAGCATGGCAAATAGATTATCTATTAGCAGGTCACTTTAATAATACACATGTAATAAATTTAAGGTATGGTAAATGGTTAAAAAATAATTTAGATTTAAATAGTTATATTAAAGATAATAAAATAACACATATATTATTTTTACAAGAAGCAGAAGAAGAGATGTTTGATATATATAATTTTAATTTAAAAGAAAGGGTGAATTAACATGGTATTTTCATCAACAATATTTTTATTTATGTTTTTACCCATATTCTTAATTAGTTATTTCTTAGCCAAAAAAACTAAAACTAAAAATATTATATTGGTTTTATTTTCATTAATATTTTATGCTTGGGGTGAACCATATTATATATTTATAATGATTTTATCAATAATAATTAATTATTACTTAACAATACTTATGGATAAAAAGAAAAGTAAAGCTATATTAATACTATTAATCATTATAAATATTGGTTTATTATTCTCATTTAAGTATGTAAATTTCTTTATTAATAATATAAATTATCTTCTTAATTTACACATTAGAAATATTAATTTAGCGCTTCCAATTGGAATTAGTTTTTATACTTTTCAAACATTATCATATGTTATAGATGTTTATAAAAGAAAAGTAAATGCACAAAAAAATATTATTAAATTAGCATGTTACATTAGTGCTTTTCCACAATTAATAGCAGGTCCTATTGTTAGATATATAGATATAGAAAAGGAATTAAATCAAAGAAATACTACTAAAGAAGATTTTAGTGATGGCATTCGAAGATTTATTATTGGTTTGTCAAAAAAGGTATTAATTGCAAATAATGTTGCCTTTATTTGTGATGCTTTATTTTTAAATGGAATAGAAAATACAGGTTTTATTGGAATAGTTATTGCATCTATTGCTTATACATTACAAATATACTATGACTTTTCAGGTTATAGTGATATGGCAATTGGTTTAGGAAGAATTTGTGGATTTAAATATATGGAAAACTTTAATTATCCATATATATCTAAAAATATTACAGATTTTTGGAGAAGATGGCATATATCTTTATCATCATTTTTCAAAGACTATGTTTATATTCCTTTAGGAGGAAGTAAAACCACAAAGTTTAAACATATTAGAAATATATTAATTGTTTGGATTCTTACTGGTATGTGGCATGGTGCTGAATGGAATTTTATTATATGGGGATTATACTATGGAATACTTTTGTTAATAGAAAAATATCTAATAAAAGAAAAAATAAAGAATTCATATATATATCATATACTAACATTAATAATAATTACTATTGGATGGTTAATATTTAGAGAAACAAATTTTAACGAATTAATTACATCATTTAAAGCATTATTTGGCGTATATGGATTTGGTTCTATTAGTTCTTTATATTATATTGGAATATTATCTTCAAGATATATATTAGCATTTGTTTTAGGAATTATTTTTTCTAGAAATATTATCAATGATAAATTTAAGAATTCCTTTATATTTGATTTAATACTTATAATATTATTATTAATATGCATTATATATATTGTAGTAGGAAGTTATAATCCTTTTATATATTATAGATTTTAAAAAAGATTGTAGATAATATCTACAATCTTATTTTTTACTCCATAATATCATTGGATCAATAAACTTTCCACCTCGATAAGGAGGTCCTCCAACTGATATTGTTAAGTGTAAGTGTGTTCCAGTAACAACTCCAGATTTACCCATTGCACCAATCTTTTGCTTTCTTTTTACTTCATCATATTTTTTTACATAAATATCAGAAAGGTGAGCATAAACTGAATAATAACCATTATGATGATCTATTACTATGTTATATCCTGCAGTATCTCCAACCATTCCACCCCATCCAGCTGAAATAACTGTTCCAGCTCCAATTGAGTAAATTGGTGATCCATATCCAGTTCCTGTGATATCTTGACCTGCATGGAATGCACCCCATCTCCAACCATAACCAGAAGATAAAGTATATGGATAGTTTGTAGGCCATGCCCAGTTGGAACCATCATCATAATATTTTCCAGTAATATTACTATAGTTATATGTTTTATTACCTCTAGTAATTACTTCATTTACTACCTCTCTTAACATATAGGTATTTGCTTGATCTATTTGAGCTTCTTTTGAAGCAGCTCCATTTACTATTTGAATTCTTTTTGCTACTCTTTGAATACCATTTTTTCCTTCTACATCAATGCTTCTATAGTTTGATGGCTTAGTATTATCATATTTTATTTCAGTATCATATTTTACTTCTGTATCTTCAACAATATATTCTTCTTCAACAAGTGTTAATTGTGGTTTAATTAATGTTACATTAACTTTTTCGCCAATTGCTAACATATTATTAGCATCTTTAAATTTTGTGTTAGCTATTAAAAATTCATCTGGATTTAATTCATGAGCATCAGCAATACTTTTAATAGTATCACCTTTTTTTACAGTGTACTCTTCATCTTCTTTATCACCAAACATTAAATATTTTGCTAAAGAATCACTATCAGTATATATTTTATCTTCAGTACTTAAATATGTTTCTTTAATAGTAATATTTTCTTCAAAATAAATATTTTCTATTAAAGAACCAGTATCTTTTATTTCTAATTGACTATCATTTATATAAGCTGTATATCTATCTGATGAAATAAATGAATTAATCAATTTTTGAATTGCTTCTTCAAATACTTTTTTATCTAAGACATTTATTCTAAATAGTACTTTAGCTTCATTTTCTTCGGTTGGTTTTGAAGCTACAGTTGCTGTATAACCTTTTATTGTAAATGATTTAACATTTTTAATTCTATTATAAACATCATTTACAGCTATTTCATTATTATCATAGCTTACGTATTTTTCAATTGCAAATCCTTTGGGTGGATATACTTGATCTACATTATATTCATCTTTTATATTTGATTGCTCTTGATTTATCAAGTTATATAATTCATTAGAATTATTAATTAATCCTATAGATTTACCATCTAAATATACTTGATATTTTACATTAAATAATTCTTCTTTCGGCTTATTTAAGCCAAGAACAAATACAAATATTGCTAGTAAAAATGTTAATGCAATAGCTATTACCCTATTCTTTTTATTCATTTTATTCTCCTTCCTGTTCCACCGATGCTATATCAGTAAATGTCATAATATTAGGTTGGAACATTAATTGAAACTTACCTGTGCCACCTTTTCTATGCTTTGCAATTATAATATCTGTTATTGAAGGGGCGTTTTTATCTAAATCTTCTTTCTTTTTATAATAGTCTTCTCTATTTATAAATAAAACCATATCAGCATCTTGTTCAATAGAACCTGATTCTCTTAAATCTGATAATTTAGGTTCTTGTTTTGTAGTTTCTGATGAACGATTAAGTTGAGCAAGTGCAATTACAGGAACATTAAGATCAATTGACATTAATTTTAATGCCCTAGAAATTTCTTGAACTTCTTGTTGTCTTGAATCTAATCTTTTTCCACCTAAAGTAACCAACTGTAGGTAATCAATTACAACCAATCCTAATCCTTCAGGGGATTGAGCAAGTTTACGACATTTTGCTCTTATATCAGAAATAGTAACTGAAACATTTTCTTCAATCTTGATATTAGTTTGTGATAAAGCAGATATAGCCTCATTATACCTTGTCCAATCATTAGCCATTAATTGACCTGTTTGTAATACTTTGCCATCTATTGCTCCTTGTGAAGAAATCATTCTACTTACCACTTGTTCTACAGGCATTTCTAAATTAAATATTGCAATTGCCTTTTTTGTTTTACGAGCAGCATTGCAAACTATATTAAGAGCAAATGCAGTTTTACCCATACCTGGACGTGCAGCAATAATAATTACTTCACCTCCATGAAGACCAGCTGTTGCATTATCTAATCTTCTAAAACCAGTTGGAAGTCCAGATAGATTAGATTTATTTTTAGCTAGAAATTCTAATTGTGCTGTTGTTCTTTTAATTGCTTCTTCAATTGTTATTAATTCTGAAGTCTTTTGTTGCCTTGCAACATTAACTATTTTTGTTTCTGCATTATTTAAAACATCTTGAAAATTATCTGAATCCTCATATGCATTAGTGGCAATTTCCTCAGCTGTTGTAATTAAATATCTTTGTAAATATTTTTCTTGAACTATTTGTATATAATAATCTAAATTTGCAGCAGTAGCAACACTATCTATTACTTCCGATAGATATTCTACTCCACCAATAGCAGATAAGTTTTTCTTTTTATCTAATTCTTCAGTTATTGTTGTAATATCAACAGGAATGCTAGTTTCATACATTGTCTTTAGTGCTTCAAATATCTTTTTATTTTGATCAAGATAAAACATATCAGAAGAAAGTTCTTCACATATTTTAGCTAGTGCATCTTTATCAAGAAATGCAACACCTAAAACAGACATTTCTGCTTCAATATTTTGTGGCATCTTTCTTACAGGCATAACTTACCTCCTTATTTTTTTAATGTTACTTTTATATTAAATTTAACTTTTTTATGTAATTCAATTTCAACTTCTGTAGTTCCTAATGTATCTATTGGACTATTAATATGAATACATTTTTTATCTATTTTATATCCTAGGTCTTGTAATTTACTATTAAGTTGTTTAATTGATACATTTCCAAATACTTTATCTTGTGCACCAACTTTAACAGTAAAAATAATATTTTCTTTCAATAATTTATCTTTAATTTTATTACATTCATTTATAAATATTTCTTCTTCTTTAGCTCTATTATCTTTTTGATCTTGTAATAATTCTTTTGCTTTAGAGCTTGCTGGAACAGCTAATTTATTTTTTATTAAAAAGTTTTTAGCATATCCATCAGATACTTCAATAATATCATCTTTCTTACCTTGTTTTTTTACATCTTGAAGTAATATTACTTTCATAGTTAGTCACTTCCAATCTGTATATTTAATTATATCATTTTATAAATAAAAAAGATACCTAAAGTTTATATAACTTTAGGTATCTTAATTAATATTATCTTAGAAAAAATGTATTATAATTATTGTAATAATAATATTTACAATTAGCATTTTTTGATAATTTTGTTTCAGAAATAACTTTTAACCTATTTATATTAAATGTACTTAAAAATGAATCTAATAATTTATAATCTATTTTATAGTATTTATTATTAAAATATACTATATATATTGGGTAACAATTTATCATAGTTGGTGATACAAGAATACTGGAAGTATCTTTAACTATTATGCGATGTGCATTTAAATCTTCAAAGATATTTTTATAATATAGTAAATCTCTTTCTTCTATTAAATGATTTAAATAAATGATAACATCAAAAGTTAATATATTAGAGAATAATTTATTTTTTTTCATATCTTCAATAAACATATTACTATGTATAATATCCCCATTTTTAATTGAATCTGTAACTATATGAATAATTTTATTATTTTTTAAAATATCTATATAATTTGAATTAATATAACACTTAATTTTGTTCATTTAATTCTTCAATAGATAATTTATAGAAACTTTCGGGATTTATTAATTCACCATCTTTATATACTTCAAAATGTAATGCATATAAGTCATTATTTACTATTTTATTTTGACCAGAAACACCTATTATCTCTCCTTGAATCACTTTTTGACCAACACTTACATTTACATTGGCTAAACTTTGATAAATAGTTATATTATTGTTATTATGATCTATTTCAACTATTTTGCCCATTATGGGATCATCTTTAATATCTTTTATAGTACCATCTAATACTGCAATTACATTAAATTCATTCTCACAAGTATACATTATACCAGTATTTTGCATGTATATATTTTCATAATAAATTAAAGCAGATTGTTGATTCGAATCACTATCATTTATATTATAAAATGGAATACTTACTTTTACATTTTCATTATCATATGGTTTAATAATTGCATCAACTACAGATATAGTGGGAGTAATTCTTTCATTAGTAGATTTATTAACATAATTAGTTGGTACAACCTCTTGATCACTAACATCTACTAACTCCCATATCTTATATCCGCTGTAAAGAATTATTCCTAATAATAATATGCAAATAGATGGAATAACATAACCTCTTAATCTTAATTTCTTTTTCATATATTGTTCACCTTCCTATTAAAAGTGTGAACAATAATTCTTATTTTATACTAAAAATTTTCAATACTAACATTTTTATAATAATAGTTAATTATTTCTTCATATGTATTTCCTTGGTTAGCTAAATAATTAGCACCATATTGACTCATGCCAACACCATGACCGTATCCTTTAGTAGTAATTAATATTTCATCTTCCTTTTTTTCTATTATAAAATCAGTTGAACGAAGAGAAAGCATTGTTCTAAAATTTGTTCCTTGGTATTCTTTATTATTTATACTTAAAGATATAACCCTATTAGTATCATCTCTTTTAATATCACTTATATTGATACTACATGGATTAATATTTAATAAATTACAAAAATTATAGTATGTAAAAGATGTAGTTACTTCAAAATTATTTAAATTTTCATCAAATGAAGAGTCTACTACGGATAAATATGGTAAATCCTCATTAAAAACAGGCATAGCATTACTTGTTTTTCCATTACTCATTGCATAGTAGTATGATTTTATTATTCTATTATCATATTTTATTACTAAATTATTTGTAGATAATACTACACTTTTTATTTTGTTATAATATTTATTATATTCATCTAACCATTTATTTTTCATTTGAACATCATCAATAAAGCACTGTGCTTTAGAAGAAATATTAATCTCATTATCTTTTAAGTAATTATAAGCAAATGTTCTTGAGGCAATTGCTTGGGCTTTTAGTGCTTCAATATTAAAAGAAGCTGGCATTTCACAGCCAACTACCCCGATTAAATAATCATTTAATGATAATTTTACTTCAGTATCTTTATCAATTAAGTTAACTATTACATCTCTTTGTTCATTTTCAAATTCTTTTTCTTCATTTTTAGTAAAAACTGCTAATGGTACTAAAAGAATAATACATAAGACTAATAGTTTATTTTTCATATATATTCTCCTATATTAATTTCGATAAAGATAAAAAGTCAGTAATAAAATTTGTTAATAAATAACCAAATATAAAACTTAGCATTAGTACTATTATTCTTGCTTCTAAAGGTTTATTTTTTTTCATTATCTTATCAAAATTAATTCCACTTAAAGCATATGTAGATAGTAGTACACTTATTACATAAATATATATTTTAAATGGCATTATACTCACCATTTTCATATAATGTTATTTTATTTACTCTTCTCACATGTCTATCCTCATCAGATGGAACACTATTAATAAATGCTTTACATATTTCTAAAGCTAAAGAATGATCCATAGATGCTGGAAGCGAAATAACATTAGCATGATTATGCTCTTTTGATGCTTTGGCATCATCTATACTCGTTACTCTGCCACATCTAATTCCATTCACTTTGTTTGCGGCAATAGCAATTCCAATTCCATTACCACATATAAGAATTCCTAAATCTCTTTCTTTTGACATATGCATACAAACATCAAAAGCAAAATCAGGATAGTCATCTTCTGAAGAATTTTCAATTTTACTTTTAATCACATTAGATTCTTTAGATAATTCTTGAACTAAATATTCTTTCAACGCAACTCCACGATGGTCAGAAGCAATATATATACTCACAATAATACCTTCTTTCATAATAATATAATATCATAAATTAGATTTATAGAAACAAAAAACTGCATTTAATGCAGTCTTATTTACTTTCTGTAAAACCATATTTTTTGTTGAATTTCTCAATAGTTCCAGCTTTTTTAGCTCTACCTTGTGCACCAGTATAGAATGGATGACATTCTGAACATACTTCACAATGAATCTTTTCTTTTGTAGATTTAACAGTGAATTTAGCGCCACATACACATTCAACTTGAGTTTCATACATTGTTGGATGAACTTCTTTTTTCATGTTAATTTCTCCTTTCGCCATGTTTAATTATTAAACATAGTAATTGCTTTTGTCTAAAGTATTATAGCACAAATTTTAAATAAATCAATATTTTTTATAGTTATATAAAGTATTAACATTATTTATGTAAAATTTAGTTTAATTTACTTTTCCCATGAATTAGCTATTTTTTTTGTTAACAATTGAGCTAATAAGAATGATTTATTTTGAAAAGATGATCCATTTAAAAATATTATATTATACTTATGACATAACTCTTTTATTTGTGTAGTATTTTTAATTTTATATGGACTTACAAAGAAAACTTGTTTATTATTAAGATTTCTTATTAATTTAAATAATTTATTTATTTCATTAATAATTGTTTTTAAATCCTCTGTTTTATAATCTATATTTCCAATTGATAATATAATTATTTCACTATCATGTAGTATTGATTGAATTTGTCCTTCATTATTTTGAATTATTGCTAATAGATTTTCTATTTCTAAATCCTTATTAGTAAAATCTATATTTAATTTATAATTTAGTTTAGTATTTGATAGGTATTCTGATAAAAACTTATTATAATTTTCTTGATCATTTAAACTATTAATAGATGTAATATTAATTGTTTTTTCATAATACCTATTATAAATAATATAAATAGTAAAAGAAGAAATTATTATTAATAATATTATTTTTATTTTCATAATATTTCACATCCATAAAAAAAATAGTAACTTAATACTATTTTATTCAATAATTTTTATTTTAGCACCAACACTACGCAATTTTTCAACAATATTTTCATATCCTCTTAATACATGTTCAATTTCATCAATTTCCGTTGTATTATTTGCTTTAAGTGCCGCTAAAATTAAACATGCTCCAGCACGTAAATCAGTAGCAGTTACTTTTTCACCATGAAGTGGCGTTGGTCCAGTTATCTTTATTTGCTTATCATTAATTTTTATATCTGCACCCATATTATTTAAATATAAAACATTTTGAAATCTATTTTCATAAATAGTTTCAGTTATTGATGATGTTCCAACACATTGAGTTAATAAAGCTGTTAATGGTTGCTGTAAGTCGGTTGGAAATCCGGGATATCCCAATGTTCTTACATTAACACTTTTTAAATTATCACTTTTTGATACTGTAATAGAATTTATATCAATATTTAATGGAATACCCATTTCAGTTAATTTAGATGTTAATGATTTAATGTGATCTGGTATTATATTTTCTATTTTTAGATTATTTCCCACAAGCGCACCTAAAATAACATATGTTCCTGCTTCAATTCTATCTGGTATTACTTCGGTATAGCAACTATCTAATTTTTCTACACCATATATTTTAATTTCACTAGTTCCTGCGCCTCTTATTTTAGCTCCCATTTGATTTAAGAATGTTGCTACATTAACTATTTCTGGTTCTTTTGCAGCATTTCTTAAAATTGTTAAGCCTTTTGCTTTACATGAGGCAATAATTGTATTAATTGTTGCACCAACTGATGGCATGTCTAAATAGATGGTTGTACCTTTTAATTCTTCTGCTGTAATTGTATACTTATTATTATCTTCGATAATTTTTGCTCCTAAAGCCTTAAATGCCTTTAATGTTTGATCTATTGGACGAGCACCTATTTTACAACCACCTGGAAAATACATTTCTACTTTTTTGTATTTACCAAGTAAAGCAGCCATAAAATAATATGATGCTCTTAATTTTTTTGATATTTTTTGAGGTATTGACTTATTTTTAATAGTTCTAGAATCTATTCTAATTGTTGTTTTATCTCTTTGTACAGTTGCTCCTAAATATAGTAATATTTCATTTAATGCATCTATATCAGATATATTTGGAACATTATCTATTGTTACTTCACCATCACATAATAATGATGCTGGAATAAGTGCAACAGCACTATTTTTAGCTCCACCAATTGTTATATTACCGCTTAATTCATTTCCACCTTCGATTATTATTTTCGCCATATATATTCCTCTCGTCTACCCTTACTATATAATTAAATGCAGTTAGTTGTCAAATTATTATTAATTTTCTTTACAATGAGTAAACATTTATATATATTAAATATTAAAATTATTTAATACTTCTTTAATCAATGATTTATATTCTATGTTAGTTGTATTATTATCCTCTTTTACTAAACACAATGGAGGATATAATACACACCAATAGTTATCACCTAAACCACTATCTAAAGTAATAACAAGTGATTTATACTTTCCTTTTGGATAAGTAATTCCTTTATATTGCTTTTGAGGAAAATAATTATTACCATAATCTATACGATAATTTACGTTATATTTATTTAATGCTTCTTTTATTTTAGGAATAGACTCAGCTATCAACACTTCTGAGGAAGAATATGTTTCTTTTACTGTATTAGGTAAAATATTATCTATTAAATCACTTTTTATTCTATTTTTTAAAGCCTGGTCTTCAATTGAATTAGAATTTGCTATTATTCTAAATCTTATAGATTCTTTTGGTATAACTATTTCATCTTTAATGCTAAACAAATAAACAACAGATGTTAGAAATAACAATATTATAACTTTTTTCATATTATCACCAATATTATAATGAAAAAAATATAAGCTTTTTATTCACTTATATTATTTATTGGTTAATTATAAATATGTATCTATCTAAATTGTTTAAATCCTTTTTAGTAACTATATTAGATTTCGGAAAATAATTTTTAATTAAATCAACAACTTTTTCTTCCTGGTTAGATCCTATTTCAAAAGCAATAATATTCTTTTTTGTTAATATTGATTTGCTTTTTTCTAAGATAATTTTATAAAATTCTAGTCCATCATCTTTAGCATAAAGAGCAATTTGAGGCTCATACTTTGTTGAAATATCCACATATTCATTCTTATCTATATATGGAGGATTTGAAATTAATACATTATATTTATTTTTAGGATTAAATTTATAGATATCTTCATTAATAAAATCAATATTGGCATTATTAATAATTGCACTTTTTTTGGATAATTCTATTGCATCATTAGAAATATCTAATGCACTTACATTAATATTTAGTTCTTTAGATAAAGCAATAGCTATACATCCTGATCCAGAACAAATATCTATTATTTTAGGATTATCAATATAGTTATTTATTAATTTAATAGTATCTGATACTAAATATTCAGTTTCAAATCTTGGTATTAATACATTTTCATTTACCATTATTTTATAACCATAAAAATCTACATTACCAATTAAATACTGAATAGGATAACCATTATTTAATCTATTTAATTGTTCATTATAATTATTTGGATACATCCTTTTTAATATTTCCAAATCTTGTTTTGAATACTTATCAAACATTATTTACCTTCTAATTTTAATCTTTGATCTTCAGTAATTAGTGCTTCAATCACAGGCTCTAAATTACCTTCCATTACTTTATCTAGTTCCATTATAGAAAAATTAATACGATGATCTGTTACTCTATTTTGTGGATAGTTATATGTTCTAATTTTTTCAGACCTATCTCCTGTTCCCACTTTACTCTTTCTTTCTGCACCAACTTCCATTGCTAATTTATTTTCTGCTTCGTCATGCAGTTTAGCTGCAAGCATTTGCATTGCTTTTTCTTTGTTTTTAAGTTGGCTTCTTTCAATTTGGCAAGTAACCACTGTGTTAGTTGGTAAATGAGTAATACGTACTGCTGAATTAGACGTATTAACTGATTGTCCACCGGCACCTGATGAGTGATAAACATCAACTTTAAGATCTGTTTCTTTTATTTCAATTGTTTCTAAATCAACTTCTGGCATAACTACAACTGTTGCAGTTGAAGTATGAACTCTGCCACCAGATTCTGTTTCAGGTACCCTTTGTACTCTATGTGAACCACTTTCAAATTTTAATTTTGAGTAAACATTATCACCTTTAATTAAACATTCTATTTGTGAATATCCACCAGCTGCACCTTCTATTTCATGTAATACTTCTAAAGTCCATCCTTGTTTTTCAGCATATCTAGAATACATTCTAAATAAATCTCCAGCAAAAATATTGGCTTCATCTCCACCAGCTGCTCCCCTAATTTCCATAATAATATTTTTTTCATCATTAGGATCTTTAGGAAGTAATAATAATTCTAATTCATGTTCTAATTTAGGTAATTCTATTTCTTTTTGAGTTAATTCCTCATTTGCAAAATCATGCATTTCAGGATCATTTAATAACTCTTTAGCATCTTTAATATCTTGTTCACATCTTTGATATTCTTGATATTTTAATACAATACTCTCTAAATCTTTTTGTTCTTTAGATAATTTTTTTAATTTATTAAAATCACTTAAGACTTCTGGTTTAGTTAATTCAACCGTTAATTCATCATATTTATTCTTAATATTTTCTAGTCTTTCGTTCATAAATTCATCTCCTTTTAAAGAAAGAAAGCAAACCATTATTATCCTATGTTTGCTTCATCATCTTCATCATCAGTGATAATTACTAAATCTTTCAAATCGTCTTCTTCAACATCATCATCACTATCTTCATCATAATAAGTTTCATCAGTTTCATCACTTACATCTGTATCATCTTCAGTTTCTTCAACTGTTTCTTCTTCATCTTCTTCTTCATTGTCCATAATTATTTGTGTTTTATATTTGTCTTTTAAATCCCAAAATCCTTTATCAAGCATTGTAAATCTTTGATCTCTAGATATTAATTGAAAAAAATCACCTATTCTAGCTTCATATTCAGATTCATCTAATTCAAGTAATTTACATATTTTTTTAAATAAATCAGGTAATTTTAACTTCTTTTTTTCTTCTTCAAATATTTTATAGGCTATATCATCATAACTCATAGATTCTAATTCTTCTTTTGATAAACTTTTTAATTTCATTATATTTCATCCCTTCTAATAATTAATCTAACTCATTATATGTAATTATTTCTATAGTTGTTAATTCTTCATCAGATTCTAACTTGTAATTAATAATATATTTATTACCATTTATTTTTATACTAATATCTTCAATTAAAATATTAAATGTAATATTATGTTTTTTTAACTTAATAGAAGAATTATTTAAACTTAATTTAAATATACTATCATCATTTTCTTTTTCTAAATCTAAATAATTATTTTTAATAGATATAGAAAAGTGTTCATTATCGGCTACGAACAATATTTTATCATGCTTTTTGAAATATGCAATATTATTTTTAAATATTTTTAAATTATTATTTTTATATAATTTAAAATCCAAAAAATACTTAATAAAAATCACCCACTAAATTTTACAAAAACCATTATAGCATATACATTTAAAATTGACTACATAATTTATTAATTTTTTTTCATATTAATAAAAGGGTGGTATTTAATGAAGTTGTTTAAAAAAATTATTAAGATTAATATTACTTTATTTGTTATTGTATTACTTGGAATTATTTCATTATATGTATTGGCATACTTTAGTCCTGTTTTAGATATCAAAACAAGTGGTCAATATTATATTTATGATGATAATAATAATATTGTTTATCAAGGATCAGGGACTAATAAATGGGTTTCATTAGAAGATATTTCAGATAATCTCAAAGATGCTATTATAAGTATTGAAGATAAAAACTTTTATAAACATAAAGGTTTTGATTATTTTAGAATTATTAAAACTTTAATAAAAAATATAGAAAATAAAGAAATAGTAGGGGGAGCGTCAACTATTTCACAACAGTATGTAAAAAACTTATATTTAGATTTTGATAAAAATTGGGAAAGAAAAATACAAGAAGCATGGTTAACTTTAAAATTAGAAATGCATTTTACTAAAGATGAAATACTTGAAGGTTATTTAAATACTATTAATTTTGGTCAAGGAAATTATGGTATTGAAAATGCGTCAGAATATTATTTTAATAAAAGTGCTAAAGATTTAACTAAAGAAGAAGCTATCATTTTAGCTGGTATTCCAAAAAGTCCAAATAATTATAATCCTATTACTTCTTATGATAATGCTATAGCAAGAGCCAAAGTTGTTGCAGCATCTATGGTAAATAATAAAATTATATCTAATGAAGAAAAACAATCTTTATTTAATAATACTATAGAAATATATGGTGAAAAATCTCAAAATAATTTATCTAACATCATGTACTTTCAAGATGCTGTAAAACAAGAACTAGAAACTATAGATAGTGTTCCAAAAACTTTAATTGAAACAGGAGGATTGAAAATTTTTACATCATTAAATATTAAAGCCCAAGAATATTTAGAAAATAGTATAAAAAATAATATGAATGATGATGATATGCAAGTAGCTAGTATAATAATAGATCCAAACAATGGTAATATAAAAGCATTAGTTGGAGGAAAAAGTTATGCTAAAAGCCAGTATAATAGGGCAATATCCTCTGAAAGACAAGTAGGTAGTACAATGAAACCTCTTCTTTATTATGCTGCATTAGAAAATGGAATGACTGGTGCTTCAACATTTTTATCTGAAGCAACTACTTTTATGTTTTCTAATAATCAATCATATTCTCCATCAAATTATAATCAAAAATATGCAAATAAAGAAATAACTATGGCTGCTGCTATTTCTTACTCAGATAACATATATGCAGTAAAAACTCATCTTTTTTTAGGTGAAGAAACTTTAGTAGATACAGCAAAAAGAATGGGAATTAAAAAAGAACTTGATCCAGTACCATCACTTCCACTAGGAACTAATGAATTATCCATGATAGATTTTGCTAATGCTTATACTACCTTAGCTAGTGGGGGATTTAAAAAGGATTTATCTCTAATATCTAGAGTGGAGGATTTAAATGGTAATATTTTATATGAGAAAAAAGATAAAAACGAACAAGTACTAAATGGCAATTATGTATATATATTAAATGAATTATTAACATCAACATACAATAGTTCCTTTAAAGATTATAATATTCCTACTATAATTAGCTTATCTTCTAAAATAAGTAGAAAATATGCAATGAAATCTGGATCAACCAACACAGATTGTTGGATGGTAGGTTATAATAAAGATTTTTTGATGATGGTTTGGAATGGTTATGACGATAATAGAGAAATGAAGGCAAGTGATGGTAATATTGCAAAAAACATATGGGTTGAAACTGCTGAAAATTATTTAAAAGATAAGGAAACAAGTTGGTATGAAAAACCAACAAATGTTGTTGGTGTTCCGCTAAATGCTATTACGGGACAGGAAACAACTAATAATTCAAATATGTTTATATTTTATTTTGTTAAAGGATCAGAAGATATTAAAGAAAGTTATGTTAATAAAGTAGAAATTGAAGAATAAAAAAAGGTAATTATAATTACCTTTATTTTATTATAGAAATATTTATTTGATAACTAGGATCTAAATCTGCTTCATCTATTTTAACATTTAGTCCTTCATTATTTAATTTTGTAACCAAATCTCTAACTTGATTAATTGCTGAAGCAAATGATGGAGTACTTTGTTCAGTTGGAGATACTTCATTTATTGTTTCAACATAATCCATTGGATTAACAACACTATTTTGATTATTTTCTTTAGCCAAAGGTTCATCAAATAATGGTTCAGCAGTTGGTTGAAAAAATTTATTATTAGGATTTAATTCTTCAATAGGATCATTTTGAAGTACCTCTTCTTGTTTAATTGAATCAGGTGAAGCTTGTACATTATTATTAACTTGATTTGCTGACATATCAAATATTTCAATATTTTTTGGAACACTAACATCTTCAACTGGTGCAGGTTCTGGATTAATAGTAAATACTGATTCTTCAGCAAATGGATTAGTCGTATTTAAATTTGCTGGTTCTTCTTCTAATTGATTGAAAAATTTATTGCTTATTGATGGCATTGTATTTAGCACTTCTTGTTGAGGAACTGAAGATGATCCGTTTATAATATCATTAAAAGGACTTGCACTAGGGATTTCTTGCATTGTTGGTAAAGTCTCAGCTTGAGGCATATTATTCATTGCTTGATTATTTTGTTGTGGTAAATTATCACTATATTCAGTCATAGTATCCTCCGAAACCATCAAATTAGCAATATTTTTTGGTTTATTATCATTAATATCTTGAGCATTATTTTTTATTTCTTCTATATTTGGAGTTAAATCTACCAATGGTATATCAGAAGAAGAATCATCTTCTCCATTTATTTTCTTTAACTCTTGATCTAATTGTCTAACAGTTAATCTTTCCTTAATTATTTTATCTAACCATACTTTTTGTTGCTCTTTATCACTTATTGAAAGTAGGGCTCTTGCATGTCTTTCAGATATTTTTCCCTCTAATAATGCTTGTTGTACAGTATCATCTAAATTTAATAATCTTAGTTTATTAGAAATAGCAGATTGAGATAAACCCATCTTTTTTGCTAATTGTTCTTGAGTAAGATATCCTTTATCTAAAAGATTTTTATAACTTCTTGCCTCTTCAATAGGGGACAAATCTCTTCTTTGAATATTTTCTACTAGGGCTACTTCAGCACTTTTATTATCATCAATATTAGATATTACTGCTGGTACAGTTTGAAGACCTGCTAAAGTTGCTGCTTTATATCTTCTTTCACCAGCAATTATTTCATATTTTTTTCCTAATTTTCTTAATACTAATGGTTGAATTATCCCATGTTCTTTTATTGATGCAGCTAATTCATTTAAAGCTTTTTCATCAAAAGCTATTCTTGGTTGAAAACGATTAGGAATTATATCATCAATATTTACCTGTACTATTTCATTTTCCATTTGCATAATTACAGCCCCTTCTTATTTTACTCTAGTATAATAATACATTATTATCAAAATTTTTGCAATAAAAAGTAACATTGTTTATCTTAAAAAAATAAAAAAATTAATTTTTTAATTAATTTTTTATTTAAGATAATTTTTTACTATTTTACTATAACTTCTTGGATATATTAATTTAGTTCTTTCATTTTTTTCATATATTATAATAGTTCTTATTGAATCTTCTTTAATTAATTTAAAATTATTAATGCTTTTTATCGATGCACCTAATATATTTGCAGTATTTTTACTTAGTTGTAATTCATTAGTAGCATCACCTTTCATTGCTATAAAATATCCATTTATTTTAACAAAAGGGATAGTCAATTCTAAAAGAACGGGAAGAAAAGAAACTGCACGAGAAACTACTATATCAAAACATTCTCTTTTATCTTTAATATATTCTTCAGCACGATTATTTACTAAATTAACACTTATATTTAATAATTTTATTAATTCTTTTAAAAATGCTATTTTTTTATTATTAGAATCTAGTAAAGTAACACTTAAATTAGGATAAACAATTTTTAAAACCATACCAGGGAATCCAGCACCTGTTCCTATATCAAGTATAGTTTTATATTCATTTATTTTTATGTATTTTATAATTGTTAAAGAATCATAAAAGTGTTTTAAATATATATCATTTTCATCTACAATCCTTGTTAAATTAGTATGTTTATTATATTCTATTAAAAAATTTTTATATTTTATTAAATCATTTATTTGTTTTTCTGATAATTTTATACCAATTATTTCTAATTCTTTAAGAAATTCATCAAGATTCATATGGATATTCCTTTCTTAAATATATTGATAATATAGAAATATCAGATGGATTTACTCCACTTATTCTAATTGCTTGTGCAATAGTTTGAGGTCTTACTTCCTTTAATTTTTGTCTAGCTTCACTAGCAATATTTTTTATTTTATCATAATCAATATCTGATGGTATTTGTTTTTCTTCTAATTTTAACATTTTTTGAGCTTCTTTTATTGCTTTATTTATATATCCTTCATACTTTAAATTAATACTAACTTGCTCTTTTATTTCTTCATCAAAATCTATATTAATAATTGAAGATAGAAAATTCATTGATATTTCCGGTCTTTTAATAAGTTGTTCTAAAGATAATGTTGATGATGGAACCTCAATATTATTACTAATAAACTTCTTTTTTATTTCATCAGTTATTTTTAATTTATTATTTTTAAGAAAGTCTTTTAATTTATTAATATTATCTTCTTTATTCTTTAATTTTTCTAATTGTTTTTCATTAATTAATCCAACGTCATATCCTATTTTTCTTAATCTTAAATCTGCATTATCTGATCTAAGAAGTAATCTAAATTCAGCACGAGATGTTAATAATCTATATGGATCCCTAATACCTTTTGTAATTAAATCATCAATTAAAACTCCAATATATGCGTCACTTCTTTTTAAAATTAATGGACTTTTTCCTTCAAGTTTTAATGTTGCATTTATTCCTGCCATTAAACCTTGGCATGCAGCTTCTTCATAACCTGATGTACCATTTATTTGTCCGGCAGTAAATAAATTATTTAATACTTTTGTTTCTAATGAAAAATTGAGTTGAGTTGGATAAATTGCATCATATTCAATTGCATATCCATATTTTAATATTTTTGCATTTTCTAAACCAGGTAAAGAATGAACCATTAATTCTTGAATATCTTCTGGCATAGATGTTGAAAAACCTTGAACATATATATCATCATAATATTTACTTTCAGGTTCTAAAAATAATTGATGTCTTTCTTTATCTGCAAATCTAGTTACTTTATCTTCAATCGAAGGACAATATCTTGGTCCTATTCCTTTTATATCATCTAAAGCACCATACATAGATGATTTATTTAAGTTTTCTCTTATTATTTTATGTGTTTTTTCTGTTGTATAAGTTAAATAACAAGGAAGTTGTTCTTCAATTTTATAGCAAGGTTCTAAATCAAATGAAAATGTTAAATATTTATTATCACCTGGTTCTAATTTTGTTTTTGAAAAATCTATTGTTTTTCTATCAATTCTTTGAGGTGTTCCCGTTTTTAATCTTATGATTTTAAATCCATAATTTGCTAATTTATTACTTAGATTATTAGATGGTCTTTCACCATGAGGTCCTTTTCTTGTTCTAGTATTTCCAACTAATATATCTGAAGCTAAATAAGTTCCTGTTGTTAATATTACTATACTAGATGTTATTTTTGTTTCATCTTCTAAAACTACACCTTTGCAAGTTTTATTTTCAACAATTAAATCTTCAACCATTCCTTCTTTAATAGTTAAATTATCTAAAGAATTTAAAACTTTTAACATTTCTTTAGGATATGCTATTTTATCACCTTGAGCTCTTAAACTTTGAACTGCAGGACCTTTTGATGCATTTAACATTTTAATTTGTAAATGAGTTTTATCTGCTACCTTACCCATTATTCCACCTAAAGCATCTATTTCTCTAACTACTATTCCTTTAGCTGATCCTCCAATATGAGGATTACATGGCATATCAGCTATATTTTTTATGTTTGATGTTATAAGTAATGTTTTATGACCTTTATATGCACTAGCATATGCAGCTTCACAACCAGCATGACCACCACCAACTACTATTATTTCATAATCCATAATATCACCTTAATTCTACAAAATTATTTTCCTAGACAAAATCTTTTAAACATTTCATCTAATAATTCTTCTTCATAAGTTGTTCCATTAATTTTACCTAATTCTTCCCATATATTTCTTATATCTAATTCTAACATATCGATAGTTTCATTATTATTTAATCCTTCTTCTATATCATTAATACTAATTAAACATTTTTCAAGAATAGCAATACTTCTTGTATTTGAAATATATGTAGGATCTTTTATTTCAATATTATTTATACTAAATATATCCATAATTTTTTCTTTTAATTCATCTATTCCTATATTATCTTTTAAACTCATTTTAATAATACTATCTTTATTAATATCTATATTGGATAAATCAAGTTTAGTTTCTAAATCTATTTTATTTATAATAATAATATATTTTTTATTCTTTATTTTATCTATTAATAATTTAATATCATCTGTTAATACTTCATTATTATTTAACATAAATAATATTAGATCAGATTCTTCCATCATTTTTAATGATTTTTCAACACCAATACTTTCAACTTTATCATTAGTATTTCTTATCCCAGCAGTATCTATAATATTTAATAATATTCCATTTATTGTTATTTGACCTTCTACAATATCTCTTGTTGTACCAGCAATATCAGTTACAATTGCTTTATCTTCTTCAATTAAGGCATTTAATAAGGAAGATTTGCCAACATTAGGTCTTCCTATAATTGATGTTTTAATTCCATCTTTAATAATTTTGCCATTTTTACTTTCTTTTAATATTTTTTCTATTCTTTGTTTTAAATTAACAATTTTAGGAATTAATATCTCATTAGTTATTATATCAACATCATCATATTCAGGATAATCAATATTTACATTAATATTTGATATTATTTGAATCATATCGTTTCTTAAATCATTAATTAATTTAGATACTTTACCACTTAAAGTATTTGATGCTAAATCATTTTGTATATCAGTTTTTGCATTTATTTTATCCATTACTGCATCAGCTTGAGTTAAATCTATTCTGCCATTTAGAAAAGCTCTTTTAGTAAATTCTCCAGGTTCTGCTAAACGACATCCATTTTTTAAAAGTAATTCTAATACTTTATTAGTAGGTGCTATACCACCATGTGTATTAATTTCTACTACATCTTCAACAGTATATGTTTTAGGAGACTTCATAACTGATACTAACACTTCATCAACAACTTTATCTTTATCCATAATAAAACCATAGTTAATTGTATGAGAATCAACTTTATTTAAATCTTTTCCTTTAAATATGGAATTTACTATTTTTATAGCTTCATTTCCACTCACTCTAATAATTGATATCGCACCAATTCCAGCAGAAGTTGCTATAGCTGCTATTGTATCATCCATATGCTTTCCTCCCTTTTTTTGCAATGGTATTATACTATAAATATTAAAAAAAAGAAAGAATTAATCTTCCTTTATATTAAATCTTACTACTCATTTGATAAATCACACATGTGACTTGCATCTACTTTTATTATTCCACTGTCTTTTTGGATAATAAAATATCCTAAACACATATTTAAATTCTTGTCTATTGGCGGAGAAAACAATACAAGATCATTATTAAAGTCATTACTTTTTTGTAACTCACTAAATTTTTTTTGTATATCAGACATATGCACTATGGAAGTATTATTAGTAAAAATTAATATATCTTTTATATAATCATAATCCAGTTTTATCATATTTTCATACATACTAAAATCTATTTTATGCATATTTATACTTTCATTAATTCTTAATATCAATTGTATTAAAACTACAACAATAATAAGTATTAACCATAGTGTTAAATTCTTAATTTTTTTCATTATTATCACCTATCATAATATTAAAAGAAATATGAGTTTTTACTGAAGATAAAAACTTAGGATTTCTAGAAGAATTAACATATATATGAAAATAATACCTTCCTGGTTTTGTAATATAATTAGTTATATCAGGTTCATAATTACCATCATAAATAATTCCATCAACTGTTTCAATTTTTATTTTTATGTCAGAATCTAAAATTTTTTTCTTATTATCAGTAGAAATATTCCAATTATCTGCATTTATTACCCTTCCATTAGGAGAATATAATTCATATTCATCAATAGTTAACAAATATTTATTGGATAAAGATATTCTGGATACTGCATTATTTTCTGTTACATAGTTAGACTTACCAGATAAAAATAGTAATGTATTTTTATATTTTTCTTCATAGTATACACTTAAATTATTATCATTAATCTTTATAGCAAAAGCATTACTTTGATATTCAGCTGAAATTAATATAAACACTAATATAAAAACTATAAATATCAAAATATAATTAATAATATTAGATATCAATCCAAATGTTTGTTTAAAATAATCATTCATTATTATTAATATTCCCTTCAACTAATTTATATACTTTATCACAAATATTCAAATCTTCAATCGAGTTCGAAGACATTATAATAATTCTTCCTTTTTTTATTTTTTTTAAAACATTACATTTATATTCACATTTCATTGCAATACATAATTGCACTAAATAAAAAAGAAAGAATTAATTTTCCTTTATTTTGATTACTATATGTCTATTTGGTTCTTCACCTTCAGAAGCAGATGTTAAACCATCAAATGTTGACAATACATTATGAGCAATTCTTCTTTCATAAGAATTCATATTATCCATAGCAATAGGTTGTTTTGTTCTTAATACTTCTTTAGCTAATTTCTTTGTTAAAAACTCTAAATTTTTCATTTTCTTTTCTTTGTAGTTTTCTACATCAAGTAAAACATATGGATAAGATCCTACTTCTCTAAATATATGTTGTCTAATTACAGTTTGTAATGCTTTTAAAGTTTTGCCATCTCTACCAATTAATATTTTATTATTATCTGAAAACATCTTAATACTAATTTGTTCATCTCTAATTTTTGTTTCAAAATTAGCATTAATATTCATATTTGTTAATAATTCATTTAAATAATTTTTAATTTCTTCAGCTATATCAACTAATTTATATACCTTAATTTCAAATTCTTCTTTTGTTTTAAATAAACCTGATTTTGTTGAAGTAACACTAATTAAACAGTCTTTTTCATCTAAATTTAATGATTCTAAAGCTTCCTTTTTTAATTCTTCTAAATTTTTTCCATTAAATACTTCATACTTCATATATTACTTCCTTCTTTCATTTAATTTTTTCATTATAATATTTTGAACTATAGCAAATATATTGTTAACTACCCAATATAGTGCAATTGCTGTTGGTAATGAAAGTGATGCTACACTAATCATAATTAACATAAATATCATCATATATTTCATTTGATTTGCTGCTTCATTTCCTTGTTGTGATGACATAGAATTTCTAAATGAAATATAAGTTGATACTATTATTACTATTATTAAAACTACATAAATATAATTTCCTTGAGATAATCCAACCATTGGTGTCATACCTAAACTCATATTAAATAATGAACCTTCAAAAATAGCAGGTACTCTATTAATTGCCTCTAAGAAAGCAAAGAATAAAGGCAATTGAATGAAAGCGGATAAACAACCACTTACAGGATTAATACTATATTTTTTATAAACCATCATCATTTCTTGGGATTTTGCCATCATTGATTCTTTATCATCTTTATTTTGATATTTCTTTTCAATTCTTGCTAGCTCTGGTTGTGCCTTTTTCATATTTTCAGTTTGAGACATGCTCTTTTTAGTTAAAGGTATCATTAATGCTCTGATACACAAAGACATTAACATTACTGATATACCAAAATTTTGTACTATCAATCCTAATTTTAATATTAACCAAGCAATTGGTTTAACTAAAATAGATTCCCATAAACTTTTATATCCAACAGCACTTGGATTAAATTCTGAGCATACAGCTAAATCATCTAATTTAACTTCTAAAGAATTTTCATGTTCTTTATAAAAATTATATAAATCCTCATTTACTGGCTTACATAATATATTAGATGCTAAAGTTTGACCAGTGGTTTCATAAATAACATTTTTTTTATCTTCCTTAATATATTTGGTACATCCAACACTCATAAATACAATAAGAAATAAAATAATTACTTTAAATTTTTTCTTCATTATTTAGCTCCTTTAATAAATTTTCAAAATTAGATAACAAGTCTTTATAATTAGATTCAAGACAAGCTCCTTTAATCATTATAATATAATCTTTATTATTTTTAAATAAATTTTTATTAATATCAATTATATTTCTAGTAATTCTTTTATAATAATTTCTTAAATAAGCTTTTCCTAATTTTTTAGATATGGCAATTCCAAATCTCGAAAAATTATAATTAGACTTTCTATAATATATAACATAATATTTATTTTTAACATACTTACAATTATTTATAATATCAGTAAATTCTTTATGTTGTTTAATTGTTTCAAATTTTTTCATAATAATCACCTATATAATTAAGAAAAAACCACGTAATTGTGGTTTATTTACAAATATTTTTACGACCTTTTGCTCTTCTTTTATTTAAAATATTAGTTTCTTTTCTTGCAAAAAAACCATGTTTTTTAGCTTTTTTTCTATTATTTGGTTGATAAGTTCTTTTCATAATTGCACCTCCACATCTAAAAACTTTGCATGGCTATTATACTATTATCAACAATTAAAAGTCAAGATAATGTGATAATAAATTAAATATTAACACAATATAAACATACTTATAAACAAATTTTATTAAATAAATAAAGATATAAATATATTTTTGTTGATAATGTTAATAACCATATTAACAAATTATTAACTATGTTAATAAAAAAAATTGTGGATAATGTTGATAAATATTTAAAAATATTATAATATATATATCAATTTATAAATTATTGTGTTTATAACTTGTTGATAATTTATTTTTTGCAAATTTCTACTTGCAAATTTTATAATGTCCTTATACAATTGAGTTATAGACGGTAAAACAAGCGGGGTGATGATTTTGGTAGCGGATAAAATATGGTCCGAATTTCTGTCTATTTTAAGTAGTAAAGATAGTCCAATTAATCCAATGACTTATAATACTTGGATTAAACCATTAGAACTTTATAAATTAGATCAAGAAAATAACAAAATCATCATAAAAGTTCCTATGCCAGTGTACAAAACTATACTTAAGACTCACTGGTATGAAATTATTGAAAAAACTTTTTATGATATTACTAATATTACTTATGAAATATCTTTTATATTAGAAAATGAAATTATTGAAGAAAATTCTAATAATTTAATTGTAGATAACATTGAAATTATTGATACTAAACCAAAATTTGATACTAATTTAAAAAAGGAATTTACTTTTGATACATATGTAATTGGAGAAACTAACAGATTTGCTAAAACAACTGCAATGACTGTTGCTCAACAACCAGGAATTGTATATAATCCTTTATTTATATATGGTAAATGTGGTGTTGGTAAAACTCATTTAATGCAAGCTATTGGTAACTATATTGTAGAAAATTCTAATTTAAATGTATTATATACATCATCAACAGTATTTAGAGATGATTATGTAAATATAACTAGTGGATCTAAGGATGATATTGTTAATAAATCAAAATATTTTAAAAATAAATATTGGGATGTAGATGTTCTTATTATAGATGATATTCAATTTCTTGCTGGAGCAGAAAGAACTCAAGATGAATTTTTCCAAATATTTGAAGAGTTTATTAGTAAAAATAAACAATTAATTATTAGTTCTGATACTTCACCAAAGGATTTAAAAAGAATAGAGGAAAGATTAAAATCAAGATTGACTTATTCTCTTCCTGTTGATATATTCCCACCTGATTTTGATTTAAAATGTAGAATTTTAAAAGAAAAACTTAAAAATTTTTCAATTAAAGATTTAATAACTGAAGATGCTATTGAATATATTGCAAATTTATATGAAGGTGATATTAGACCATTTATTGGTGCAATTACTAGAATTGAAGCTTTTGCTGCAATGGATGTGCCAAAAGTAATTGATTTAAAATTTGTAATGGATGCTTTAGGTGATGATGTTACTAAAAATATTTATTCAAATAGTAGTATATCTGTTATTCAAAAAGCTGTTGCTGATTATTATGAAATAACAGTTGATGCTATGAAAGGAAAGAAAAGAAGCAATGCAATAGCTTATCCTAGAATGCTTGCAATGTATTTAGCAAGAATGTTGACTGAAGATTCAACAACTAAGATTGGACTTGAATTTGGAGGAAGAGATCATTCAACTGTTATTCACGCAATTGAAAAGATAACTGAAGATTTAAAAGATAATAAAAAACTACAAGAAATAGTTAATGAAATAAAGATGAACATATAAAATTATGGATAACTTGTTAATAAAATATTATTTATTAACATTAATTTTTTAATTAAAATTTAATATTTATTAAAGTTATTAACATATTAACTCTATTATTATAATTATTATAAAAATAAATAAGAAAGAAGGAATGATTTATGAAATTTACAATTGATAAAAGCATAATTTTAGAAAATATTATAGATGTAGTTAGAGCTATATCTTCTAAAAATATTATACCTATATTAAATGGAATTAAACTTGAATTAAATAAAGATGGTTTATATTTAACTGCTAGTGATTCTGAATTATTAATTAAAACATTAATTACTAAAGATAAGATTAAACATATAGATAATGAAGGAATAATTATTGTTCAAAGTGATAGAATTGTTGATATTATTAGAAATATGCCACAGGATGATATAAATTTTGAAGTATTAGAAGGTTATAAAATAAATATTTCATCTGGTAATTCTAAATATAATTTAAATTGTTATGATCCTAGTGAATATCCTAATATAAAAATAGAAGAACATAAAAATCCTATAATAATTAATAGTAGTGTTATTAAAAAAATGGTATCTCAGACTGTATTTGCAATATCTACTCAAGAATTAAGACCTTTATTAACAGGTATAAATATTAAAATAACAGGTGACATATTAGAATGTATAGCAACAGATTCTTATCGTTTAGCTAAGAAAACTATAAAATTAGATAAAGCTGTAGATGAAGATATAAATATTGTAATGCCTGGAAAAAATATTTTAGAACTTGATAAAATTATAGATGATGAAAATAATTTAGAAATACATATTTTTAATAATAAGATTATATTTAAATATAATGATTTAATATTCCAAAGTAATTTATTAGCAGGTGCTTATCCTAATACTACTAATTTAATACCTAATGAATTTTTAATAATATTAAATTCTAATTTAAGTGATTTTAATTCTGCAATAATAAGAGCTGCTTTACTTACTAATAGTAGAGATAAAAATATTATTAAAATGCACTTATCAAAAAATAACTTAACTATCTCTTCCATAGCAGAGCAAGGTTCTTCATCTGAACAACTTGAAGTAGAAAGTAATTATAATGAAGAATTTGATATATCATTTAGTGCAAGATATATGCTTGAAGCTTTAAAAACATTTAAAGATGAGCAAATATTAATATTATTAAATGGTGATACAAAACCTATAGTAATTAAATCCACTGAAGATGAATCATTAATTCAATTAATTTTACCAATTAAAACATATTAAAATAAAAAAAATTAACAAATTTTTAAATAAATTTGTTTTTTTTGTTGATAAATTTATAGTTATCGACAAATATTGATAAATTTCGACAATTAAATTTGATATATTCAAATTATTTCAAAGGGGGTGAAAAAAATGAGTAAGTATGAAGTAAACGAAGATACTTTTGCTGTTGTTCCAAAATCTAGTACTAAATCTATAATATATGAAAGAGATAATACTTATATTATAAATGAAAAAGTTAATAAGATAATGGAAGATAGTTGTGAATATTATGGATCTACATTTAAAGGAAGACAAGATGGATCTAAGTCTATACTTAAATTAACACATAAAATTCCAATTATTATTGAAGATTCTAGTGAATTAATATTTTTTCCAACTTCATCACCAAGAATTAAAGATTGTTCATGGATTAGTCTTAATAATATCGATTATTATGAACGATTTAATAATGGCACTAAAGTAGTATTTAAGGATGGAAAAGAATTAATATTGGATGTATCTTATGGTATATTTAATAATCAAGTATTAAGATCATCAAGACTTCAATTATTAATTAATGATAGAAAAAAGCAAAAAAAGCAAAAAAATACTAAAAAAACTAAATAATTTGTGGTATAATTGTAATAGGTATGGGAGTATTATCATACCTATTATTTTAAATATTTGGCTTAAAAGAGGTTAATTTATGCAAATTGCAGATTTAAAGTTACTTAATTTTAGAAATTATAATAAGTTGGAAGTATCATTTTCAAAAAATAATATTATTTATGGAAAAAATGGTATGGGAAAAACTAACTTAATTGAAGCTATTTATGTTCTTGCATTGACTAAAACTTTTAGAAGTAATAATGATAAGATTCTTATTAAAGAAGATAAAGAACAATCTAAAATATCTGGAAATATAATAGATGATATTAAAAAAAATTATCAAATAATTATTACTAAAAATGGAAAAAATGTAAAAATAGATAATAATAGTTATAAAAAAATTAGTGATTATATTTCAAATATTAAGGTAATTATTTTTAATCCAAATGATTTACAAATAATAAAAGATTCTCCAAGTATTAGACGAAAACTATTAAATGTATCTATATCACAATTAGATAATAAATATTTAAAAATATTAAGTAGTTATAATAAAATATTAAAACAACGTAATTCTTATTTAAAAACTATGTATTTAAATTCTAATACTTCACAGGAATATTTAAATATACTAACTGATAAATTAATTGATTTAGGTACGCAAATATATGATTATAGAAATAATTATATAGATGAAATAAATAAGTTAATAGATATTATTTATGAAAAGATATCTAATATAAAAGGTGTTAGTATTGAATATTTAAGTGATTTTAATAAATTAAAAAAAGAAGATATTAAGAAAAAATATATAGAATTGCAAGAAAAGGATATGTTGTTTGGTATGACAAAATTTGGAGTACATCATGACGATTTATTGTTTAAGCTAAATAATAAAGAATTAAAAGAGTTTGGATCAGAAGGTCAACAAAAAAATGCAATTATTGCCTATAAATTATCTGAAATTAGTGTATTTAATGATAAGATTAATAAATTACCTATATTATTATTAGATGATTTATTTAGTGAATTAGATAATGAAAAAATTAATAATATTTTAAATATTATTGATGATAAAATTCAAACTTTTATTACAACTACTGAGATAGATAAAGTAAATAAAAATATTATAAATAATTCTAAAATATTTCATATTACAGAAAATGGTGTTGAGGAGGTTAAAATATGAAAGATGAAGTAAATAATTATGGAGATAACGCGATTCAAGTATTAGAAGGACTAGAAGCAGTTAGAAAAAGACCAGGTATGTATATAGGAAATACTCATGTTGCTGGTTTACATCATTTAGTTTGGGAAATTGTTGATAATGCTGTTGATGAAGCATTAGCTGGTTATTGCGATGATATTGAAGTTAGTATTGAACCGGGAAATATTGTAACAGTTAAAGATGATGGACGTGGTATGCCAACTGGAATTAATGAAAAAACAGGTTTATCAACAATAGAAACAATTTTTACAGTATTACATGCTGGAGGTAAATTTGGTGGCGGAGGATATAAAGTATCTGGTGGATTACACGGTGTAGGTGCCTCTGTTGTTAATGCTTTATCTGATTTTTTAGAAGTATATGTTTATAGAGAAGGTGAAATTCATTTTCAAAGATTTGAAAATGGTGGAAAACCTGTTGAACCAATGAAAATAATTGGAGAATGTGATAAAAATAGAACAGGAACTACTGTTAAATTTCATCCAGATCCAACAATTTTTGAAACAACTGAATATGATTTTAATATTTTATCTAAAAGATTACAAGAAATGGCTTTCTTAAATAAAGGAATAAAAATATTATTAACAGATTTAAGAGAAGAGCCAAAAAAAGAAGTAGAATATATTTATAATGGTGGAATTATTGAATATGTTAATATGTTAAATAAAAATAATACAGTATTGCATCCAGATGTAATATTTGTTGAGGGTAAATCAGATGATATTTCTATTGAAGTAGCATGTCAATATAATACATCTTATCAATCTCAAATATATTCATTTGCTAATAATATTCATACTCCAGAAGGTGGAACTCATGAAGATGGTGTTAAACAAGCACTTACTAGAGTAATTAATGCTTATGGAAAAAATGCTAAAATATTAAAAGATAGTGATGAATCATTAACTGGTGAGGATGTAAGAGAAGGACTTACAATGATAATTTCTTGTAAACATCCAAATCCACAATTTGAAGGACAAACAAAAACTAAACTTGGAAATAGTGAGGTTAAAAAAATAGGTAGTGATATATTTGCTGAAGGATTTGAAAGATTTTTAATGGAAAATCCAGATCAAGCAAAATTAATTGTTGAAAAGTCTATTTTAGCATCTAATGCAAGAATTGCAGCAAAAAAAGCAAGAGAATTAACTAGAAGAAAGTCTGATTTAGATGTTTCTAATTTCTATGGTAAACTAAGTGATTGTAAGAGTAAAGATCCTAAAGAATGTGAAATTTTCTTAGTCGAGGGAGATTCTGCTGGTGGATCTGCTAAAAAGGGTAGAGATTCTATGACTCAAGCAATATTACCACTTAGAGGTAAAATATTAAATGTTGAAAAGGCAAGACTTGATAGAGCTTTATCTAATGAAGAAATTAGAACTATAATTACAGCATTTGGTACTGGTATTGGTGATGATTTTGATTTATCTAAATTAAGATATGATAAGATTGTTATTATGACAGATGCAGATGTGGATGGTAGTCATATTCGTGTCTTACTTTTAACTTTATTCTATCGTTTCTTTAAACCTATTGTTGAAGCAGGACATGTCTATGCAGCACAACCACCACTTTTTAGTATTAAATATGGAAAAAATGTAACTTATGCACTAGATGAAGCTGAATTAAAAACTAAACTTTCGGAAATTCCAGGTAATGTTAAACCAATTATTGGACGTATGAAAGGTTTAGGAGAAATGGATGCAGATGAATTATTTGATACTACAATGGATATAAATAAAAGAGTTTTAAGAAAAATTACAGTTGATGATGCAATGGCTGCTGATGAAATATTTACAACTTTAATGGGTGAAGAAGTTGAACCTAGAAGAAAGTTTATAGAAGAGCATGCAGAATATGCAGATTTAGATATATAGGAGGTTTGAAATGGATAATTTACAAAATAATAATATTGTTGATGAAGTTAGTAAATCATTTGTTGATTACTCTGTTAGTGTTATAACTGCACGTGCTATTCCAGACCTTAGAGATGGTCTAAAGCCTGTTCATAGACGTATTTTATATGGAATGTGGGAAGAAGGACATACATCTGATAAAATTCACGTTAAATCAGCAAGAATTGTCGGAGATGTTATGGGTAAATATCATCCACATGGTGATTCTTCAATTTATGAAGCTATGGTAAGAATGGCTCAAGACTTTTCATATCGTTGTCCTTTAGTAGATGGACATGGTAATTTTGGTAATATGGATGGTGATGGTGCCGCAGCAATGCGTTATACAGAATCAAGATTATCAAAAATTAGTAACGAAATGCTTAGAGATATTAATAAAGATACTGTAAATATGGTTCCAAACTTTGATGAAACAGAAAAAGAACCTGAAGTATTACCTTCAAGATTTCCAAATGTTTTAGTAAATGGAACTACAGGAATTGCAGTAGGAATGGCAACAAATATTCCTCCACATAATTTAGGAGAAGTAATAGATGGTTGTGTAGCTTATATTGATAATCCTGAAATTGATACTTTAGGATTAATGCAATATATAAAGGGACCAGATTTTCCAACTGGTGGAATAATACTCGGAAATTCTGGAATTAAGAAAGCATATGAAACAGGTAGAGGTATTATTACTGTAAGAGCTAGAGCTGAAATTCAAGAACATGCTGGTAGATATCAAATTGTTGTTAGTGAGGTTCCATACGGAGTAAATACTTTAGATTTAAAAAATAAAGTTGCTGAACTTGTTCATAATAAAGTATTAGAAGGTATATCAGATTATCACTCTGATTTAAAACATGGACAAATAACAATATCTTTAAAAAAAGATGCTAATGCTCAAGTAGTTTTAAATAATTTGTATAAACATACTGATTTTCAAACTAGTTATGGAATAATTCTTTTAATGATCGATAATAAGGTACCTAAAACTTTAGGATTAAAAGATATTATTGCTAAATACATTCATTTTCAAAGAGAAGTTATTGTAAGAAGAACTCAATATGATTTAAAGAGATTTGAAGAAAGAGCTCACATTTTAGAAGGTTTAAAAATAGCAATTGATAATATTGACGAAGTAGTAAAAATAATTCGTGGTTCAAAGACTGATGAAGAAGCTCAAAAAACATTAGGTGAAAGATTTGGACTTGATGATGTTCAAACTAATGCAATATTAGAAATGAAGTTAAGAAGATTAACTCATATGTCTAAGGATCAAATTGATGATGAATTAAAAGATTTACTTGCAAAAATAGATGAATGTAAGAGTATTTTGGCAAGTGAAGAAAAAATTTATGGCATTATTAAACAGGAATTATTAGAAATAAAAGAAAAATATGCTGATGAAAGAAGAACAGAAATTGATATGACTGCTGTAGATTTTATTGAAGATGAATCATTAATTCCTGAAGAAAATGTAATGATTACATTATCTAATAAAGGATATATTAAGAGAACTACTGCAGATACATTTAGAGTTCAAAATCGAGGTGGCGTAGGAGTTAAAGGAATGGCCATTAATGATGAAGATTTTGTACAACAAATAATTAATATGTCAACACATGATTATTTAATGATATTTACTAGTCATGGTAAGGTATATCGTCTTAAAGGATATGAAATTCCTGAATTTGGAAGACAATCTAAGGGATTACCAATAATTAATCTAATTCCAATAGAAAAAGATGAAATAGTAAGTAGTGTTATTTCTGTTGGTAAAGATGAAAAAGAAAAATCATTAGTATTTGTTACAAAAAATGGTATAGTTAAGAAGACTGCACTTTCTGAATATGAAAATATTAGAAGATCTGGAAAAATTGCTCTATCATTAAAGGAAGATGATGAATTATTAACAGTTAGAATAGCTAATAATGATGAATTTATATTGTTAGGTACTAGTGAGGGAAGATTAGTTAAATTTAACGAAAATAAATTAAGAAATATGGGTAGAACTGCAACTGGAGTAAAAGGAGTTAATTTATCTTCTGGTGGATTATGTATTTGTGCTGATGTTGCTAAGGATGAAGATAAAATATTATTAATTACAGACAAAGGATTTGGAAAGCAAACATTTGTTCGTGAATATAGAGAAACTAGTAGAGGATCAAAAGGTGTTAAAGCTTTAAATTTAACAGCTAAGAATGGTGAATTATGTACATTCCAAATTGTAGGTGATAAAACAGATGCTGTTATTATTACTGATAGTGGAACAGTAATGAGAATGCCTATAAGTCAAATTTCTACACTAGGACGTGTTACTCAAGGTGTAAGATTAATTAATTTAAAAAATGATCAAAAAGTATCTAGTATGTGTTTGATTGTTAATGATGATGAAACATCTGAAGAAGAAAATAGTACTGTTGATTCTAATAATGATTAAAAAAGCGAGTTATACTCGTTTTTTTATTGATTAAATAAATTAATAATGTTATCATATTGTAGTGCAACAAGCATATTGTAACCTGGTCAGAGTAGGAATACAGCAGCCACATCAATCTCTACTTGTGTGCACTTTTTTAATTTTTATAATAATAATGTTTCACGTGAAACATTATTATTATAATAGAAAGTAGTGAAATATATATCAATGTTTCACGTGAAACATATCATGAATAAATATTATAAAATATTATATAAATTAGCTTTAAAATCATATAAAAGGAATGAAGTGCCTGTCGGAGCAATCATTATTTATAATAATAAAATTATTGGAAAAGGTTATAATAATCGACAATCAAAATCAAATGTATGTGGTCATGCTGAAGTAAACGCAATTATTGATGCAGAAAAACATTTAAATGATTGGAGATTAAATGATTGTATAATAATAACAACTTTAAAACCATGTAATATGTGTTATGAAATTATTATGGCATCTAGAATTAATAAAATTTATTATATTTTAAATCAAGAAAAAACAAGTTATAAATCAAACTCAATTATAAAATTAGATGAAAATAATGAATTTGTAGAAAAAATTAATAATATTTTTAATAATTTTTTTAAAAAAATAAGATAGATTAATGTTTCACGTGAAACATTAATTTTTCTTAATAAATATAGTATTTTATGTTATAATTATTAAGAAAGGTGGGCTTTTTTTATGGATTATAAAGTATTATATAGAAAATATAGACCACAAGATTTTGATTCTATTGTTGGCCAGGAATATACAATTAAACTATTAAAAAATTCTATTAAAGAAAATAAAATATCACATGCATATATTTTTACTGGACCAAGAGGTACAGGAAAAACAAGTACAGCAAAAATTTTTTCTAAAGCAATTAATTGTACAAATTCTAAAGATGGAAATCCATGTAATAAATGCGATATTTGTAAAAGTAGTAATGAAAATCCAGATATAATTGAGATTGATGCTGCTTCAAATAATAGTGTAGATGATGTTAGAGAACTTATAGAAAATTCTAGATTAGCTACTTCAATATCAAAATATAAAGTATATATAATTGATGAATTTCATATGTTATCTACAAGTGCTTTTAATGCATTATTATTAACTTTAGAAGAACCACCAAAAAATGTCGTTTTTATACTTGCTACTACTGATATACAAAGTGTGCCTATTACAGTATTATCAAGGTGTCAAAGATTTGATTTTAAGCCTATTTCAAATGAAGATATAGTAAATAGACTAAAATATGTTTGTGATAAAGAAAAAATTAGTATTGATGAAGAAGCAATTAAAGAAATAGCCTATATGTCAAATGGCGGTCTAAGAGATGCATTAAGTATTTTAGATCAAGTTGCTGCAACCAATAATAAAATAACGGTTGATGATATTATAAACAATTTTGGCTCAGTTTCTACAAAAAAAATTGATGAATTAGTTAAAAATATTGCAAATAATGATGTATCGAATATTATTGAAAATATTAATAAATTTAGAAATTCAGGAGTTGATTATAGAATCTTGTCTGTAAAATTAATTGAAGCACTTAAAGATGAATTAATTAATTTAAGAATGGGTAAATCAAAGTATGAGTTTGAATTTAATAATATTTATGACTTGATATTAGAAATAAGTAATTCAATAAGTTCTTATAAAAGTTCAATAGATCCATATATATTTATTGAAATTACTATATTAAAATATATTAATGTTTCACGTGAAACATTGAATACTTCATCCAAAATTGAGTTAAACCAAGATGAAATTAATGTAAATAAAAACATAATTGAGGAAAATAATAATATTGATACAAATAATAATACAAACAAATGTTCGTATAATTTAGACATAAGAGTAAATAATTGTTTTGCAAATGCCAAAAGAAAATATTTGGATGAAATAAAAACAAAGTGGGATGATTTCTTAATATATGAATCAAACGCAAATAAAAAAATAATGTCTTACATAGTTGATACAGACATTGTAGCATCTTCAGATAAGTATTCAATACTGACTAATAATTTAGCATCTACTGCAGAATTAATTAATGAGAATATCGAATCGTTAGAACAAGATTTTAAAATTTTTTATGGGTTGGAACATAAATTTATATGTTTGTCTCAAAAAAAATGGGAAGAATGTAAAGAAAAATATGTTTTTAATATTAAAAATAACGTAAAATATAGTATAATAGATGAAGTAGAAGAAAATTCTAAATCTGATGTTGATAAACAGGAAATGGATAACAATGATGAATTAGAAAAACTAGCTGCTGAAATATTTGAAGACAATGTTGAAATTAGATAGGAGAGATAATTATGAATATGCAAAGTTTAATGGCTCAAGCTCAAAAAATGCAAAAAGATATAATGAATAAAAAATCAGAGGTTGATAAAAAAATATTTCCCGGGAAATCAGAATTGGTTGATGTGGAAGTTAATGGAAAGAAAGAAGTTGTTTCTGTAAATATTAAAAATAAAGAAAATATAACAGTTGATGATTTAGAAATTTTACAAGATATGATTATGATTGCAATTAATGATGCAAATAATAAGGTTGATGAAGAATTAAATTCCGTAATGGGCCCATATGGTAATTCTTTAAATGGTTTATTATGATTTATCCTGATAGTTTAGAAAAAGCAATTACATATTTTAAAAAGTTGCCTGGCGTTGGTGAAAAAAGTGCTGAAAGAATGGCACTATCAATACTTGATATGGATGATGAGGTAGTACAAGAATTATCAGAATCTATACTATTATGCAAAAATAAATTAAAAAAATGTAAAATTTGTGCATCTCTTACAGAAAATGAAATATGTGATGTTTGTTCAAAAGCAGATAATGGATATAGAAATAAGAATATTATTTGTGTTTTAGAAGATCCGAAGAGTGTATTTGCTTTTGAAAGAGCAGGCAAATTTGAAGGTACTTATCACATACTAAATGGATTAATATCACCAATTGATGGGATTGGACCAGACGACATAAATTTATCAAGTCTTGTTCAAAGAGTAAAAGAATTGAAAAATCCTGAGATAATTATTGCTTTAAAATCAACAATCGAAGGCGAAGCAACTACCTTATATATTAAGAAAATATTTGAAAATAATAATGTTATAGTTTCAAGATTATCCTATGGTATTCCTATGGGTGTTGAAATAGATTATTTAGATGAGCAAACTTTATTTAATGCATTAAATGATAGAAAAAATTTATCATAAATATTTAAAATAAATATATAATTAATTGGTGATATTTATAAAAATAATTATTAATGTTTTAAAAAGGGTAATATATTCATTTTTACTATTATTTAGTTTAAATATTAGTATAAAGTCCTTTGGTATAATTATACCGATTAATATTGCAAATATTTTAGTTACGACACTTTTAGGTGTTCCTGGACTAATATGTTTATTTTTAATTAAAATATTAATGTTTTAGGAGATATGTATGGCAGTAGCAAATAAACTTGAATTTATATTAAAACAAAATGAGAATAATAAACTTTCTCATGCTTTTTTGATTGAAACAAATAATATTAATTTATGTTTAGAAGATTTAAAGAAAGTTATAGCCATAATTAATAAAACTAGTGATTATGATGAAAAATATTTGGAAAATTTAATAAATATAGGAAATTTACCCTCATTAGAAATTATCCAGCCAGATGGTTTAGTAATAAAAAAGTTTCAAATGGAAGATCTTGAAAAAAAATTTAGTACAAAGCCAATATATTCAAAATATAATAATTATATTATTGTTAATGCTGATAAATTAAATGAATCGGCAAGTAATGCTATATTAAAATTTTTAGAAGAACCTGAAGATAATATTATTGGATTTTTAATTGTTAATAATAAAGAGAATGTTTTACCAACAATAAAAAGTAGATGTGAAATATTTAAAGTAAAATATGATGAGAAAAATAGCTTTGATGATCAATTAATAGATATTTCTAAAGAGTATTGTGAAATGATATTTAATAGTAACGATTATCTTGTTAATAAAAAACTAATATTATCTAATTATAATGATAAAGATACTATTGAAAAAATACTTTTAATTATGTTTGATAAATATTATAATATGTACTTAGAAAATTTAAATGTTTCTGAAAAATATATAAAATATAAACAAATAATAGATATTATAAAGAATAAAATTGATTTATTACAAAATAATGTTAATATTGAATTGTTATTAGATAGTTTAGTTATAGAATTGAGGAGAGTATAATGATAAATTATTATGGTGTTACCTTTAAAGATGATGGTAAAGTATATTATTTTAAGACTGAAGAAATAGAATGTCCTTTGAATGTAACAGTAATTGTGGAAACTGAAAAGGGTTTACAATTTGGTAAAGTAGTTTCTAAAGTAGAAAAAATTAAGGGAATTGATAAAGATTCTATTAAAGATATAATTAGAATATCTACAAAAGAAGATTATAATCAATATTTAAAAAATATAAAAGATGCTAAGGAAGCTATTTCATATGCTAATAATTGTATTAATGATTTAGAATTAAATATGAACATAATTGATGCATCATTTACTTTTGATAGAAAACAATTAATAATTAGTTTTATATCAGATGAAAGAGTTGATTTTAGAGAATTAGCTAAAATGTTAGCTGGAAAGTATCATACTAGAATAGAATTAAGACAAGTAGGTGCAAGAGATAAAGCAAAAAAAGTTGGAGGCATTGGTATTTGTGGAAAAGAACTATGCTGTAAACAATTTTTAAATTCTATGCAATCTGTAACTATTAATATGGCAAAAAATCAAAATATAGCACTGAATCCATCCAAAATTAATGGTAGCTGTGGAAGATTACTTTGTTGCTTAAATTATGAAGATGAAGAATATAGAAAATGTTTAAATGGTATGCCAAATGTTGGTCAAGTTGTTAAAACACCATTTGGAGAAGGAAATGTAATTTCTCTTGATATATTAAATAGAAAGTATAAAGTATCAGTAAATAATGATATAAAAGAAATTGAGTTGGATAAATAATGGAAATTGTAAAAAATGATTTATTTGATTATGGATTAGAAATATTTCAGGATAAGGATGCCTTTAAATTTTCTTTGGATTCAATTTTATTAGCTGAATTTGTTGAAATAAAAAAAGATGTTAAAACTATAGTTGATTTTTGTTCAGGAAATGGTGCCGTTCCATTAATTTTATCTACAAAATTTGATGCAAAAATACTTGGATTTGAAATACAAAAAAGTCCTTATAAACTTGCATTTAATTCTATTAAACTAAATGGTTTAGATGATAAGATAAAAATGATTAATGATAATTTAAATAATGCATTAGAGTATATTTTGCCCGAAACTGTAGATATTATTACTTGTAACCCACCGTACTTTAAATATAAAAAAGAATCTAATATAAATGAAGTAGAAGAAAAAGCAATAGCAAGGCATGAAATTGAAACTAATTTAGATAGTATTTTGATGTCTGCTAAGTATATATTAAAAAATAAAGGAACATTATACATGGTCCATAGACCTGAAAGACTACAGGAAATTATTAATGTTTTTGATAAATATAAATTTGCTATAAAAAAAATGCAGTTTATTTATTCTGATTATAAAAAATCATCATTAATGGTTTTAATTAAGGCTACAAAAAATGGTTTGGAAGGAATGAAAGTTAATCCACCTATAAATGTAATGGATTACAAAACATATAAGAATATTTTTGAATAGGAGGTATGCTATGAAATTAATAGTTGGTTTAGGAAACCCTGGAAAAGAATATGAAAATACTCGCCATAATGTTGGATTTATGGCTCTTGATTATTTCCTGGGAAATATTTCATATAATGAAAAATTTAATGCTTTATATACTAAAGTAAAAATTGATAATGAAGATGTTTTATTTATTAAACCACTTACATACATGAATTTATCTGGTCAAGCTGTTAGTAGATTTGTTAATTTCTTTAAAATAAGTACTGATGATATATTAATTATTCAAGATGATTTAGATCTTCCAACCGCTACAATTAAATTAAAGTACAAAAGTTCATCTGGAGGTCACAATGGTATTAAATCAATTATTAATGAATTAAATACTGATGAAATTCCTAGGTTAAAGATTGGAATATCTAATAATAAATTAATTAGTACAAAAGATTATGTATTAAATAGATTTTCTAAGGATGAATTACATGAATTAGAAAATGTATTTCCACAAGTTAAAGATATTATTAATTTATTTATTAAAACTAATATTAATGAATGTATGTCAAAATATAATAGTAGGTAATGATTATGAATTTTTTGAAAGACATATTTAAATATGAAAATAATAGTGAAGTAATAGGTTTAACTGAAGAGTTAAACGCTTTTTACGTTCTTAATAGATTTAATAGTAATAATGAAAATGTCTTAGTTGTTGCTAGTTCTTTATATCAAGCTAATATATTTTATGAAAAACTACTTTCTTATACTGATAAAGTATTTTTATTTCCAATGGATGATTTTATTACATCTATTGCCTTAGCAATGTCACCAGAATTAAAATTAAAAAGATTAGAAACTTTAAAAAAAATAGAATCTAAAGATAAATTAATAGTAGTCACTAATTTAATGGGATATTTGAGATTTTTAACTAATGTATCTGAATCAGAAAAATTAAAATTGTTACTTCATAAAAATAAATCTATTAATAGAGATAAACTAATTAACTTACTAGATGAATTTGGATATAATAGAGAATCTTTAGTTACAACAACTGGAACTTATGCCATAAGAGGATTTGTATTTGATATATTTATCGTTGAAGAAGAACATCCAATTAGATTAGAATTTTTTGGCGATGAAATTGAATCCATAAGATATTTTGATGAATCAACTCAATTGTCAATAAAAGAAATAGATAATATATTGTTACTTCCAAATAAAGAAATATCTACTGATAAAAAAAGTTCTATTTATGACTATTTAAACAATCCATATGTATTTATGCTTGATGAAAAAATGATTTTTGATGAATATAATAAAATTAAATCAGATATAAAATCATATCAAGAAGATAACAATTCAGATGAAAAATATATGTTTGATATAGATGATATAAGAATAAAAAATGTTATTTATTTAAATCATATAGAAAATAAAGAACATAAAGTAATTAGATATCAATCAAATTCTATTACTAATTTTAATTCAAATTTTGAATTACTAGAAAGTTTTATTCAAAAAAAATTGAAAAATAAAACTATTATATTTTATTTATCAAGAATTAAAGAAGTAGATCAGATTACAAAAATGTATCCTGTTGTTAATATTTGTAATAATGATAATGAAATAAAAAGAAATAAAGTAAATATTGTTAAAAAAAGTATTAATGCTGGATTTGAAATTGAAGACTTTGTTGTTATTTCTGAATATGATATAGAAATGAGTAAACAAAGAAAAATCAAATATAAAACTAATCTAAAAATTGGAACTAAACTAAAAAGTTTTGATGAACTAGAAGTTGGTGATTATGTTGTTCATTACAAACATGGTATAGGAATTTATGGTGGTATTACAACCTTATCCAAAAATTGTGTTTTTAAAGATTATTTAGTAATTAATTATTTGAATAACGATAAAGTATACGTTCCAGTAGAAAAAATAGAAACCATTTTTAAATATGTATCAAAGGATGGTACAACTCCAAGGATAAATAAACTAAATTCTCTTAGTTGGGAAAAGACTAAAATGTCTTTAAAGAAAAAAATTCATGATATATCAAAAGAACTATTAGAATTATATGCAAAAAGAGCTAGTATTAAAGGACCTACTTTTGAATATTATGATTTAGAGGATAGTTTTGCCAAGGATTTTGAATACTTATTAACTCCTGATCAAGAAAAATCTATTAATGATATTATTAAAGATTTATCAAGTCCAGTACCTATGGATAGGTTACTTTGTGGTGATGTAGGATTTGGTAAAACAGAGGTTGCATTTAGAGCAATGATTAGAACAATACTAAATTCAAAACAAGTGGCATATTTATGTCCTACTACCATTTTATCTAAACAACAATATGATAATGCAATTGATAGATTTAAAAATTTTCCTGTAAACATTGCAATATTAAATAGATTTACTACACCTAAATCAGTGAAAGAAATTATTGATGGGTTAGAAAAGGGAAGTATAGATATAGTAATTGGAACTCATAGATTGCTTAGTAAAGATGTTAAATTTAAAAATTTAGGTTTATTAATAGTTGATGAAGAACAAAGATTTGGTGTTACTCATAAAGAAAGAATAAAAGAAATTAAAAATGATGTTAATGTTTTAACACTTTCTGCTACTCCAATACCTAGAACATTAAAGATGGCATTATCTGGTCTTAGAGATTTATCAATTATTGATACTCCACCTGTTAATAGATATCCTGTTCAAACTTATGTTTTACAAGAGCAAGATGTTGTTATTAAAGATGCTATTTATAAAGAAATGACTAGAAATGGTCAAGTATTTATCTTATATAATCGAGTTGAAACAATTGAACAAAAAGTAAGACAAATAATGAATTTAGTACCTGAAGCTAGAGTTTGTTATGCTCATGGACAAATGAATAAAATTGAACTAGAAAATGTAATGCAAGATTTTATAGATTATAAATATGATATTCTTGTTTGTACAACAATTATTGAAACTGGTATTGATATGCCTAATGTTAATACACTAATTATATATGATGCTAATAATTATGGACTTAGCCAACTTTATCAGCTTAGAGGAAGGGTTGGAAGATCTAATAAAGTTGCATATGCATATTTAATGTATAGTAAAAATAAGATGCTAAATGATATAGCTATTAAGAGATTAGATGCAATAAAAGAATTTACAGAATTAGGTTCTGGTTATCGTATTGCAATGAGAGATCTTGCACTTCGTGGAGCTGGAGATATCCTAGGAGATGAACAATCTGGATTTGTTTCAGAAGTAGGATTAGATTTATATATGAAATTAGTAGATGAAGAATTAAAGAGATTGAAGGGTGAAGAAGTTGAAGAACTTGATGATGATAAAGATAATTCACTAATCGATGTTAATACACATATTGATGATTCATATGTTAGTGATGAAGCACTTAAAATAGAAATACATCATAAGATTAATGAAATTGATAGTTATGAGAAACTAATTGAAATTAAAAATGAATTACAAGATAGATTTGGTAAGATTTCTGATGATATTGAAACTTATATGTATGAAGAATGGTTTGAAAAACTTGCTAAAAAGATAGGTATTGATAAAGTTATTCAACAACGTCTATTTATTGAAATTGTTTTAAATAGCGAAATTGTAAGTAAAATTAAGTTTGATAAGTTATTTATTCAAGCATACGATATTTGTTCTAAATTTACCTTTAAAACAGCTAATAATAGTGTAATAATTCATTTAAATATTGGAAATTTAGATAAACACTTTATCTATTATTTAGTTCCTTTATTAAACCTTATTTTAGAAGAATTAGAAAAATAGATACATACTTATTAAATATTTGTTAAAACTAATTTTGAAATGAGGTATTTTAATGAGTCGTGGTGCAATAAAAAAAATAGATGAATTAGGAAGAATAGTAATTCCTAAAGATATTAGAAAAAGCTTATCTATTAAAACAAATGATAGTTTAGAAATATGTGTTGTTGGTAATACAATAAACATAGAAAAAAACACTTCAATTAAAAATTATAAAGAAATTGCTATATATTATGCTAAATTATTTAGTAAATGTAATATAGAACTATTAGTAACTGATAGAGAAGAAATAATATATAATAATACTAATATTCCTAATATTGATGTAAAAGGGTTAATAAATCTCTCTTTATATGAATTAATAGAAAAGAAGAAAGATTATTGTTCAAATTGTGATATAAGACCTATTATAATTGATTCTGTTCCGGAAGGAATAGTTATTATCAATAAGAGTTCATGTAATGAAATTGTAGGTCAATTATTTAATATATTGGTTACTACTAATTTAGATATTTCTTGTTAAAAAAATATTTCCCGGGAAATATTTTTTTACATTAATTATATTGATAATTACTGATTTTTGTTTTATACTTTTTATAGTAGGGGTAGGTGGATTACATAAAAGTTAATTACTTTTGGTTAATTTATACCTACAACTAGTATGAAGGAGGTATAAAATGAGTAATATATGTAAAGAAGATTTAGAATATTTTTTAAGATTTGTTGAAACCAAAAGAGATGATAATGAACTTAATCATATTGATTTTTATTTCCTTCATACAAGGGAAGAATTAAATAAATTTATCAAAATATATCTAGAAAAAAATAATGTTAATAACAAGTATGATCTTATTTATATGATTAAAAGTATTATCAAATATATGTCTGGAATACATGATTTTACTTCTAATATAACTGATTTAAGTGAAAAATCACTACCTTTTACATTAAAATTTGTTGAAAATGAACTATATATAGATAAATGTTACGATAATATGTTTAATAAAGCTAAAATTATAGGGATAAATGGTGAAAATATAGGAAATTTAATGCTTGAAATGGAAAAAATAATACCTTATCCAACAAAAGAATGGCTTTTAAAGAGTTTAGAATCTGGTTTTTGTGATAAAAACATGATACTTTCTCTTCCATCTATTAAAAATGATAATAAAATGTTAGTAATTAATACAAATATAGGCAATTTATCTATAGATTTAGACCATAATTATCCATTTTTAATTGATAATGTTGATAATTATAAGGTTATTAACAATGTTTTATTATATGATGGTTTCAAAAACGTTAAAAATAATGAAATTAATTATAATGATATCGAATTTTTAATTAATAATAATAAAATAAATAGTCTTATTTTGGATTTAAGGGATAAAAGTGATATAAATATAGATAAATTAATGATTTTAGTAGATTTTTTAAAGAAAAATAATATAGAAATATATATATATGTTAATAAAGGTGTATCATCTAATGCATTAAAAGCATGTTTTGAACTTAAAAGGAATGGATGCAAGCTAATTGGCGAAGAAATCGGATTACCAATTAATCAATTTGATAATAAAAACGATAAAGGATTAACTCCAAACTATAAATTAAACATTATTTTACCAACCAATTATGTTTATTTAGACAATTCAAGTAACAAAATCGCAAATATTTCGGCAAAAAAAGAGTTATACTGCTTACCAAAGGATACTTTTGTTGAAAGATTTATAGAAATAGATGAATATTTACCATACAAAGAAGATGATTTTTTGCAAGATACTGATCCTATATTATTTTTTGCGAAAAATTTATCAAAAAATCATCGATTATAGTTTTATAATTTGAAAATGCCCGAAAATTATGGATAAATTTTACTATTAATTATTTTAATTTAAATTTTTAATTAATTAGTATTTGCGAAAATGTTACTTTTTTGATTAAAAACGTTGCTAAAAATAAAATAAAGTAATTAAATTTTATAATTTATTTGCTTTTTTTATTTGATTTAAAACACTTAGGTGCTTATAATATATCTAGGTGATTTGCTTATGAAAGAAAGATTTTTTGAAAAAATAAGCTTCAATCAATTCAAAAAAGATATTTCTAGCGATGAAGAATTATATAATTCTTATGAACTACCAAAAAGGAAGACTAAATATTCGGCTGGTTATGATTTCATTGCCATTAATGATTTTGAATTAAAACCTAATGAAATAATTAAAATACCAACTGGTATAAAAGCAAAATTTTTGGATAATGAATTTTTAATGCTTGCTGTAAGAAGTTCTATGGGATTTAAATTTAATGTTCGGATGTGCAATCAAGTTGGTATTATTGATAGTGATTACTATAATAATAAGGAAAATGAGGGGCATATTTGGATTGCTTTGCAAAATCAAGGTGATTTAACATATAAAGTTAGTAAAGGTGATGGCATTTGTCAGGGTATATTCATAAAATATTATACCTGTGATGATGTTGTTGAAAAAGAAAGAACAGGTTGGAGTTGGAATTCAAATAAAGAAGGAGAAGATAATAATGAATAAGGAAAAGTATTATATTAGCACAGCAATAGCATATACTTCTGCTAAACCACATTTGGGAAATACATATGAAATTGTTTTAGCAGATGCTATTGCAAGATATAAAAGATTAAGAGGTTTTGATGTATATTTTCAAACAGGTACAGATGAACATGGTGAAAAAATAGAAAACAAAGCTAAGGAAGCTAATGTTACTCCTCAAGAATATGTTGATAATATTGCTTCTGAAATAAAGAAAATTTGGGATGTGATGAATACATCATATGATAAATTTGTTAGAACAACAAATAAAGAACATGAAAGGGTAGTTCAAGATATATTTAAAAAATTTTATGATCAAGGAGATATTTATAAAGGAGAATATGAAGGTCTTTACTGTACTCCATGTGAATCTTTTTGGACAGAAAGTCAATTAGTTGATGGTAAATGTCCAGATTGTGGTGGTGAAGTCCATATAACTAGAGAAGAAGCTTACTTCTTTAAAATGAGTAAGTATTCTAAATGGTTAGAAGATTACATTGAATCACATCCTGATTTTATTGATCCTGAGCCTAGAAAAAATGAAATTATGAATAATTTTATTAAACCTGGATTAAAAGATTTATGTGTTTCAAGAACAAGTTTTAAATGGGGTATTCCAGTTACTTTTGATGATAAACATGTTATTTATGTATGGATAGATGCATTATCTAATTATATTACTTTCTTAGGTTATGAAGTAAATAGTGATAGTAGTGAAGAATTTAAAAAGTACTGGCCAGCAGATTTGCATTTAATAGGTAAAGACATACTTAGATTTCATACAATCTATTGGCCTATTATGCTTCACGCATTAGGTGTTGAATTACCTAAAAAAGTATTTGGACATCCTTGGTTATTATTTGCTGAAGATAAAATGAGTAAATCAAAAGGTAATATTGTTTATGCTGATGATTTAGTTGAAAAGTATGGAGTTGATGCTGTTAGATATTATTTACTACATGAAATTCCATTTGCAAGTGATGGTAATTTTACTACTGAATTACTTGAAAACTCAATAAATGGAAATTTAGCAAATAATTATGGCAACTTAGTAAATAGAACAGTAGCTATGGTTAATAAATACTTTGATGGTGTTGTAAATAATCCAAATGTAACTGAAGAAGTTGATAAATCATTAATTGAATCATTAACAAATTTACCAAAAATTGTTGATGAAAAGATGAATACATATCATGTTAGTGATGCTCTTGAAGCAATATTTGAAACATTAAGATTATGTAATAAATATATTGATGATACAATGCCTTGGGCTTTAGCTAAAGATGATACAAAAAAGGACAGATTAGCAACAGTTTTATATAATTTATTAGATGCTATTAGAATTTGTACAATTTTACTTTCTGCTTTTTTACCAGAAACATCTGAAAAAGTATTTAAAGAATTAAATACTAAAAAGACATCTTATGATGATATTTCTTGTGGAAATATGGAAGTAGGAAATAGTGTTGGCCAAGCAGAAGTTTTATTTGCTAGAATTTAAATATTATTTCCTATATAAAGGAGATTAATATGCTAAAAAATAAAATTGTAGTAGGTATTTTACCTACATATAATTATAAAAATGAAGAAAATAGTCCATATAATGATATTGCCTATTTTGTAAGAATGTACGAAGAAAAAATTAAAGAATGTGGAGCAATTGCTATTGGTTTATTAAATAATGACATTTCTATTTATAAGGATATATGTGATGCATATATTTGGCCTGGTGGTAAGGTAATTCATAAAGAATTATATGTTGTTTTTGATGATATTTTAAAAAACAAAAAGCCATTACTTGGAATATGTCTAGGATCACAAGCAATAGCCACTTTTTTTAATGTTTTAGAAGATCAAGTAAACAATCCTAATTTATCATTAATTGAAATATATGATAGCAATAAAATGGATGATTTATACTTAAAAAAACTTGATAATGATTCTCTTACATTGCATAGTAATAATTTAACTAAAGACATAAAAAGTATTAATAATGCAAAACATGAAATTAATATTAAAAAGAATACGTTTATGTATGATATCTATAAAGAAACTAAAATTAGTGTTGTTTCTCTTCATTCTTATGCTATTGCAAGGATTTCAAAAGATATTATAGTTTCATCTTTATCTAATGATAATATTATAGAATCTATTGAATATAAAAAAGATAATAATCATATTTTAGGAATTCAATATCATCCTGAAGTTAATAATGATTATAAGCCATTTATTTGGCTAATTGAACAAGCATATAATAAATATAAATTAATTATTAATAAAGATAATAAATTTACAAACAATAGTTTTAAATTAATTAATTATACTAGTAATTATCCAAACATTAGTGATAATGAAAGTTTTATTGAAGAACAAACCTTATATGCTTTTTTAAAATTAAAGGATAAAATGTTAGATTTAGGATTTATTATGGACTTACAAAGTGGATATAGATCAAAAATATTGCAAGAAAAAATATTTAATGATACTAAAAAAGAAAAAGGGATAAAACATGCAAATATGTTTGTTGCTAAACCTGGTTATTCTGAGCATCAATCTGGGCTTGCAGTCGATGTTTGTGCATGTATTAATGGTAAATGGTATATTGAATTTGCTAAAGAATTAGATATTTTTTATAAGGTATTACATAAATATTGTGCTGATTATGGTTTTATATTACGATATAAAAAGAATAAAGAAGACATTACAGGTTATGCATATGAACCATGGCATTTAAGATATGTTGGAAGTATTAGTTTGGCAAAAAAAATAATGGAAAAAGATTTAGTATTGGAGGAGATATAATGTTTACGGATAGCCATTGTCATATTTTTAAAGAATATTATGAAAACATTGATGAAATAATTAATAATGCTAAAAATAATGGAGTCAATCGACTTATAGTAGCAGCAGATAATTATAATTCCTCACTAGAAGTATTAGAATTAGTTAGTAAATATGATGATATTTATGGTGCAATAGGATTACATCCTGAAAATGCATTAGAAGAATTTGATTATTCAATTTTTTCTAATATATCTAATAAAATTATAGCTATTGGTGAAATAGGATTGGATTATTACTATACAAAAGAAACTAAAGAAAAACAAATTGAAATATTAAGAAAACAATTGTCTATAGCTGAAAAGTTAAAAGTACCTGTAGTAATTCATTCAAGGGAAGCTACTAAAGATACAATAGATATTTTAAAAGAATATAATGTAAAAGGTATAATTCACTCTTTTAGTGGCTCATTAGAAACTGCTAAAATATATGTAAAAATGGGATATAAACTAGGTATAAATGGAGTAGTAACCTTTAAAAACTGCAATTTAAAAGAAGTATATAAATATTTAAGTCCTGAAAACATTGTTTTAGAAACTGATAGCCCATATTTAGCACCAGTTCCTTATCGCGGTAAAAGAAATGAACCAGCATATATGATTGAGGTTGCTAAATTTATGGCTGATATATTTAATATATCTTTAGAAGAACTAGCAAAAATTTCCAATAAAAACATAAGCGAGATTTTTGACATTTAGTATAACTCATGCTAAAATAACTGGTATTAGAAGGTGATAATTTATATGAAATTATTAACTCATTTAAACTATTTTATTAAATTAACAATATTACTTGTTGTAATATTGTTAATAGTAGGAACTTCTAATGGTAGTCAATTTAAAGTTAAAAATAGTAATTTAAATTTATCCACTGATTTAACTTTAATGGCATTAAAAGTTGAAGAATCTATTCAAAACGATATATTTGCTGCAAAAGAAACATATACTGGTGATCTAACTGGATATGGTGCAGATTGTCCTTTATGTGGTGGTCATTTAGCATGTAAATCTTCTCTTGATGTATTGCATGGTAATGTTAATTATGATGATGAAACTTATGGAAATGTTAGAATTGTTGCTTCATCTAAAAATCTACCATGTGGGACGATTATTAGATTTGAATCTAAAAGAATAAGTGATGAACCTGTTATTGCTATTGTGCTTGATCGAGGAGTACGTGGTTATGCAATTGATTTACTTGCTGTAAATGAAGAATATGCAGGTAAATATATTGGCCGAAGTCAAATAACTTATGATGTTTTAAGAAGAGGTTGGTAGTATGTTAAAACCTAAAAAAAAATTTGGACAAAACTTTTTAAAAGATGATAGCATTTTGAATAAAATTGTTGATAATGTTAATGTTAATAACAATGAAATAATAATAGAAATAGGTCCAGGTAAAGGATATTTAACTAAATATTTAAAAAAATTCAATAAGAAACTATATTGTTTTGAAATTGATAAAGATATGAAAACTTATTTAGATAATTATATAGATGATAATACTATGATTATATATGATGATTTTTTAAGTATTAACTTAAATGATTATTTTAAAAGTGATGATAAAATTCATGTTATAGCTAATATTCCATATTATATAACTACACCAATAATAAAACACTTAATAGATTCTAAATTGAATATTGTAGATATGACTTTAATGGTTCAAAAAGAAGTAGCTAATCGCTTATCATCAACTACTAGTAGTAGTGAATATGGTTATATTACAGTATATTTAAATTATTACTTTGAAATAAATAAATTATTTGATGTTGATAAAAGATGTTTTGATCCAGTGCCAAATGTTGATAGTTCAGTAATCCAATTAAAGAAAAAAAATAATAAATTAAATGTAGAAAATGAAGAAATATTTAATAAATTATTAAAAGATGCTTTTAAAATGAAAAGAAAGAATTTAAGAAATAATTTAAGAAATTATGATTTAAATAAAATTGAAGCTATACTTAATAAGCATAACTTAAATTTAACAAATAGGGCTGAAGATTTATCAGTTGATGTATTTGTTGAAATAGCTAATAATTTATAGAATTGTCTAAGTGATGTATAAAAGATTGTTTAATTATATATTTATCAACTATCCACAAAAAAATAATAAAATCATTTATTAGTGCATATACATTAATAGGTGATTTTTTTGATTGAAATTGGTAATTATGTAACTAGAAATTCTTATTCAAATGACACTATTTTTAAAGTTATTAATAGAAAAAAAGATATTTTATACCTTAAGGGTGTTGAATATAGATTATATGCTGATGCACCAGTTACTGATTGTGTATTAGTTGATGAAAAAGATATAAAAGATGATTTTGAGCCGGAAATTATTAATTATCATGAAGACAGAAGTGAATATTTTTATCTTCCAGGTAAAATATTACACTTAGATGGTGATGAATCATATTTAAAAAGATGTATGAAATATTACAAAGATAATAATGTATTTGCCATTGGTAAAAAAATTGATGAAAAGACAATCTCTAGTGAAATTAATGATATATTAATGGATGTTAAACCAGATATATTAATTATAACTGGACATGATGCTTATTATAAGAAGAATGGTGATAAAAAAGATATTAAGAGTTATCAAAATTCAGAGAACTTTTTTAAAGCGGTAAAGGAAGCTAGAAAATATGAAAAATCACATGATAAATTAATAATTATTGCTGGTGCATGTCAAAGTGATTATGAAGATTTAATAAAAGCAGGTGCAAACTTTGCATCCAGTCCAAAAAGAATAAATATTCATGCTCTTGATCCTGCTATTATTGCAACTAATTTGGCATTAACTGAAAGAAACAAAGAAATAAACTTAATTGATCTTTTATCTAAAACTAGAAATGGAAAAGATGGTATGGGTGGACTAATTTGTACTGGTACTATGTTTGTGGGGTATCCAAGGTGAATTTAGATAAGGTAAAAGAAGAAATATCTTCTCTTGTTAATAAAGAAGTAATGGTAAATGTAAGTGGCTCAAGAAATAAAAGGCAAATGTATAAAGGAATAATAAATAATGTCTATTCTAATATTTTTACTGTATTAATTGAAGGAGTAAATAAAAGTTTTACTTATTCAGATGTTGCAATAGGTGATGTTAAGATTTATCATGTATAAATAATATAAAAACTATTGATTTTTGTATTTTTTTGCTATAAACTAATATTAAGTTGAAAGACTTTAGAAGGAGAAAAGATTTATGCAAGTTACATCAGTTAGCGTTCGCAAAATTGAAAAAGAAGGATCACGTATGAAAGGAATAGCATCTATCGTTTTAGATGACTCATTTGCTGTACATGATATTAGAATTATTCAAGGAGATAAAGGATTATTTATTGCTATGCCTAGTAGAAAAACTGCTACTGGTGGATATAGAGATATAGCTCATCCAATAAATCCTGATGTTCGTAAAATGTTAGAAGATGCAATTATTGAAGCATATAATAATGCTGAAGATGCACCTGTTGCAAGCGAAGCAGAAAACGAAGAAGAAGAATAGAATGTTTTTTAAGAGTAAGATTTAAATATCTTACTTTTTTTTGTAATAAATAAATATATACAGAATATAATTTATTGGTGAAACTATGGATAATAATATAAATAAAGAATATGGTGAAATAAAAGTAACTGATAGAAAAAAAACAACATTAAGTGGAGTTAAGAAACTAGTAAGTTTTAATCCTGAAGAATTTTTAATTGAAACAACTTTAGGAGTAATTTTATTAAAGGGAAGTGAATTAGAAATAGTAAAATTAGATACTGTTGATGGAATATTATCTATTAAAGGAAGAGTAAATAGTATAAATTATATGGATGCTAATAAAAAAAGTGATACTAGTTTAATTGCAAGGTTATTTAAATAATGGATATAAAATTACAATTACTATCTTTATTAGCATCTTTTTTATATGGAATATTCATTAAGTTAATAGTAATTATTAACAAAATATTAAATAATACTAATAATAAAATATTACACTTTGTTATTAATTTATTATTAACATTTAATATAGTTTTACTATATATAATAATAATTTATAAGATTAATTATGGAATATTTCATTTCTATTTTTTACTTATTATGTTAGTTGGATATTTATTTATGTCAAAAAATGTAAATATTATAAAAAAAATTATAAATCTTTTTAAACACAAGAAGTTTAAGTGATATACTATTATTAATAATAGGGTGGTTGCCATGAAAAAGAAAAGTTTAAAACGAGCTAAACAACGTTTAATTCTTTTAATTGTCCTTTTCATTGGAGGATGTATTTTCGTGAGCGCCAATATTTTTAAAACGTGGTTACAAATTATTGATAATAAACATACTGTTGTAATGTTAAATAATGAATATAATAATTTACTTGACGAAGAGAAACAATTAAAATCTGATGTTAATAAATTACAAGATCCTGATTATGTTGCAAGATATGCAAGAGAAAAATATCTATATAGTAAAGATGGAGAATTAATATTTAGATATAATGAAGATGTAAAGTGAATATTATTATTCACTTTTTTAATTCTTTGTTATATAATAAATAACCAAGGTGAAATTCTATGAATACATTGGAATTTAGAAATATAACTTTTTCATATAAAGATAATTTAGTATTTGATAATTTATCTTTAAAGATTAAAAAAGGGCAAAATACAATGATTATTGCTCCTTTAGCATGTGGTAAAACTACTTTAGCTAAATTATTTCAAAATAAATTGAAGAAAAAAGGCGAATATCTAATTAATGGTGTTGAAGTAGTTAATAGTAACGCTTATGTAGTTGATAGATTTGTTAATGTTGTTTATAAAAATGATGATTATGATAGTTATAAAGTAGTGGATTTATTATTTGATAACGTGTTATTAGATGATTTAAAGGAACAAGAAAAAGAAGTTCAAAAAATAATTAAATATTTTAATTTAAACGATATTATTTCTTATAAATTAAATGATTTAACTATTGAATTAAAATATTATATATTAATTATTATTAATTTAATAAAGAAAGATATTTATTTAGTAATAGATGATTTATTATGTTATTTAAAAAAAGAATATATTAATAAAATATATACTTTTGCTAAAAAGAATAAAATAACTATTATCAATATATCATCTAGATTAGATGAAGTATTTTTTAGTAGTTATCTTATTTGCCTTTATAATAATAATATTGCTATGGAAGGGGAAATACTATCTTGTTTAAAGGAAGAAAAACTTCTTAAAAGATTAGGCTATAAATTACCATTTATGTATGATTTATCTTTGCAATTAAATTATTATGAAGTACTAAAGGGTATATATTTAGATTATGAAGAATTGGAGGCTAATATATGGAAATAATTTTAGATAATGTTAGCTATTCTTCCAATAAATTAGAGGAATCTCTTAATAGTATTAATTATACTTTTAAAAATAGTATTACTTTTGTTAGTGGTTTAAGAGCTTCCATTATTAAAGAATTATTATTTCAAGAAAAGAAAAGTAATAAAGGTTATGTGTATTTAAGTTCTAGAGCTAGTATTTATGATGTTGCTTATTTAAATAATAATCCTACTTTTAATAATAATAGTCTGTATGAAGAAATGAGCTATTTAAATAAATTATATAAGTTAAATTATAGTGATTTTGATAAAAGGGTTAATGATGCATTAAAAATGGCTAATTTATCTTTAGATTATCTATCGAAGACATTTGATAAAATGTCTATTAATGAATTAAAAAAATCTAAATTGGCAGTTGCTTTATTTTTAAATCCAAAAATTATTATACTGGATTATTTTGAAAAAAATATGTCTAATAAAGAAATAGAATATTTAAAAAAGTTAGTTAATAAATTAAATAAGATGTATAATAAAAATATAATAATATTTAGTAATGATATTGAAGTATTTATTAATATTATTAAAGATATAATTATATTTAATTCTGGTAACATAGTATTTAATGGTACTAGTAAAGATTTATATAATAAAGAATTATATAAATATATAGATGAACCTAATATTATAAGTATCATTAATTATTTAAATAGTAAAAAACATAAATTTGATAAATATATAGATATAAAAGAATTATTAAAAGCAATATATAGGGATGTGGAAAATAAGTGAGATATTTAGTTACAATTAGTTATGATGGATCTAATTTTTATGGTTTTCAAAGACTTGTTGGTCAGCGAAGTGTCCAAGAAGAATTAGAAAAAGTATTAACTATTATTAATAAAAAGAAGACACAAATAAAAGGTGCTGGAAGAACTGATAAGGGTGTTCATGCATATGGTCAAAGAGCACACTTTGATTTAGATATATCTATTCCTAAAGATAAGTTAAAAAAAGCTATTAATGATATGTTACCAAGTGATATAAGAATAACTAATATTTCTATAGTAGAAGATAGTTTTCATGCCAGATTTAATGTTAAGAAAAAAATTTATCAATATAAAATAAATATTGGCGAATATGATCCATTATTAAATAATTATTATTATCAATTTAATAATAAACTTAATATGAATACATTAAGAAAATGTGCTAAATTATTTCTAGGAGTACATATGTTTAAAAATTTTGTATCAGGAACAAGAGATAATTATCAAGCAATTATTTATAAAATTAGCATAAAAAAAGAAAAAAATTTTATTACTATTACTTTTGTTGGTCAAAGTTTTTATAGATATATGGTCAGAAATATGGTTGGTGCAATGCTTGATGTATCAACAAATAAAGCTAGTATTAATGATATTAAAGAAATGTTAGAAAAATATGATATTAAGAAGCAATTAAGTTGTGCTCCTGCACAAGGATTATATTTAATGAAAATATTTTACTAGAAAGGAGGATTATATGGGACTATTTGATTTTTTAAAACATAATGATTCTTTTGAAAAAGAAGATATTGAAGAACCAGAAGTAGAAAGTGAAGAAGTATCTGAAAAAAATGACGAAGATGAACTTGATAAGGAATTAGATATTCTTGGACTTGATGAAAAAGAAAAAGAATTAGTAAAAAAAGATGGTTGGGATCCCTATGATTTTGAAGAAGATATTGATGGTGAAGAAGAAGATGATGATTATTATGGGGAAGATGATTAGTTATTAAAGACAAAATGTATAACAAAATTAATAAAAAACGATTAATTTTAGTAAAATACACTTGTTTTTGCTATTTTTAATTGACTTTTGCCTAATAATCGCATATACTTTTAAATGGTACATTTTATTTAGGAAGAAGTTTAATTTGATGTGGGAAATCAAATTAAAATAAGCCTTAATGAAAGGAAATTTTTATGAACACATTTATGCAAAAAAAAGAAACTGTTGACAGAAAATGGTATGTAATTGATGCTGAAGGTGTTAATCTTGGTAGATTAGCTACTCAAGTAGCTACTGTCTTAAGAGGTAAACATAAAGCAACATTTACACCTCACATTGATTGTGGTGATTATGTTATCATTACTAATGCTAGTAAAGTTAACTTAACAGGAAACAAATTAAAGGATAAGATTTACTATAATCATAGTAGATATGCTGGTGGAATGAGAGAAAGAACTGCTGGTGTTATGCTTGAAAAATATCCTGTTGAAATGGTTGAAAGAGCTGTTAAGGGAATGCTTCCAAAAGGACGTTTAGGTAGACAAATGATTAAAAAATTATTTGTTTATGCTGGTGAAACTCATGAACAACAAGCTCAAAAACCAGTAGAAATGAAAGTTAAATAAGGAGGAGTATACTTATGGCAGATAAAAAAGTATGGACAGCCACTGGTAGAAGAAAACAATCAGTTGCAAGTGCTAGATTAACTTTAGGTAAAGGTAATATTACTGTTAATGGTAGAGATGTTAATGAATATATGCCTTATACTACATTAGTACAAGATATTAAACAACCTTTAGTTGCTACTAATAACGAAGATAAATTTGATATTGAAATTACTGCTAAAGGTGGAGGATTCTCTGGACAAGCTGGAGCTACAAGATTAGCTATTACTAGAGCATTACTTGAATTCGATGCTAATACAGATCAATCAAGAGAAGACTCATATAGAAAAATTCTTAAATCTCAAGGATTTGTAAAAAGAGATCCAAGAGTTAAAGAACGTAAAAAATATGGACTTAAAAAAGCCCGTAGAGCACCACAATTTAGTAAGAGATAATTTAAACAGTTTATTAAAGTCCGTATATGCGGGCTTTTTTGCATGACTAAAAATCTTCTTTTTGAACGTTTCCAGCGTCGTAGGCTACAAGTAGGCTACAAAGTCTTCGGGGAACCTCTATTTATCTTAGGCTAGTAGAACCAGCTAGGTGTTTAACACTTTATAAAAATACTAGATATGTTGAAATTATATTGTTTTTTGTATATAATAGTTAACAGTTCAGGGGGATAATACTATGGAAAAGGTAGATATTAACAAAATAGTTTTCAATTTTATTAATAGTATGCAATATTTAGAAAATGAACATGTATTAGGATGTTTTTTCTATGGAAGTTATTTGACTGGTTATAACAATAAGAATTCTGATATTGATTTACATATTATATTTGATAATGATGACCCATTGCATTTAATACGTGGAAATAAATATATTGATGGAGTTAGGATAGAATACTTTGAAAAACCAATAAATGATTTATATTTATCAATAGATAATGATTTCAGTAGACAAAATAATGCATTACTTTCAATTATTGGAACATCAAGAATAATGTTTGATAAGAATGGTGATTTAAAAAAATTACAACAATATGCTTTAACTAAATTTTCAAATCCATTACCTCCATTAGATACTGAAGATGCTAGAGAATATGTTTCTATTTTAAGTAATAGAATGGAAAAATTAGAAAAGTCATGTTTAGATGATAATCCATATTTTTATCATCTTTATCATTTAACAATTGAGAAAATTAGAAAGTTTTATCACAGATTAAATGGTATGCCTGAAGTACAAACATCTAAAGTATTTCGCGTATATACTGATGAAAAATATAGAAAATCATTTTATAAAGATAATATTCCAGAACAAGAATTTATAGATATGTATTTAGATGCAATTTGTGATAATAGTTTAGATAAGGAAAGAAAATTAGAAAAGGTACAAAATTTATTCAATTATGCAAAAAGAAATGTATCTTTAGGTGATAATTATAGAATTTTAATTAAAAGTAGGAATCTAAATTCTAGACGATAAAATAGGAAGAAAATTACTAAGGTACTATTAAGAACGTGTAAGACCCGTTATGTAGGCGACACGTAGGCTACAAAGTCTCCACAAACCCTTTATTTATCTTAGGCTAGTAGAACCAGCTAGGTGTTCTTTAATGAAACAATGTGTGATATAATTAACAATGAGGTGAAACTATGATTAAATCAATTTTGTCGCCAAAAACAGAAATAAGAGAAACGAGCTTAAATGGTAAAGGTACATTTGCAACCGAAGATATTAAAAAAGGAGAAATTATATATATTCGTGGTGGTGAATTAATGAGAATGGAAGAGGCTTATAACTATGTACCTGGTGAATGTCCAGATGGAATTTGGCCAATAACAGATGAGTATTGGCTAGGAGCTAGAAGTAAAGAAGAATTTGAAAGTCAAAAAGTTTATGTTAATCATTCTTGTAATGCAAATTGTGGATTAAGAGGAGAAATAACTTGTGTTGCAATGAGAGATATTAAGGCTGGGGAAGAAATTACACAAGATTATGGATTGTTAGATAACAGTGATTATGAATTAAAATGTACTTGTGGTTCACCAAATTGTAGAAAAATTATTACGGGTAAAGATTGGAAGCGAAAAGATTTACAAGAAAAATATTATGATTACTTTGCACAATATTTGAAAGATAAAATAGATAAAGAAAACAATAATCAAAAATAGAAGAAAAATACTAAGATATCGTTAAGAACGTCTAAGTCTTATTATGTAGGCAACAGGTAGGCTACAAACTCCTCACAAACCCTTTATCTATCTTAGGCTAGTAGAACCAGCTAGGTAAACAAATTAGAGATTTGTATGATATAATTAATTTGAGGAGATGAAAACATGAGATATATTTTTATAAATCATGGATATATGGGAAGTAATATTGAAAATTGGTTTCCATGGTTTAAAAATCAAGTAGATTCTGAAGATACATTATGCATTATTCCACAATATCCAATAGATAAAGATAGACACTTTTATGATTATTGGAAAAAGGTTTTAGATGTTTATAATGATTTTAAATATATAAATTCAAACACTATTATTATTGGACATTCTAGTGGATGTGCATTTACTATAAAATATTTAATTGAAAAAAATATTAAGGTTGATAAATTAATATTAGTAAGTGGCTTTAATAATTATTATTCTAGTGATGAAAATGATTTTCATAATACTGTCAATAGCACTTTTTATGTAAGTGATGAAGAAATATGTAATATAAAAGAATTATGTAATGAGATAATTTGCATATATGGAGATGATGATCCATTTATTCCACAAAAAGTATTTAGTAATTTATCTACAAAGTTAGATGCAAAATCAATAATTATTCATAATGGTGGACATCTTAATAAAGATGCCGGCTATGATAAATTTGAAGAAATTTTAAAATTTATTTAATAGGAAGAAAATTACTAAGATACTGCTTAGCACGTATATGGCTTGATAAAAATATAAATTTATGATATATTGTATATAGATGAAGGAAACTTCATACAATAAAAAAGGAACACTTAATGTCGCATGTTGAGTGTTGCCGAATAAATTCGATTCCACCTAAATCATTGCTGAGTTAGGTGG
>JAFUTV010000028.1 GCA_017484125.1 Bacilli bacterium
CATTCTTATAAGCATCTCCTTTATAAGAATAGTTTCCCTGCATTTCTGTTACTAATTTAGTATTAAAACTACTTAAATCTAAAGTTGTAATACTAGACATATAAGAGAACATACCACCAATATCTGTGACCTTTGATGTATCAAAATTACTTAAATCTATATTTGTTATTTTATTTAAATTATAAAACATAAGGTGCATATTTGTTACATTTGAGGTATTAAGTGGACTTAAATCTATATTTGTTAATTCACTCATTCCATTAAACATTCCGGCCATATTTGTTACGTTTGTTGTATCAAGTGGACTTAAATCTATATTTGTTATTTTATTTAAATGATAAAACATATTACTCATATTTGTTACGTTTGTTGTATCAAGGGGACTCAAATCTAGACTTGTTAAACCATTCATTCCAGAAAACATAGAACTCATATCTGTTACTTTTGTTGTATCAAGGGGACTTAAATCTATACTTGTTAAACCTGTCATTCCTGAAAACATAGAACCCATATATATTACGTTTGTTGTATCAAGTGGACTTAAATCTATATTTGTTAATCCACTCATTCCTTGAAACATTCTTTCCATATTTGTTACGTTTGAGGTATTTAGCGGACTTAAATCTAGACTGGTTAAACTACTCATTCCAGAAAACATAGAACTCATACCTATTACGTTTGTTGTATCAAGTGGACTTAAATCTAGACTTGTTAAACTTTTCATTCCTGAAAATATGCCTGACAAACTTGTTACATTTGAGGTATTTAATGGACTTAAATCTAGACTTGTTAAACTACTCATTCCATTAAACATATAACTCATACTTGTTACGTTTGTTGTATCAAGGGGACTCAAATCTAGACTTGTTAAGCCACTCATGTTTGAAAACATAGAACTCATATCTGTTACGTTTGTTGTATCAAGTGGACTTAAATCTAGACTTGTTAAGCCACTCATTCCTGCAAACATACCTCCCATATTTGTTACGTTTGTTGTATCAAGTAGACTTAAATCTAGACTTGTTAAGCCACTCATTCCATTAAACATATAACCCATGTCAGTTACATGAGAAGTGATAAATTTTCCTCCTAAAAGCAGATTTTTTAGATTACTCATATTTCTAAACATATTATTCATAGTATATACATTTGTTGTATCCCACGACCTTAAATCTAAAGTTTGTACACCATTAAACCTTTGAAAGATATAGGACATATTTTTTACCTTTGATGCATCAAATTTACTTAAATCTAATGATGTCATACCTTCAATACAACTAAACATAAAACTAGAGTCTTCATTCATATATACTTTTTCATTTTCTGTATATAGTTTTATTATTCCATTATCAAACCATGCATATATTGGTTTTTTTGAATCACTCGTTGACACTACCTCTGTTGTAGTTTCCTCACTTGGTGCAGTTTCACTCCATTCTATTGCCGTTATGTTTGTATTTGATGTAGCAACAGTTGGATTACTTAATCCTGATAATCTTTTTAATGATTTATTAAAACTACCGCCATTTATTAACGTACCTGCTTTTTCACCAAATTCACCTACTACTGCATCTACTAGTACAAATTCTGCACTACTTGTATATTTTGCAAAAGATAAATACATTAATCCTATTATTATAAATATGAATGATAAAGCAAATGTTGTATATTTAATATACTTTGATTTTTCTTTATTTATTTTTAATTTAGATAGTTCTTTATCTTTATTAAATTTTTTTAATCTCATATCTATCTTCCACTTTCCTATATTAATATTATCACTTTTTATTTTTATTTACAATTATACTTAGATTCAATTTACAAATATTTAACAAAAGAAAAAAATTGATATTTCTATCAATTTATTTTGGTTGTACATTTGTAGCAGTTGGAATTGTTATAGATGTTGGGCAACTTGTTCCAGCAACTGGTGTAGTTACTGCTGTTGAACTTGCAGGTTCTTGAGAAGGTTCTATTCCATTTTGAATTGCACTAAGTTGTCCTTGTAAATAATATCTTCCGTTAGAAACATTTACATAAGTTATTGGAGATCCTGAATCAGGTACCCACATTTGAATATATCCACCATAACCAGTTCCTAAATTTTTTGTAGTATATTGTTCATCTACTAAATCTTGTAATCTCATACATAAATAAGTATAGTATTTGTCACCTATTTTTACCTTATATACTTTTGCATTTCCAAAATTACTTGTTGTAGTAGAATCAATACTCTTAGCAGATTTTTCTGTAAATGCTGTTTCTAAATTTCTTGCCATTCCAATAGCTTCACTCTTAAAACTATTTCTTTGAGAATTTTGAATAATATTTGCAACCGCAGGTGTAGCAACAAGTACAAGTAGTGCTAATATTACAATAACTGCCAAAAGTTCTATTAATGTAAATCCTTTCTTATTAAAGTTAATTTTCTTCATAAATCATTCTCCTATTCTTGAATAAATTATATAACAACAAAACTTTAATAGTCAATAATAATTTACATTATTTTAACACACTTAACACATTTGATATCAAGTCAATACTATCAATGGCATTTGATAATTTATCAGTTGCCCTTAATTTATACTTATCTTTAGTAAATTCTATAAACTTATAAATATTATTATCATCTCTACTTAATTCTTTAAACCAATTAGAATTTTCTTTTAAATATTGATAATAATTCTTAGTATTTAATATTTTCATTTGAGTATTTATCGTCATAATTAATCACCAAAAAATTTCGTTAATGGTCTTGGAATAGTTGGACCTTTAATACTATTTATATTATCTGCTCCTTTAGATGTTAAATCTTGAAGTAAGCCTAAAGCTTTTTGAGCTGTTTTAATATGCTCTTGCATTTTTGAAGTATCAATATTACTTAATACATCGCTTATATTAGTATTACTTTTAGTAAAATATGGTTCCCATGTGCTTTCATCTTCTCCATATATGTCATATATTTCATATAGTTTTTGCCAAGACATATTGGAATGATTATTTAAATATGTAATTAACTCTGGATGTTTTTTGGCAAATACTTTAAAAGATTCTTTTTTATCCATAATAAAATCACCTAATATATCTTATGAATTATATAGGTGATTTATTATTTTATAATTTAAAATCTTGATAGAAGTCATCTAAACTGGTTTGAACTGGTTCTTTAATTACTTCTTGTATTTTTTCTTCTTTGTCAATTGTTTCAACTACTTCTTTATTATTTTTATTATTTACTTTATTTGTATAATCAATCATGTTTGGTTCTAATAAAGATGAAATAATATTTTTCTTACTAATTGTTGATCCGGTTGAAATAGTATCCATGATAGCAATATCACTATTTTTTAATTCCTCTAAATTTGAATCTATATTTAAAAGTATTGTATCTTTAGAATTAGTTACAAAAGAATTTAATATTTTATAATCAGTAGATTTTACTTTTTTCATTATATTTGATCCTTTTTTAGCTCTAGTATGTATTTCTAAATCAGATATTCTAACTCTTTTTGCAGTTTTCTTATCCGTTATTATAGTAATATATTCGTCATCCATGTTATATGTTAATCCACTAACTAACAAATCATCACTTAACCCTATTCCCTTAACACCAGATGCTTTTGGACCAACTATAGATATTTCATCACTATTAATATTTAAATATTTACCTGATTTTGTAATAAATAATGCTTTTTCTTTTGTTCTTTCAACGCTTACTAATTCATCATTTCCTTTTAATTTAAATGCTGTCATAGCTTTAGAGTATCTTGATACAATAAAATCTTTAAGTATTGTTTTCTTTACTAATCCGTTCTTTGTAAATAATGTTATATCACTATTTTCATCATCTAAAACAATAGTTTTAATTATTTTTTCATCAGGTTGTAATCCACCAATAATATTATTAACATGTTTTCCTAGTTCTTTCCACTTAGTTTCTTGTAAAATATGAACTGGAATAAATAAATAATTACCAAGGTTTGTAAACATTAAAATATTATCTAAAGTTGATACAGTAAATATATCAGTTACATAATCTCCTGGCTTAAGTGTAGGAGCTTCACTATTATTTGCTGCATATGCTTTTTTAGATACTCTTTTAATATATCCTTCATTAGTTGTTAAGACAATAACATCTTCTTTTTGAATCATTGCTTTCATATCTAATTTTATTTCAGTCACTTCATCTTTAATAATTGTTCGACGAGGATTTCCATATTCCTTTTTAATTAAGCGAAGTTCAGTAATCATAACATGTTTTAATGCATCTTCATTGCTAAGTATTTGTTCCCATACTTTTATTTTTTGCTTTAATTCTTCCATTTTTTCTTGAAGTTCAACAACATCTGTATTAGTTAATCTATAAAGTTGTAACTCTACAATTGCCTTAGCTTGAAGTTCAGTAAAATCAAATTCCTTCACTAAGTTATCTATAGCATCACTCTTATTTTTAGATGCTCTAATAACTTTAATAACTTCATCTAAAATAGATATAGCTTTAACTAATCCCTCTAAAATATGTAATTGATCTTTAGCGGCATTTAAATCAAATTGTGTTCTTCTTGTTATAACATCTTTTTGATGTTCAATAAAAGCATCCAGTATATCTAAAATACCTACATATTTAGGTCTTCTATTTACAATGGCAACCATATTAAAATTATAGTTAACTTGTAAATCAGTATTTTTATACAAATAATTAAGTATTAAATTAGCATCCGCTTCACGTTTTAAGTCTATTACTATTCTAGCCATATTTTCAAAGTCAGATTCATCAATTACATCATTAATACCATCCACTTTTTTATCTAATTTAATATCTATTATTTTCTTAATTAATTGTTCTTTTACTAAATCATATGGAATAGATTTAACTATTATTTGATTTTTTCCTTTTTCATTAACAATTTCACAATCTGCTTTTAAAACTACTTTTCCTTTACCAGTAGTATATGCATTAATTAATTCTTGTTTTCCTTCAATAACTCCACCTGTTGGAAAATCTGGCCCAGGTATTATATCCATAATTGTATCAAGTCGACAATTAGGACTTTCTATTCTTTTAATTGTTGCATCAATTACTTCAGATAAGTTATGAGTTGGAATATCAGTTGCATATCCGGCACTAATACCAGTAGAACCGTTTACTAACAAGTTTGGAAATCTTGCTGGAAGTACTGTAGGTTCAAGTTCAGTATCATCAAAATTATATGTCATTTCTACTGTATTTTTATTTATTGATTCAAGCATTGTTTCTGCAATTTTTGAAAGTCGCGCTTCTGTATAACGCATTGCAGCTGGTCCGTCACCATCAATTGAACCATTATTACCATGAATATCAATAAACACTTCACGCATCTTCCAAGGTTGAGAAAGACGAATTAAGGCATCATATATTGATGAATCACCATGTGGATGATAATTACCCATTATTTCACCGACTGCTTTTGCACTTTTTCTATAAGGTTTATCATAAGTATATCCACTTTTTTTCATAGCAAATAATATTCTTCTTTGAACTGGCTTAAGTCCATCTCTTACATCTGGTAAAGCACGTTCTTGAATTATTTCTTTGGAATATCTTCCAAATCCTATTTCCATTATTTCATCAAGTGCAAATTCCTCAATCTTTTCAATTATTTCTTCAGTTTCTTTACTTCTTCTTGGCATTTTATCACACCTTTTCTTATTTTCTAAAATCATCTTCTAAAGTAAAATCAACATTTTCATTTATCCATGCTTTTCTTGGAGCAACTTCATCTCCCATAAGTGTATGAATTCTTTTCTCAGCAAGAGCTGCATCTGTTAAGCTTACTCTAATTAATCTTCTATTTTTAGGTGACATAGTAGTGTCATAAAGTTCATCAGCATTCATTTCACCTAAACCTTTAAATCTTTGTAATTTATAATTTCCTTTCAATGTTTTCTTTCTTTCTTCTAGTTCATCATCAGTTGCAATATATTCTTTAACACCCTTTGCACCAGTTTCAATTGAATAAAGTGGAGGTGTTGCAATATAAAGCATACCTTCTTCAATTAATGGACGCATAAATTTATAAAAGAATGTTATTAAAAGTATTTGAATATGACTACCATCAACATCTGCATCTGTCATTATTATTACTTTTCCATAATTAGATTCCTTTGGATCAAAATCCTGTCCTAGTCCAGCACCAATAGCATATTCAATAAGTCGAAGTTCGGCATTATTTTCAATATCGTTAGCACTTGCTTTTTCTGTATTTAATACTTTACCACGAAGTGGAAGTATTGCTTGATGCTCTCTATCTCTATAACTCTTAGCTGAACCACCTGCAGAATCACCCTCAACTAAGAACAACTCATTTTTAGAATATTCTTTTGATGTTGCTTTAGCAAGCTTTTCTGATATTATTCTTTCACGATTATTTTTAGATTTATCACCTTTTCTTACACTTTCTCTAGCTTTTCTTGCTGCCTCTCTTGCCTGACGTGATTTATCTGCCTTTTCTAAAATAGTTTTCGCTATTGTTTGATTCTCTTCTAAATAAAATTTTAAATTTTCATAAATTACTTGTTCTACAGCACTTTTAGCTTCTGGTGTTCCTAATTTTCCTTTTGTTTGACCTTCAAATTGTAAAATGTCCTCAGGAATTCTAACACTAATAATTGCTGTTAATCCTTCTCTAAGATCAGATCCATCTAAAGAAGAACTTCCCTTAATAACATTATTTGCTTTTGCATATTCATTAAATGCTTTAGTAAGACCTGTTTTAAATCCTACTTCATGTGTACCTCCATCGCTTGTTTTTACATCATTAACAAATGACATAATATTTTCATTATAAGAATCACTATATTGCATAGCAATAGATACATCTATTCTATTTTTTATAGCATTAAATTGAGCAACTTTATTAATTGGTGTTTGATTTTCATTTATATATTCAACAAAAGCAGTAAGACCTGTTTCATAATGATATTTAGCATTTAAATTATCTTCAACATCAATAACTTCAATAGTTAAATTTGGATTTAAAAATGCACTTTCTTGCATTCTTTCAGAAATAGTAGTAAAAGAAAAACTGCAATTTTTAAATATTTCTTTATCCGGCATAAATTGAACAATAGTACCTGTTTTATTAGTTTTACCTATTTCTTTTAAAGGAGATGCTACTTTTCCACCATCCTTAAATTTAATTTGGCAAATCTTTCCTTCACGTGATATTGTTACTGTCATCCATGAAGATAGTGCATTAACAACTGATCCACCAACTCCATGAAGACCACCAGACACTTTATATCCGCCTTCTTCAAATTTTCCACCAGCATGTAAAATTGTATAAATAACTTCAGGTGTAGATTTTCCACTTTCATGCATTCCAATTGGAACACCACGCCCGTTATCGGCAATAGTAATAGAGCCATCTTTCTCTAAAATAATTTTAATATAATTTCCATAACCATTAATAACTTCATCTATACCATTATCAACAATTTCCCAAACCAAATGATGCATACCTCTTTTGTCTGTAGAGCCAATATACATACCTGGTCTTTTTCTAACAGCATCAAGTCCCTCTAATATTTTAATACTTTTCTCATTATAATCTGTCTTTGCCATAGCATTCACCATAATTTACTATAACATAAAAAATGCCTAAATTCTAGGCATTTAACATATTATTTGACACTTTAATCTATTATGTCTTAATTAAAAGTATACAAAAATCAATCATATTTTATAAAACAATAATTATTTACTTAATATTGACATATCATTATTTTATAGTATAATTATTATTGCAACTTAATTTGGCAGTGTTTATGTAAGAAATAGATGTGTTTATCGCAATTTATTGCAAATAAGTAACTAGGACCTGCCTCCTATGTGAAAGTATCAGATAAACTCCCCTATTAATTAATAAACATCCTTTTAAAGTAGCAAATACAATTAGAAAGGAGAAATTACTTATGTCAAGATATACAGGACCAGCATACAAAAAATCAAGACATTTAGGTTTTTCTACACTTGAAACTGGAAAAGAACTTGCTAGAAAACCTTATGCACCTGGTATTCATGGAAACGATAGAAAAAGAAAACCAAGTGAATATTCAGTCCAATTACAAGAAAAACAAAAAATAAGATTTATGTATGGATTATCAGAAAAACAATTTAGAAAAACTTTTGATAAAGCTGCTAAGATGAACGGTATAACTGGTGAAAACTTCTTATGTTTACTTGAATCAAGACTTGATAACATTGTTTATAGACTTGGAATGGCTAAAACAAGAAGAGCTGCAAGACAAATTGTTAATCATGGACATATCTGCGTTAATAATATTAAAGTTGATATTCCATCATATCAATGTAAACCAGGAGATATTATAACTGTTAAAGAACAATCTCTTGATCATCCTGCTATTAAAGAAGCTGTTGAAGCATCTTTAGGTACACCTAAATTTGTTGAATTTGATAAAAATAAACTAACAGGAAAATATCTAAGATTACCTGAAAGAAGTGAATTAAATCAAGAAATTAATGAATCTCTAGTAGTAGAATTCTATAATAGATAATAAAAAAATAAGTCATCATCATGACTTATTTTTTATATATCTTTTTCATAAGTAATAATATTTTTAGAATGGATAATATCCTTTACATACAAATCATCAATAATTAAATTATATTCAAAATCTCTATCTGTAGGATTTAAAATAGTAATTATCATCTTATTATCTTTTTTAGATGATACAATTAATAATTCTTTAGCATAAGAACTATTATAAATAATATCACTATTTTCTTCTAACCTAGTAATATGATATAAATAATAATATATTGGCGTTTTAATAAAATTATTTTTTTCTTCATTTAATATTATTGGACTTTTACAATAATTTTTTTTATGATTTGGCCCACCATTATAATCTAATAAAATATTCCAATCAAAATAAATGTTTAATCCATTATTAATATCAGATATAATATCTGTTATATAATTAATGGCATCATTAACCCACTCTTGTTCATTATATAAACTATATCCGCAGCATGTTTCACTATTTACAAGTAGCATATTTGGATAATCTTGTTTAATCATATTTAAATTATTAAAATGACTTCCTGAATACCAATGGAAAGCAATACCCTTAACCTTTTCATTATTTTCATATAAATAATTACATACATGATATAAATCTTCTTTATTATGATCCCAAAGTAAAATACTTGTATCAATATCATTTAATTCTTTTACCATATAATTATAAATAAAATCTTTTTGTTCTTCTAAATTAAATATACAAGATTCCCATATTTGTATTGCCAATGGTTCATTTTGAATAGTTAAATATTTGATATTAAACCCTAATCTTTTATATTCATCAATAAACAATTTTAAATATTTAGCATAATTTGAATAATACTTCTTTTTTAATTTACCACCAAGTATTAGAAACAAAGAATTCTTATACATTTTTGGTGGACTCCATGGACTAGCTAATAAATCAATATCTTTTATATTATATATATCTTTAAGTAAGGGAATAATATATTCATTATCATGACTTATACTAAAATCTCTTAAGTCTTTTTTCTTAGAATATTCATATGATTTCAAAGAAAAATCACAACTACCTATTGAAATTCTTCCATATTTATAATTTAATCCTTCTTTAGAAAAATAAGCATTAATAAAATCTTTTTTTATATCATCACTAAGTAAAGAATAATTATAAGCACTGCTTTCAGTGATTGCACCACCAAAGCCTAAATATTTAGAAAATACTTTATCTTTATAAACTCTTACAACTAATCCCTCAATATTTTTCTTTACTTTTTTTAATTTTATATCACTTTCATATAAATAAATATGATTTTTAATATCTGTTACAATTTTTTTCATAATTTATTTTCCTTCTTATAATATTTACAATATTCTTTTAACAAACAATTTTCACAATTTGGATTAATTGCTTTACATATATATCTTCCAAATAATACTAATTGGTGATGACGCCTAGTCCATTCATTTTTAGGAATAATTTTCATTAATTTCTTTTCTATTTTTAAAACATCATCATTTTTACTAGCCCATCCTAATCTTTTTGACACTCTTGTAACATGAGTATCTACAGCTATTAAATCTTCATTATAAATATTAGATAACACGACATTACAAGTTTTATGACCAACACCAGGTAATTTTTCTAAATAGTTTCTATCATTTGGAACAATACCATTAAAATCATTAACTAAGCTTGTAGCAATACTTTTTATATATACTGATTTTCTTGTATAAGTTCCACAAGGTTTAATTATTTCTTCTATATCACTAATACTAGCATTTGCTAAAGAAAAAATATCATATTTTTCCCATAATTTTTTAGTTACAATATTTACTCTTTTATCAGTGCATTGTGCAGATAATACTGTAGCTATTAATAATTCATAATCTTTTGAATAATTAAGTTCACATTTAGGATTTTTAATCATTATATTTAACTTATCTAATATTTCATTATTCATCATCATCTAACCAATCATAATCAAATAGTTCTTCTTGATTGTTATTATCTTTAGTACTTAAATGATTTTCGACATCCTTCATGGATTTAAAACCTAATTTATTCCATTCATATATTTTTTGATCCATATATTTAATTGTTTTATTACCATTATATATAGCCTCATCTAAAGCTCCTTTTATTAAATCTTCAGGTGTTTGTATATCATGCCATGCATTTATTATTTCTAAATCAATTGGAGTTAATTTTCTATCAAACTTTTTAGCAATTAAATCATATATATCTTCTTTATTTTCTAAAGATACTTCCTCATTTAAATTAGTAATAACTTTTTGATACAATTTTTCTAAAGAAATTTTATCAATTAATCTATTTTCATCATCTTTTCCTTGAATTAAATCAATATATTCTCTATTAATTAAGTTATTAAATGCCTCAAGAACATCCTCTAAAGAAATGTTTAACAAATCACTTATTTTTTTTGCATCAAATAAATCATCCATATTATTAATAAAATACATTAAAACTAAAAATTCATTTAAAGTCATACTTTTATCGATATATTTAATAATACTAGATGAAATAACTAAATTTTTATCATTTAATAACTTATAATCCATTATATATACTCCTTTTTATGATTAATAATATATAATATTAATTCTTCTTTATCATTATTTAACTCATTTAATAGAACTTTATTTATTATATCATTCATAATATTTTTTACAATAGTTGAATTAATATTTAAGATAGTTACAATATCATTATAACTTATTTTTAAATCCTTTTTTTCTTTTATTGGTAAATTATTATTAATAGTTATTATTTCTTCAGGATCTATTTGCATTATTTTACCAGCAACTATAGATAAGTAAAGTCCATAATTAAATAAAGTAATGTTATTAATCTTTTTAGATTTTACAATTGCTTTTACTATTTCAATATTTCTTTTTTCTTCCTTAGTAAATGGATAGTTATCATCTAAATTAAGTTGAGCATACATTCCAAGTAAATCATCAACATAAACTATATTATCATAAGAAATATTAAGTAGCTTTAATACATTTAATTTTTTCATAAAATCCAAACCTGAAATAACATTTTTACTAACTAATATTCTACTTAATTCTTCTTTAACTCTAGTACTTGGTAAAGATTTAATTAAATCAATATTCTTTTTTAAAGAATTCATTAAAATATTATCTAAAGTAAAATCTAAAATAATACTAAATCTAATTGCTCTTAAAATTCTTAAAGGATCTTCTTTAAATTTAGTATTAGGATCACCAACGCATTTAATAACTTTATTTTGTAAGTCTTTAATAGCTCCTAAATAATCTATTATTATCCCATTTTTATTCATGGCAATAGTATTAATAGTAAAGTCTCTTCTTAATATATCTTCTTTTAAATCTTGAATATATTCAATAGTTTCTGGCTTTCTACCTAAATAAGATAATTCTTTTCTATATGTAGCAATATCAAATCTATACCTATCTGATAATAATTTCATAGTTCCATATAAAGTTGTTCTTCTAGAATTCACATTAAATATATTAATTAAATCTTTTGGTAAAGCATTTGTTACAATATCAACATCAAATGATTCAATACCAAGAAGTTTATCTCTAACATATCCACCAATAACGTATGCCTCAAAACCATTATCTTCAATTTTTTGTAAAATATTTTCAATTTCTGGCTTCACTTTAATATCACCTACTATTAATTATATCATGATTTTGATTGACTTTACACCTTTAATATGTTAATATTTTTAAGTGATGAGAGATTAGGAGGGTTAAATATGGCAAAAAAAGTTACTAACAAAAAACCTTTAACTGTTAATTTAAGAAGTCATGCTTTAAATGCAACTAAATCAAAACAAAAACCAAACTTAATAAAAACTACAATTGATGGTAAAAAAGTTGTTACATCTGCAAGAGAAGCGAGAACTACAAAAAAGAATGCTAATAAATAAGCATTCTTTTTATATATGTAATTTTAATTGCTTTGGTTTTTTATTTTCTATTTTATATATTCTATCCCTATCTATTAAAACTAGTGGTACTTCTTTAAACCAATCTGGAACCATATTTGGATTATCTATGTCTGCTTCTAAATAACTATCAAGTAACACTGAATTATCTCCATAAGATCCATTTATTAGAGAATCTGTAATATAATAACCTAATTCATTTAATTGATTTCTCCATAAAACAAAGTATTTATATCCAACATCTTTAGGAGATTTACTATAGTATTTTTGAACTTCAATACCAGCAATTACTCGTCCTTTTTGATCTCTTACAAAATCTTCTTCTAAATTTTTTGCTATTAAATACAAATTAGGACAAATCACATCTTCATAAGACCATTTCATTTTAGATAATTTAAAAACATAATCTCCTATTCTATATGCACTTGCGGTTGTCCCAGGACTAAATTTTTCATATGAATCACTTGTTGATAAAGATAAATATTTATCAACATATTCTTCAAGTTTTCTTCCAAGCCCCTTTTCATATACATTTTCCAAAGCTCTATTTGAAAAATAATAATTATCAACATCAAAATATTTTAATCTACTTTGTAAATCCATAACTATTTTCTCAGATAGATATCTACTATAATGATCATATATATATAAACGATAATCCATACTTGTTTCATAAAATGTATTAATATCTGATAAAAATTCATTTATTTTCTTTTTATTTAATTCACTACTCATATATGTTTCATTATCAAGTGTTAATAATCTAGATGCTAATTTATTATAATTATAATTTTTGATAATAAAATCTTTAAGTTTCTTATAATTAGTTATATCATTATTTTCAAACAAAGAAATAGCTAAATCACATATTTCATCAATGTTCATTAGATAAGATTTATCATTATCTAAATATATTACATATTTTTCTATATCATCATAAATATCATCAACTAAAGAAATAAAATACGTAATTAATATTTTCATAAAACTATATCTTATATGTAAATCATTATATTTAGAAATATAACTAACTATATCTTTATTATCTCTATAATTAGATAAATAATAAACACTTATTACCTTAAGATATTCATCCCATTTAAAAAAATAATTGATATTACTAGTTATTATATCTTTACCATAAGTAGTTTTATATAATAAATTACTTACCATATCTAAACTTAAATCATTTACAGATAAATATTTATTAAAAATATTTAATGCTTCACTTATATATAAATCATTATCATAAATAATTTTATAACAAAACAATGGATTAGAATCTTTTAATTTCATTAAAAAGCCATTGATTATATCATTTTTACTTTTATTTCTTCTAATACAATCAATAAGTATTCTTTCTTCATCAAATGTTAAAGAAAAATCTTTATTACCTTTTTTTAATAACTCTATTTTTTCATTAATATTCATAGTATCACTTCTTTTATTTACTTAATTTTTTATATTTTATGTAGTTATCTTTATGTGATTTTTTTATTTGTTCATCACTTAATGTATCTAAATATTCTTCAATATTTTCATTTGGCGCAGAAGTAACAATTAAGTATATTGCATTAAGAAGATTTCTATCTATATTTAATTTTTCTAAATAATACATATAATTATAGAATTCCTCTAAAGAAAATGACCCCACATTTGACCCATATAAGAAATTTAAAAATAATATTATATAACAATATAAATCAGAATCTTGATTTGAATTAATATATCCTAATTGATTTCTATAATGATTATACATGCAGTAATAATCTTCATAATTATCATATGTCATCATATCTAATATTGATGAATTTAATTGTTCTTCACTTACTTTTTGATATATTTCATATTTACTATTTCCAGGGGCTTTATTGAGTAAACTAAGAGGAGTTAAATATCTTGCTGGAAAAGGTTTAGAATCACATATTCTTGAACTATCAATATCTACAACTTTTAATTCATCATTTTTAACATCTGCAATAAAATTTGAGGCATGTAAATCATTTATATAAATGCAATCTAAAGCAGAATTATTTCTTATATGAGATAATTGTTCTAATATATCACCTATTTTTTTCATAAAGTGTATTTTAACTTTATTACTTATTTTAGGATTTTTAAGAAATACCTCAAAATTATATCCCTTGATAAAAGGAAGAGAAAATCCCCTTAATTCTTTATCAACAGATACTAAAGATTCAGGTATAACAAAGCTATTTGGAAGTATTTCTTGATATTCATTTAACATTTCTAAAGTAAATAGTTTATTTGCAAATATTGGACCACTTGTTTTATGAAGACTTTTAAATACTTTAATTTTTCCTAAATAATTAAATCTATAAAAGCTTGCTTCAGTAGACACTACTTCTTTTGGTAATTCAAGTTGTTTTAAATTTTCAAACTTTCTTTTTGAAATATTTATTGATTTCATATAGCCCCCTCTTTTATGGGTTAATATATTACCACAAAAAGTTTAAAAAATCAAATTTGCATACTATTTAAGTATGTTTTTTACTTCGCTATAATTAAATCCTTTAGCCATTAGTTTATTAAGTAATTGTAAATTTAATTCTTTACCACTATATTTTTTACTTAATTTAAAGTATAAACTATTATATGTTTTTTGTAATATATCATTATTATCTTTAATTTCATAGTTACTTATTACACTATAAATATCTTCTTTTTTATACCCTAAATTACTTAAATCATATAATAATTTTTCTTTTAAATAAGATGCACTATATTTACTATTATTATTTATTTTTTTAGATACTATTTTATTAATTTTATCTAACCAAATACTACTTTCTATTTCATTTAAATAATTAATAATTAATTCTTCATTTATATCTTTATTTTTTAAATCTCTTAATATTTTATAATATCCATTATTAGTTAAAATAATTTGATCATGAATATATGATTTTACATATAATTCATCATTTAAATATCCGGATTCAACTATTTTTTCCATTGCTTTATCAACAATATCTTTATCATATTTTTTTATTAAATAATCTCTTAATTCTTTTTTTGTTCTTAACTTCTTTTCTAACATTTTAAGTCCTAAAAAATATGCATCATAATAAGAATTTTCTTTTAAAATATTATTAATATTTTTTATTTCTTTGTTAATTAATAAATCATTATTTAAGATGACATCATCATATAAAGTAAGTTCTTCACTATTATCCAGTAATACTTTATATTTATTATTTTTTAACTTTGTATATTTTATTATTTTCATAGTTATTACCTTTCTTTTTAAGTATTATACACCAAATTTTTAATGGTGCAACGTAATTAATAAAAAAGAATGATTATAATAATCATCTATAATTAAATGCCACTATTTATATAATAACAAACTACACCAATTCCCCTTCCATTTGATATAGAAAAAGTAACATTTGTTTGAGTTGGTTTAATAAAAGATCTATAAGTTGTATATTTATAATCAAGATAAGCACCGTTTTCTTGATTTAACAATACTTGAGCGCCAGTTATAGTTTGTGTTCCATTATAGTTTCTTGTATTTACCACACATAAATAGTATTTATCAACTTCTAATGTTCCTGAACAAGATTTAATTGTGGAACTTTCCACAGAGCAAACCGATACTACTTCAACTTTTGGTGAGGTTAAAGTAGTATATGAATCATATAAATCATTTAATGCTTCATCTACATCATTTACATTCCATGTAGTATCAACTGGGTTAAATCCAATGTTATTTGCTAATAAAACATAGGCACTAACTCCAATTATTGAACTAAAAATAGTGCCACCTAAAATAAAGGTTATAAAAGGATTTTTAATTATTTTTTTCATTAAAATCACACACCTATATTATTTATATATATTAACTAGATGATAACATGATACTTCCATTCCATTTGCATTACTTACTTTAAAAGTGACACTTGCCTGTGTTGGAATAATAAATGATCTATATGTAGAATATTTATAATCAAGATAAGCACCATATTCTTGATTATATAATACATTAGCTCCAGTTATAGTTTGAATGCCATTATAATTTCTTGTATTTACCACACAAAAATAAGCTTTGTTTACTTCTAAATTTGTTCCAGTACAAGAATTAGTTCCAGAACATACATAAATAACATCAACTGAAGAATTTATAATATTTATATACTTTTCATGTATATCATCAATTGCATTTTTAACATCTTCAACTTTCCATGTATTGTTTTTGGGAGTAAAGTCTATTTCATCAGCACTTAGTGAATAAGCGAAACCAAAAGTAATTCCACCAAAAATAAATGCTCCAAGAATAAAAGTAAATAATGAGTTTTTAAATATATTTTTCACTTTATTTCACAACCTTTATTATTTAGTTAGACTCTACCATATAATTATAACATTTTTGCTATAAAAACAAAATACATAAAAAAGAATGATATAAAATCATTCTAATATTCACAACTTCCTGGTGTTCTTGGGAATGGAATAACATCTCTAATATTTTCAATACCTGTTAGATAAATTATTAATCTTTCAAATCCCATACCAAATCCTGAGTGATAGCATCCACCAAATTTTCTTAAATTTAAATACCAATCAATAACAGATGCATCAACATTATTTTCCTTTATTCTTTGCATTAAAATATCCATATCAATTTCTCTTTGTGAACCACCCATTAATTCACCAGCTCCAGGCACTTCAAGATCAACAGCTGCACAAGTTTTATTATCATCATTAACTTTCATATACCATGCCTTAATATCTTTTGGCCAATTAGTAATAAATACTGGAGCATTATAATATTCAGTAATGTATTTTTCATGCTCTTTTGCTATATCACTATCATAATTTGGTGTAAATTCCCACTTTTGATTTGCTTTAAGTAATATATCAATGGCTTCTTTATGAGTAATTCTAACAAAATTAGAATTTACTAATTTTTCTAATTTTTCTTTTAGTCCATTTTGAATAAATTTATCACAAAAATCTATTTCAGTTGGTGCTTTATCCAATACATACTTAACAACATATTTTAACATTTCTTCTTCAATGTCCATTAAACCATTTAAATCGCAAAAAGCAATTTCTGGTTCAATCATCCAAAACTCGTTTGCATGTGTTTTAGTATTTGAGTTTTCAGTTCTAAATGTTGGCCCAAAAGTATATATTTTCTTAAATGCCATTGCAAAAGCTTCACCATGAAGCTGCCCAGAACCAGTAATATATGTTTGTTTATTAAATAAATCTTTTGAATAATCAACATTTCCATCACTATCTTTTGGAACATTTGCCATATCAAGTGTTGTTATTTTAAACATTTGATCTGATCCTTCACAATCTGTTGTTGTAATAAGTGGTGTATGAACATAAACATAATTATGACTTTGAAAATATTCATGAATAGCTTGAGCTGCTAAACTTCTTATTTTAAATACAGCTTGGAAAGTTTTAGTTCTAGGTCTAAGATAAGCTATTTCTCTTAAAAATTCTCTTGTTGGTCTTCCTTTAGCTTGTAGTGGATAATCTCCAAGACATTCTCCAACTAGTTCTATTTTATCAGGTTTTAATTCATATTCTTGTTTACCATTTGATTCAACTAATGTTCCTACTACTTTTATAGCAGATCCCATAAGCATATGACATACTTCATCAAAATTAGATAATTCATTAGTATATACTATTTGTAAAGTATCAAAAGTTGTTCCATCATAAAAATCAATAAATCCAAATTCTTTTTGATCTCGATTATTTCTTATCCAACCTTCTAATTCTATCTTATCACCTATTTTTTTTGTTTTAAAAACATCACATAAATCCATTATTATCATCCTTTCTATTATTTTTTTCTAGATAAACTCAAAGGATTTGTTTTATCTACTAATATTTTTTTAAAATATGCACATATTTCTTCATCACTTTTATTTTCATTACTTTTTGCTATTATATCATATATTTCATTTGCTAAAGCAATATCACAATTAACATTTAAGCTAATACTTCTATCATTACCTAAACTATTGTACAAAATATAGTCCATACATATTTTTTCATCAAAACTAAGTCCATAATAATCAACATATTCATATTGAGCTAATATATTTTTTAATCTACATTTAATACAATAACTTCTATTATTTATCCAAATATGATTACAATTTCTATATTCATTATGCTTTATTGTAATATACATTTGCTCATTATTACTTTCTAAAAATTTCTTAGTATTTAATAATTTTAAATATTTTTGTACAGTACTATCACTTTCTAATTCTTCAATTTCTTTTTTTATTACTTCAAGTCTTTTTACTTGTTTATTATATTGTATTTTTTCTTCATCTATCATAGTTATTTTCATTTTATGGCTCCAATCTATTAGGTCCTCTAAATAGAAATTGAGTCTCTTTTAATGAAGATAATCCTAATAATAACATTGTTAATCTATCAAGTCCTATTCCAAAACCTCCATGAGCAGGACATCCATATTTAAAGAATTGTAAATAGAATTTAACATCATTTGTTAGTCCTTTTTCTTCTGCATTTTTTACAAGTTCATCATATCTATGTTCTCTTTGTGCCCCTGAAGTTATTTCAGTCCCTCTCCAAATTAAATCATATCCTTGTAAAATGCCTTCTTTTCTCATGTGATAAAAAGGTCTTTTAGTTGCAGCATATCCAGTCACAAACATAAATTCACTATTATATTTTTCCATAGCATATTTATAAATTAACTTTTCAGTTTCTGCATTAGTATCACCAATATCATGCTCTGGTATTACATAATTATATAAATCATGTAATTCTTTATATAAATCTTGTAAATCCATTCTTGGAAATGGTTTAGTAGGAATAACTACATCCATATCAAATAATTCTTTAATTTTATCTCCATATAATTCTTTTACTTTAGTAAGACCTGCAATTAAAAGATCTTCTTCTAAATTCATTACATCTTCATAACTATCTATATGAGCAAATTCTAAATCAAAGCCGGTAAATTCAGTTGCATGTCTATTGGTATTAGAATTTTCTGCTCTAAATACTGGTCCAACTTCAAAAACTTTATCTAATCCACCTGCTAAAGCCATTTGCTTATAAAATTGAGGTGATTGAGCAAGATAAGCTAAACGATCAAAATATTTTACTTCAAATACCGATGAACCAGATTCTGAAGCTGTACCAATTAATTTTGGTGTATGTATTTCAGTAAAATTTTCCTTATATAAGAATTCTCTCATACCTTGAGTCAATGCTGATTCAACTTGTCTTATAAGAGTATTCTTTTCATTTCTCATATCTAGCCATCTATAATCTAATCTTGTGTCAATATTTACACCATCTAAATTATTATAATCAAAAGGTAGCTCTTCCGCTAAAGATAGTATCTCAATATTACTAGGTATGATTTCTATACCTCCTAATTTAACAGCCTCATTTTTGACAACTTTTCCAATTACCTTAATAACACTATCACGTGTAATTGTTGATATTAAATCGACCATATTCTTATTTTCTTCAACACTTTTTTCAACAGTTGCTTGTACTTTTCCAGTTGAATCTCTAAGAATAATAAATTGCACCCACTTTTTATCTCTTACAACATCTACAAAACCAGAAAAAATTATTTCCTTATCTATATAATTTTTAAGTTCATTAACATAAATTTTATTCATATAAAACACTTCCTTACTTTATTTTTAATACTCTTCTGACTTCATTATAAGAAGAAGTAAAATTATCCATTGCTAAATTATTAACATAAATGTTATCACATTCACTTAATTCATCACTTATTTGCAAATATGTATCTTGTTGACATGATAATCTATATAAATTAGATTCAGCCATATTATCTCTTAAATAATTTGCAAGAGTTGTTTTTCCTGTTCCTTGAGGTCCTTCAATAATTACCATCTTATTTTTTTCCACTACCATAACCTTCAAAAAATAAAAAGCCTATGCATGTAAGAACGAATTACTTCGTGGTGCCATCTTACTTCATAGACTCATAATCTAACTTTTACCTTATAATGCTGGTTAGGCAAATATTTTAAGTTTAAGTGTCTTCATTTATACTTGCTTTATTAGTTCTTACAGCCTTTGAAACTAACTCTCTTAAAAGTTTAATAATAAACTACTTCTCTTAAACAAATATTTATATGTCTATTATAATTTATAATTAAAATTAAGTCAATTTTATTTTTTCTTAAAAATATTTAGAAAGGCATTTTCATATTACCATTACTTATTTGCTTCATCATGACTTTCATTTGTTCAAATTGTTTTAATAATGCATTAACTTCTTGAACACTTCTTCCTGAACCATTAGCAATTCTTTGTTTACGAGATGCTTTAAGTATTTCAGGATGTTCTCTTTCATATGGTGTCATAGAAAGAATAATTGCCTCAACATGAGCTAATTGTTTAGGATCAATATTTATATTATTAAGTCCCATCTTTCTTGCTTGTGGAAGCATACCTATTATTTTTTCTAAAGGTCCTAACTTTTTTATTTGTTTTAAATTATTTAAGAAATCCTCTAAAGAATATGTGCCTTTTCTCATTTTTCTAGCTTCTTCTTTAGCTTCTTCTTCATCAACTATTCCTTCAACTTTTTCAGCAATGGAAATTATATCACCCATATCCAATATTCTTTCAGCCATTCTTTTTGGATCAAAAGATGTTAATCCATCCATTTTTTCTGAATCACCAACAAATTTAATTGGTACATTTGTTAAATGTCTAACAGATAATGCGACACCACCTTTAGTGTTACCATCTAATTTTGTTAAAATACATCCGGTTAAATTAAGCTTATTATTAAAGCCATTAATAACATTAATAGCATCTTGTCCCATCATTGCATCAATTACAAGGATTACTTCATCAGGTTTAAAATTATCTTCAATAGATTTTAGTTCATCCATTAATTTTTCATCTATTTGTAAACGCCCAGCAGTATCAATAATTATATAATCATTGTTATTTTCACGGGCATACTCTAAAGCATTAGCAATTGTTTTATTTACTTCTTGAGTTCCTTCTTCAAAAACAGGTACTTGTATTTCTTTTCCAATAGTTTTTAATTGATCAATTGCTGCTGGTCTATAAATATCGCAAGCAACAAGTATTGGGTTTTTTGCATGTTTTTTTCTTAAATATAATGCTAATTTTCCAGCAGTAGTTGTTTTACCTGATCCTTGTAAACCAACTAACATTAAAATAGTTGGCTTTTTACTAGTTTCTAATGTAGCAGAAGTTTCACCAAGCAATGAAATAAGTTCATCCCTTACTATTTTAATAAATAATTCATCTGGATTTATTTCTTTTGAAACGTCTAATCCCAAAGCTTTTTCTTTAACATTATTTGTAAATTCTTTAACAACTGTATAATTTACATCTGCTTCAAGTAAAGCCATTCTTATTTCTTTCATGGCATCACTAATATTTTCTTCAGTAATCTTTCCCATTCCACGAATATTTTTCATGGCATTACTAATTTTATCACCTAAATAGTCAAACATTTTGTCATACCTCCTTGATAACTACATTATATATTTCTTCATGTATATCTAATATATCTCTTAATTTATCTTTTTCTAAACATTCAATTACCTTATGATTATTTCTTTTTGCAATTTCTAAATATGCCTCTTCACTTATTTTTAAATAACTAATTGATGATTCATGATCATCTGTATAAAGTCTTCCTTTTTTCAACTCTAACACTTTTTTAAGTGGCATATGAAGTAATATAGTAAGATTAGGTTTTGGTAATTCTAACAAATCATATTCCAAAGTTTCAAACCATTTATATAGTTTTTCTCTTTCATCTTTATCTTTAACTTTACAACCTTGATGTGCCATATTAGAATCGACATATCTATCTAAAATTACATAGTATCCTTCATCAAGTAATTTCATTATTTTAGGAAGGGCATAACGTCTATCTGCAGCATAATATAAAGAAGCCACTTTAGGATCAACACTAGCTGCTCCTTCTTCAAAGTAACTACTAGTTATTTCTTTTTTGCCAAGATATGGTCCACCAACTATTTTACCTGTTGGTGCTTGATAATCTGGAAAATCAAATCTTTCAACTTTTTTACCTTCCCTTAAGAGTCTTTGTAATAAAAGTTGTGTTTGTGTTTCCTTACCAGAGCAATCATTACCTTCAATAACAATAATCTTACCCTTCATAAACCCTCCTATATAATTTTCTTAATGCCTATTATATCATTTTTATCAATTAATTCTAATATTTGTTTTCTTTTCTTATATAGATTTAATTTTTCTTCATAAGTTAATAATTTATTTTCAACATTCTTTAAATTTTTATGTATAGCATTTCTAGTAACATTATTATTTTCTGCTATTTCTTTTAAAGACAAATCATTTTGATAATAATCAATAAATACTAAACATTCTTTTTCACTTAATAAATCTCTATATAAATCAAATAAGTCATTTAAATATATTCTATCCATAATCAATCTATCTTTCTTGCATATTTTTTTGCATATTCAGTATCAAAGTTTGTTATGCTAATTCCAAATGGTTCTATTGCTTCATACAAACAATATTTTTCTTGAAACTTTTGATAACCATTTAAATATCTAATAATAGATATTCTATGTTCAATTTCATTTCCATCTAATTCCATTTTTTCATTTAAAATATCAATAATATCTAATATATTAGCAGCATTTTTAAAATAAGTTTCATCTTTAGTTTGCATTATAATCATTTTTTGTATTTTTAATAATAATAATTTTTCTTTTAAATTTTCTAATATATTCATATCAAAACCTCCCTAATTTATTAAATCTTTAAATAAGCCATAAATATAATTTTCTATATCAAATGTTTCTAAATCATTAAGTCCTTCACCTAAACCAATAAATTTAACAGGAAGTCCAACTTCTTCTTTAATAGCTAAAACTATACCACCTTTAGCAGTTCCATCCATTTTAGTTAAAACTATACCTGTAATATTTGTTATTTCTTTAAAACTTTTAGCTTGTAAAATACCATTTTGACCAGTTGATGCATCAATTACAAGCAATGTTTCATGTGGAGCTTTAGGAATAATTTTATTAATTACTTTATTTATTTTTTCTAATTCTTTCATTAAATTAACTTTATTTTGCAAACGACCAGCTGTATCAATTAAAACTATATCTGATCCATTATTTTTAGCTTGTTCTAGTCCATCGTATATAACTCCGGCTGGATCAATTCCTTCTTTACCATAAAACTCTGTATTAGTTCTTTCTGCCCATATCTTAAGTTGTTCAACAGCACCAGCTCTAAATGTATCACCAGCAATTACCATTACTTTTTTTCCACTTAAAGCATATTTATTTGCAAGTTTTCCAATTGTAGTTGTTTTTCCAACACCATTAACACCAACCATTAAAATTACTGTTGGACCACTTTCAGCCATATTAATTTTATCAGATAAACTTTCACCATTAACATATATTATAAATAATTCATCAACAATAACTTCATTTAAATAAGCAGTATCAACAATATTTTCTTTTTTTACTCTAGATCTAATATCATCCATAAACTTAAATACAGTATTAACACCAATGTCTGCCATAATAAGTATTTGTTCTAATTCTTCAAAATATTCTTCACTTACTTTACTATATTTAATACCAAGCATAGATAAATTAGAAACAAACTCTTTTCTTGATTTTTCTAATCCCTTATCATATTTTTCAATCACTTTTTTTTCTTCAACTATTTCTTTATTAGATAATTCTTTTTCATTATCTAATTTATCTTCAATTACCTCTTCACTTATTTGACTTACTTCTTCTTTATCAGTATTTTCTTTAATAAGTTTCTCTTCATTATTACTAGGAAGTTCTATACTTGTTTCCTCTATTTCCTTTTTTTTAGAAAATAAACTTTTTAAATTGCTAAATAATCCCATAATAAATCACCTATTTATAATTATATCAAATAATACTTGCAAAATAAATGGTTTAATCAACTATTTTATAGTATCTTTTGTATAAAAATAAAATATATTGACAAAATACAAATAATAATTAAAATTAATAGTAGGTGTATAGTTATGATGGAAGTAATTACAAAGTATTTTTTAACTTTTATTATTATATCTTTTGCTGGTTGGGTTGTTGAAGAATTATTTGCTTTATTTATAAGTAAAGAAAAAGTGAATCGTGGTTTTTTAGTTGGTCCAATTTGTCCAATATATGGGTTTTCAGCAATATTAATGATTTTATTATTAAATCAATTTAAAGATAATATACTATTACTATTTTTACTTTCAATGATTATTTGTGCAGTTTTAGAATATTTAACATCATATTTATTAGAAAAAACTTTAAATATTAAATTATGGAATTATCCTAAAAGTGAATATAAATATAGTATTCATGGAAGAATAACTTTAGAAACATTAATTCCATTTGGATTGCTTGGAATTGCTGTAATAGAATTTATTAATCCTTTTATAGAATCAATATTAAATAAAATGAATATTGAAGCACTATATACTATTGCAATTATTATATTTATTATTGGTTTAATAGATTTAATATTTTCAATTATTATAATATTAAAAATGGATAAAAATTCCAAAGGAGATATAACAAAGAAGAAAAGTGAAATAGCTAAAGAAAAAATTGATAATACAACTACCGAAGTAAGAAATACCGTTAAAAAAACAAATGATAATGTAAGAAAACAATTAAAAAACACAAGTAATACTTTTAAAAAAAGTGTACAAAGAGTTAATGATAAAGTTAGAAATTCTGTTAGAAAAAAGTCTAATTAATTAGACTTTCACTAGCAAATGATTTTATATCATAAAAAACTTTATCTTTTTTTGTTATTGCATCTTTTCCAGTATGTTTATATTTATAAATAATTATTTTACCATCTTTTTTTAATATATTACTATCATCATTAAATAAACCCATATCTATAAGTTTTTGAACTGTAACACTTTGTTCACTACATCCACTTGGATAACTTATACTTTTATAATTGCTTTCAGTTATTTCTTTATCTAATGCACAATCATTAGAAATAAATATTTTTTCTTTTTCAGCATATGTTATAGCTACATCTAAAGCATTTTTTAAAGCATTATTATTTAATTCATTTTTTGAATTATTAATTATACTACTTACTGCAGTAGTTGAAACAACTATAATTATTCCTAGTATTACAATTACAGCAAGTAATTCTACCAAAGTAAAACCATTCTTTTTCATATATTATCACCTTAATTAAAGTATAGCATGGACTAGACAAAAATTAAATAAAATGTTATAATTAATTTACATTTTAAGACTTTTATTGAAAGAAGGAATTTAGTTATGAAAAATGATGAGACAATCATCTCTGCTTTAGGTGGCTTAGGTGAAGTCGGTAAAAATATGTATATGTTTATGCATAACGATGAGATATTTATAATAGATTGTGGTGTAATGTTTCCAGAAGATGAACTTTTAGGTATAGATTATGTTATTCAAGATTTTTCTTTTCTTAAAGAAAATGAAGATAAAATTAAAGGATTAGTAATTACTCATGGTCATGAAGATCATATAGGTGGTATACCATTTCTTTTACAAAGTGTTCATATTCCTGTAATATATGCACCAAAAATAGCTATAGATTTAATAAATAAAAAATTAGATGAAAGAAATATTGTATTTAAAGATATGATAACAATTAATAATGACTATATTATTAAATCTAAATACTTTAATATTGAATTTATAAGAACTACTCACTCTATTCCAGATAGTTATGCTATATTACTTAAAACACCTAATGGTAATATATTTGAAACTGGTGATTATAAGTTTGATTTAACTCCAATTGGACCATGTGCTGATATTCAAAAGATGGCAAGAATTGGAAGCGAAGGAGTAAAACTTTTAATGTCTGATTCTACTAACTCTTTAGTTGAAGGTTTCTCAAAATCAGAGAGTGCCGTTGATGAAACTCTAACAGATATTATTGCCTCTCACTTAGGAAGAGTTATTATTGCTACATTTGCGTCTAATATTTATAGACTTAAACATATAATTGAAGCTTGTGAAGAAAACAATCGTAAAATAATTATATTTGGTCGTTCAATGGAAAATGCCATTGCTATTGCTTTAGAAAATAATATGATTAAAGATAAAACTATTATTATAGATGCAAATAAAGCTAAAGATTTAAAACATAATGAAGTTTGTATTTTATGTACTGGAACACAAGGTGAACCACTTGCTGCTCTTTCAAGAATAGCAAATGGAACACACAAACAAATATCTCTACTTCAAGATGATTTAGTAGTATTTTCATCAAGTCCTATTCCAGGTAATGCTGCATCAATAAATCGTGTTATAAATAAATTATATTTAAAGGGCGTTAAAGTATTTACAAATAATGATTTATCAGATGTTCATACATCAGGACATGCAAAACAAGAAGAACAAAAATTAATGTTTAGACTAATTGAACCTGAGTATTTTATGCCAATGCATGGTGAATATAGAATGCTTAAAGAACAAGTTAAAACAGCTACTGTATGTGGAGTTAAAGAAGAAAATTGTTTTATATTAAAAAATGGTGATACTTTAATTATGGATCAAAATGGTGTTCATAAAGGAAGTAATATCACTGCAGGTGATGTCTATGTTGATGGTTCACGTATTGGAGATGTTGGTTCTATTGTAATTAAAGATAGAAAATTAATGAGTAAAGATGGAATACTAGTTACAATATTAAACATTAATCCATTAAAAAGAAAACTATTAATTAAACCAAATGTAACAACAAGAGGATTTGTACTAGTAAATGAAAATGCAGAATTAATTAATACAATAGAAAGAAAAGTATCAGATGTTGTAACTAATTATTTACAAAATAATACATATAACTATGTAGATTTAAGAAATACAATTATATTAGAATTACATCCATTTATATCTAAATTAACAGGAAGAAGACCTATTATTTTACCAGTTATAATGGAAGTTAAAAAATCAGATGAATAATTAAATTAGAGTAATAATAAATTACTCTTTTTTTAATAAAAAAAGATTGAGTTAAAACTCAATCTATGGTGTTGGTTTATCAGCTATATCAGTTAAATATCCAGGACTAGATGTTCCACCATCTATGTGTCCATAAGATGAATCTACATGATCAGAACTATATACAGTACCTGCTCCCCCTACTAAATTTGAAGCATTATAAAAAATATACTCACCGTTTGTAACATTTGATAAATCCCAATTTTCACCGACATAAATAGTAGTAAGATTAGTACAATTTGCAAATGTTCCTTCATTCTTATAAGCATCTCCTTTATAAGAA
>JAFUTV010000029.1 GCA_017484125.1 Bacilli bacterium
GAATCAGTTGTTGATATTATGTTTTCAGTATTATTTAGTATTTCACTTCTTTGTATTGATGTTATTAATGTATCAACTGTATAGGAATAGGCACTACTTCCTTTTGCTAATGTTTTCCATTTTGAATTGACTGTTGATCCAGTATCAAACATTGCATAATTTGCATGCCATTTAGCATAAAGATTAGTTAATTCTTCTGTTACTATTGTATCTGAAGTTACGGCATTAGTTAATTCACTATCACTATACCATCCTAAGAATTCACCTTCATCATTTGTAGGGGTTGGTATATTTCCAATAGATTTACCAACATTTGCAAAAAGTCTACTGTTTGCTATACTTCCACCATTAGTATTTAATGTTATCATGTGATTACCTTTATTAACTGAGGCAACAACTACAACTTTTCCCTTAAATTCTTTGTTTGCAGATTGCTCTTTAGTTGAATCATTATCTACCCATAATCTTAAATCATAAGATACTTCTTCATTTTCTAATAATGATCCACTTCCTAGTGTCTTAGAATAAGAAGCATTTTGAAGTACTAAATTTTCATTATTTGCAATACTTCCTAAAGTGATAGGATTATTATCATTTAATTTTGATCTTAAATAATCAGCTGATAAAGTTGATGTATTAATAGCTTCTAAAGTTATATCATAATCAGCTATATATGAACAAACATTTTTTATTGTAAATTGATATGGAGAAGTTTGTGAACCTTCTTCATCTGTCATTGGATATGTATTAGTTAAATTAATATCAGTTCCACTTACTTCAGAAAAAGATATTCTAAAGCAATCTGTAGTTAAAACATTATCTCCATTTTGTTTAAATGTTAAAATCCAAAGTGCATATGATGTTCCAACCACTAATAATAAAGCAATTGCAATTACTATTAATATTAATTTAAAATTCTTATTGTTTTTCATATATATGCCTCTACTTTCTTATTATTATTATATTATAATATTATCTACTAAGGCAAGAAAAAAATCATTATATGTAAAGAAAAAGAAGTATTTTCTACTTCTTTAATTCACTAATTATCTTATTAATATTATTATATGTGATATCATTAAACGTTTCTTCACCAACTAGTTTTATAATTTTCTTTTTAATTATATCAAACTTAGAAAACATTATTGTAGATGATGAGTGAACATCACTTGCTACAAAAGATACCATATTATTTTTATATAAATATTTAACTTTATTTTTACTATCTAGTCCATATTTTCCAATAATACTTTCATAATTAACTTGAAATAAAACATCACTAGCTATTAATTTTTCAAAATCTTCTTTTTTAAAATAAGAATATCTTTCAGGATGAACTAAAATAATATTTATATTATTTGATTGTAATTCATATATTATTTTATCTAAATTATATATTTTAGTATCAAATGGAAGTTCTAAAAATAAATAATTACCTAAAAGTGATATTTCATCTTCTTTAATTAAATCTAATATATTAGATGTTATTTTCACTTCATTAGCTAGATATAATTTAATATCAATATTTTGATTCTTTAACTCTTCATTTAAATTAAATAATCTAAGTTTTTTTTCTTTATTATTTGTAAGATAATTTCCACGATAATGTGGTGTTAAAACAATACTTTTAAAACCTAAATTAATCATATTTTTAATTATTTTAATACTTGCATCTATTGTTTTGGCTCCATCATCAATGCCATATAAAATATGACTATGGCAATCAATATAACTATTCATATTTATATGCTGAGTAGTAATATCCACCTTTATGAACTGGTACTCTATTAATTATTATACCAGCAAGAGGTGCATTTACATTTTCTAAAGATTTCTTAGTATTTTCTAATAAATCAATTGGAGTATAACCAATAGTAGATACAATTAATGTTTTATCAGAAAGTCCTGATACTATTAAAGAATCTGGAAGATTTGTAATTGGTGTACCATCCAAGATAATATAATCATATAAACCCTCTAGTTTATCTAATATATTTTTAAATACTTTACTATTTAATAATTCTGATGGATTTGGAGGAACTATACCTCTTGTTATTACATCTAAATTATCAATAGTAGTTTTATTTATATAATCATTAATATTATCTATATCATTTTTAACAATTAAATTAGATAAGCCAATATTTTTAATATTAAATTTCTTATGAACAACACCTTTTCTTAAGTCAGTATCAATAAGTAATACTTTCTTATTATTTTGAGCAAAAGATATTGCTAAATTTGATGAAACAAAACTTTTACCTTCACCAGGAATAGATGATGTAACAAGTACTTTTTTTACCTTTTGATCAAGAGATGCAAAATCTAAATTAGTTCTAATAGTTTTAATATCTTCAACAAAACCAGCTCTTGGATGATTTGATAAAAGTATTGCATTTTTATTAGTAACATTTTTAACTTCTTTTTCACAATCTCTAACACTACCCATAATTGGTAGATTAATTTTAGATTCAACTTCATCTTTAGATTTAATATTTCTATCAAAATAATAACTAATAAATAAGTATAAAGCTCCAAGTAAAATTCCACCAAAAATATATATAATAAATTCTTTAATTAAATTATAATTATATGGAACATCAGCAACTTCAGCTTTATCTAAAATAGATACATTAGTCAAATTATATATTTTTTGAACTTCTTCTTTAAAATTATCAGCAATAGAATCTGATATTCTTTTAGCTAAATTAGCATCTTCATTAGATACTGATATTTTAATTATTTCAGTATCAGTAACTGCAGATACAGATACTTTTTTCTTTAATTCATCATATGAATCTTTTAAATATAAATCACTAATAGTATTATTTAAAACATTTTTACTAGTAACTATCTGAGTATAAGTATTAATTAATTTTTGATATAAAGTTAAATCACTTTGTGTAATTGTTTGATCACTTGCTAAAATTATTGATGTTGTAGACTTATAAAGTGGTGTTTTAATAGATGTTGAATATATAAGTCCTAGGATAACACAAGCAACAGTAAATATACCAATTACCCATATTTTTTTAACAAAAAATTTCAAAATATCATTAATATTTAGTTCTTCCATTTCAAAACCCCTTTTCTTTAATGAAAATTACTATAACATACTTTTATTATAAATTCAAGTGTTTTTGTAACAAATTTGTCACAAACATTATAATCTTTAATAAAATAAAAAAATACAAAGTTATATACCTTGTATTTATTATTTTTTTACTACTTCTATTTTTTCTTTACCACCCATATATGGTTGTAATACTTTTGGTATTTTTATTGATCCATCTTCAAGATAGTTATTTTCTATTAATGCAATCATACCACGAGGTGAAGCTACTACTGTATTATTTAAAGTATGAAGATAATAAGTTCCGTTTTCACCCTTACAACGAATTGCTAATCTTCTTGCTTGGGCATCTCCTAAAGTTGAACAAGAACCTACTTCAAAATACTTTTGTTGTCTTGGAGACCATGCTTCAATATCACAACTTTTAACTTTAAGATCAGCTAAATCACCAGAGCAACATTCAAGTTGTCTTACAGGTATATCCCAGTTTCTAAATATATCAACAGTTAATTTCCACATTTTATTATACCAATTCATTGAATCTTTAGGCTCACATATAACTATCATTTCTTGTTTTTCAAATTGATGAACTCTATAAAGGCCTCTTTCTTCAAGTCCATGACTTCCACCTTCTTTTCTAAAACATGGAGAATAAGAAGTCATTGTTATTGGAAGATCTTCCTTTTTAATTATTTGATCTTTAAATTTACCAATCATTGAATGCTCAGATGTTCCTATCAAAAACAAATCTTCACCTTCAATTTTATACATCATTGCTTGCATTTCAGGAAATGACATAACTCCTTCGACAACTGATGAGTGTATCATAAATGGAGGAATTGCATATGTAAATCCATGCTCAATCATAAAATCCCTTGCATAAGCAATCATTGCTTCATGAAGTCTTGCTATATCACCAATTAAATAATAAAAGCCTTCACCTGATGTTCTTCCTGCGGCGTCTTTATCCATTCCATTTAATTTATTTATAATATCAGCATGATATGGTATTTCATAAGAAGGAACTATTGGCTCACCAAACTTTTGTACTTCAACATTTTCACTATCATCTTTTCCAATTGGAACAGAATCATCAATTATTTGAGGAATAACCATCATTTTTTCTTTAATTTGTTTATCTAATTGTTCTTTTTCTTCTTCTAATTTATTTATTTCTTCAGCCATTTTAGTTACTTGTTCTTTAACGCTATTTGCTTTATCAATTTCTTTTGCTTGCATTAATTTTCCAATTTCTTGACTTAATTTATTTTTTTCTGATTTTAATTGATCATTTTTTGTTTGATTTTCTCTTGTTTTAATATCAAGTTCATAAACTTCATCTACTAATGGCAATTTTTCATCTTGAAATTTCTTTTTAATATTTTCTTTAACTAACTCTTTGTTTTCTCTAATTAATTTAATATCTATCATATATCATTATCTCCTTTTACCTCTTCAAATCGATATTTTTGTTTAATATTAGGATATTTTTTCTTATCAACAAGAGATAAAAATTCATTTTTATCTCTAACCCATATTTCATTATCATGACTATAAACTACTTTTTCACTTAAATCTTCACTATCTTTAGCAATTAACAAAACCTTAACTATCATTCCTTTAAAATGTTTGTAAAAACAATTAATTTTTACTTCTCTCATATTAATATTGAATCCCCCAAATAACATGATGTTTAGCATCACGTCCACAAGCCACACACTTATCATCAATTGAATCTAGTGAGTCATCAATAAGTCTAGATTTACATCCTTTTATTTCCTTGATTTTTGCTTCACATTCTTCATTTCCACACCACATAGCATGTATAAAACCTGGTTGTTTATTTAAAATATCTTCCATTTCTTTTAAATTATGAGCTTCAAAAGTTAATTTATCTCTTCTTTCTAAAGCCTTTTTATACATGCTTGATTGAATATTATCAAGTAAATTATTAACATAAGAAACAATATCTATATTAGTTGTTTCAACAATCTTTTCTCTAGTGTCACGTCTTGCAAAAGTAATCTTATTTTCTTTTAAATCACGAGATCCTATTTCAATACGAAGTGGAATACCATTAACTTCTGCTTCAGCAAACTTAAATCCAGGTGATTTATCACTATAATCAATATATGAAGTAATATTATTATTATTTAATTCTTCATTATATTTATTTGCTAAATCTAAAACTTCATTATCATCACCAATTGGAATAATAACTACTTGTTTTGGGGCAATTTTAGGTGGAAGTACTAATCCAAAATCATCACTATGAACCATTATAAGACCACCAATCATTCTTGTTGTTGTTCCCCAAGAAGTTTGATAAGCATAATCTAGTTTATTATCCTTATTTAAAAACTTAACATCATAAGCTTTAGAAAACTTTTGGCCAAAATAATGACTTGTTCCAGATTGAAGAGCAACGCCATTATACATTAATGCTTCATTTGTTAGAGTATATTCTGCTCCTGCAAATTTTTCTTTTTCTGTTTTTATTCCTGTAATTGATGGTATTGCAAGTATTTCATGGTGAAACCATTTATATACTTCCATCATTTGTTTGGTTTCTTTTTCAGCTTCTTCTTTAGTTGAATGAATAGTATGTCCTTCTTGCCACCAAAATTCTCTACTTCTCAAAAATGGTCTAGTTTCTTTTTCCCATCTAATTACATTACACCATTGATTATATAATTTTGGTAAATCACGATAAGATGAAATATGATCTTTATAATAATCACAAAATAATGTTTCTGATGTAGGTCTAAAAGCAAGACGTTCCTCTAATTCTTTTTTTCCACCCATTGTAACCCATGCTACTTCTGGAGCAAAACCATTAACTAATTCTCCTTCTTTTTTTAATAAATTTTCAGGTATTAAAACTGGCATAGCTACATTAACATGACCTAATTCTTTAAATTTACTATCTAAAATACTTTGCATTTTTTCCCAAATTGCATAGCCATTTGGTTCAATAACCATGCATCCTTTTACTGATGAATAATCACAAAGATGTGCGGCACGAACAACATCAGTATACCACTTTGCAAAATCTTCATCTCTTTTAGTAATTGCTTTATTATTCATAATTATCACCTTTCTTTTAAAATAAAAACCACATTAATACATCCTAAAGGAGCATATTAATGCGGTACCATCCTTACTTTCACTTACTAATTGATAACGAGTATTACCCGGTGAGTATTAATCACACTCAGAAAGTAGATTCATAAGTCATTATTTATTAGTCTTACAGCCTAGAACTAACTCTCTTTAAAATAATAATACTTATTACTTTTCTTTCTTCATTGCTTTAATAAAAGTATTATAACACTTATTTTTTTATTTGACAATCAAATTAATATTATGGTTGACTTGGCATGTTGGCAATATCTGTTAAATATCCAGGACTAGATGTTCCACCATCTATTCTTGCATATTCAATGTCTATGTGATTTGAATCAAAAGTTGTTCCTTGACCTCCAACAAGATCAGCATCGTTTAAAAACATATTATTACTTGTTGTTACTGCATCTATATTCCACGTAGTAGGATTTACATATATTGTTTGAAGATTACTCATTCTCGAAAACATACCACTCATATTTGTTACTTTTGTTGTATCAAATGTACTCAAATCAAGATTTGTTAAACTGTACAAACCTTCAAACATATAACTCATATTTGTTACGTTTGTTGTATCAAAATTTTCTCCAAAAATTATATTTGTTAACTTGGGCGAATAGCCAAAAAAATTAAACATAGAATTCATTTTTGTTACTTTTGAAGTATTAAATGAACTTAAATCTAGACTTGTTAAACCACTCATTCCTTGAAACATACCACTCATATCTATTACGTTTGTTGTATCAAAGCCACTCAAATCTATACTTGTTAAGCCACTCATTCCTTTAAACATATAACTCATACCTGTTACATTTGTTGTATTAAACGAACTTATATCTAAACTTGTTAAACCACTCATTCCTTGAAACATACCACCCATATTTGTTACGTTTGAGGTATTAAATGTACTTAAATCTAGACTTGTTAAACTACTCATTCCATTAAACATTGCATTCATATTTTCTACTTTTGAGGTATCGAGCGGACTTAAATCTAGACTTATTAAACTACTCATTCCATAAAACATATAACTCATATCTGTTACATTTGTTGTATTAAACGAACTTATATCTAAACTTGTTAAACCACTCATTCCTTGAAACATACCACTCATATCTGTTACACTCGAGGTACCAAATTTATCACCTAAATTTAGACTTGTTAAGCTTCTCATATTTTTAAACATTCCTGACATATTAGTAACTTTAGAAGTATCAAATGAACTTAAATCTAGACTTGTTAAGCCACTCATTCCTTCAAACATACCATACATGCTTTTTACATTTGATGTATTAAGTGGACTTAAATCTATACTTGTTAAACTACTCATTCCATAAAACATATAAGTCATACTTGTTACATTTGAGGTATCGAGCGGACTTAAATCTAGACTTGTTAAACTACTCATTCCATAAAACATACCACGTCCTTGAGCAGAAGTGCCACCTATATAAACAATATCAGAAACTGTATTTAAACTTGACATATCTAATGGACTTAAATCTAGACTTGTTAAACTACTCATTCCGGAAAACATACCACCCATATTTGTTACATTTGAAGTATCTAATGGACTTAAATCTAATTTTGTCAAATTTGTCATTAATGCAAATATACCATGCATATCAGTAACACTAGATGTATCGAGTGAACTCAACTCTAAATCTGTTAAACTACTCATTCCAGCAAACATTTGTGACATATTAGTTACTTTTGAAGTATTAAATTTACTTAAATCTAGACTTGTTAAACCAATCATTCCTTGAAACATAGCATACATATTTGTTACGTTTGATGTTTTTAATGGGCTTAAATCTATACTTGTTAAGCTACTCAAGTCACTTAACATATAACTCATATTTGTTACTTTTGAGGTATCAAATAAACTTAAATCTAATTCTGTTACTTTAGTTAAACCTCTAAATATGTATGAACTATTGCTATTTAAATATATTTTAGATGCTTCACTATACCAATATATTGTTCCATTATCATACCATGTATATATTGGAAAATTTGATGTTGA